>JAPLFX010000073.1 GCA_026390445.1 Pseudomonadota bacterium
GACTACAAACAAAAAAGAATCGCCGATAAGCCCGTCAAAGGCCTTATCGACGCACACGTCACGGCTTTTTGTTGGCGGCAGAATTGTCTTTAAAAAAGGTCGAATTAATCTAGTCATGACGGCTAGAAAGATGCGTACATCAAATTGCTTAAAGTTTGCCACCAGAGTGACGATAGGTAGGGCAGGAACGAGTATTCTCTCGGCGCCCTCGAGCCATAACCTGCGTTCCAATCGAGGTAGCCAAACAGATCGACGTCTAGTCTTACTGACTAAGTGGCAGAAGGAAGAGCACAAGATGCGTCACTTAAAATACCTCAAAAGCCAATCCGGTAACACCGCCATCATGGTTGCCATCGCTGTCGCCGCCGGTCTCGGCTCATCGCTCTACTTCGCGATGGACAAAACGGTTTTAAAGCAAAAAGACGAGCGCGCACTACAGGGGCGCGACCGTTCGAGCCAAGTGAACGTATCAAGTCTCACTCAGGTGGCCGCGCTGATGGCTTACACCAAACCCAACGCCACCGCGGACGATCCCACGGCTCTGCCATACCTCTTCCCCGATCCTTACTTGAATAACAACTCGGTCGGTGCCACTAGGGCCGCTCCAGGCAACGTGGAATCGTGGCAGTATCAGGCGCCTAATGTGAGTTTGTATGCGCCAGATCGTAATAAGCTCAATGCGACTGATTTCGCTAATTACGTGACCAAAGGACAGCGGCCGAAGTTGACTCAACCGGCGACGGTCCGCTTCCTCGAACCAATTATGGACCAGACCCATTCCAACTGGATCGTCGCCTACCGCGCCGCGGTGACCACGAAGACCGCCGGTAGTTCTGAGGTGACCAGCAAAGCGACGATTCCGGTGCCACGCATTCCGGTGCCGACCTGCACGCTGGCAGCACAAAACGGTCAGAAGATCTTTCAGCCGGACAATCTGATCAACTTGACCATGTCGGTTTCGGGCGTGGCCCTTAACGCCCTGGTGCCCACGACGGCACAGCAGCTTGCCTATGGGACTCTCTACGGTGATTACAGCGGGTACAAAACCGTTGATATTTCATCCAAATCGACGTCGATCCGCAATATGAATAAGGCTGTTTACAGCTGGTCGGTGGCCGCACCTCGGCCTCTTGCTGCCGTCGACGGTACCGGGTTGGTGCCGTTTACCATCACCGTGTTTTTGACGCCTGTCGATGACTCGACTCCCTTAACGGCCAAGTGCACGCTTGATATCCAAGTGTCGTCACCATCAAGCTGCAAGCTCTGGACGGACAAGGCTTCAGTTTCACCAGGATCGTGTGCCAATATCAGCTACGGTACAGTGGGGAATGTCGTTCCAGGTTCTTTTAGATTGGGCGCCACGGATCTCGCGGGTCGAGACTTTTCCGCCAACGTCTCGGCAACCAGCAGTACAACCTACCGCTTCTGCACGCCGCCCCTAGTTGTAGGTAGCAATGCCGACATCAAGTCAATCCCACCGGCCACCTTGGCTCAGTATCAAGCCAAGCTAAAAGGGTGGAGCGTCCCGCAACTAACCGGGCTTGCTGTTGCGCTCAAGCAACAAAAGGATAATCTTATTTCAACCTTTCCGGTCGGTTCGCCGCTTCTTGACCTCACTATCAGCGAGGTCTTGGGCCTGATTTATCTGTCGCCAAGCCAGCTATCAATTCTACCTAAGCTGGATTTCAGTAGAACTTGGGGCTTAAACACCCTAAATGCGGCCCAGCAGACCGCTCTTCATAAATTAGATCCAGCACTGCTAGATAAACTCCTTGCTGTTGACCTGCAGTCCATTCGAATTCTGGACACAATCCCCGACTTGGTCATCAATGCGCTAAACACTTATGATGTGTCTTCACTGACACTCTATGTGAACTACCAGATCCAGGCTGATTCATCCCCCATCGACTATGTCTTGAATGGCTCCATTCAGGATAGCTGGGGTAGTACCAACTCCTGTGTGACTCACGTGACCGCAGGCGACAACCAGTGCCCGTACTTTGGTACAAGCTATCCGAATTACGCGCAAACCGTGTCGATTTACGTCAATTACTACGGCGAGGCTTTTAACGCTCCGTTCGATTTCAGCCCTGGCTATCCCAACTGGGAGGTCGAAGCCGTGGCGAACTCGCCCTTTGACGTCGTGAACTGTCCCGCTGATGCCCGATGCTTTGCTCTCGATTGGGGTACTAACCGGACCCCATTCGTTACAGTGCAACCCGCCAATTCGTCGTCATGTCAGGCCACCGTATCAAACCGCATCGACCTGGGTTGCTTTGCCTTTCATACCAAGCTGCGGATGGCGGACGGCAGCGACCGCGAGATCAATCAGCTGAAGATGGGCGACTTGGTGTTTAATCCAATGAACAAGCGCGCCATGAAGATTAAACGCACGACCATCGGGCCAGAGAAGGACGACCTGGTCGTCTTTGCGGCCGCGGCTAAACAAGTTCGTGTGACGACAAAGCACCCGATGCTCACAAAGCATGGAGTCGCGACGGCGATCAGCCTGCGTGCTGGTGATGAAATCATGAACGAGCAGGGTGCTTGGCAGCGCATCGACTCGGTCAGCCGGGAAAAGGCCACCCTATCGGTCATCAACGTGGAGCTCGACACATCTTCATCGGATCCTGCAGATCACGCCCTGCTGGCCGATGGTTTGATCACCGGTGACCTATACCTGCAAGAGCAATTATCCGGAGGCAAGCTGCCTTATCTTCTCTCACCAAAGCTTTCCATCTTTGATGATCGCACGGGGTCAAGCCTATGATCACGACGCCTCGCCTCCAGCTAAATAGCGAGGGTGGTAACTCACTCGTCTCTGTGCTCATCGCCATGGCGATCATGAGCATCGCGGCTGTGGCGATCAGTGTCGGCTACAGCAACCTTTATGCCGCACGGCGCAGTGTTGCGGCATCGTCGGCCGAACGGGATATTCAAGATGCCATCGTCCAGAGTGTGGTCGATGGTTACCGCAATTATGTTCATGCGCAATGTGCGGCAACATCCCTACACGGCGTGAGCAGTATCTCCGTCAGTAACTTGGCCTCCCTTTCGGCCACCCAGAAGATCTATCTGCCTTCTGGTAGCGGGGGTGGTAGCGGTGGTGACGTCCAAAGGTGCGCGAGAACACCGCTGAGCGATCAGGCATCGCCACCTTTTGCTTCGACTTTTTATCGCTGTTTTCAAATTTCCCTACCGCAGTCCTTAGCGGGGAGCAACACCAGCAGTAGCGCTGCAAAGATTGATAAGGCGTCGTTTATGGCGAGCAAAGGCTCGTTTGTTGAGGTGCTGGTGCATCCAAGGGATTTTCGTACCGATTCCCCCGTCAACTGTCAGGCCAGCTCAGTTCAAGCCAGCGGCTACGGCCTGGAGATTTTTTATTCCCTACATTGGGTGCTGAACAGCAACCAGGGGCTCCTTTATAAAACTCGGGTGGGCTCGATCAATGCAGCGTTATAGATGCAACCTCGGTAATCAGGTCGGTATGACCTTGGTGGAGTTGCTGCTTGCCACGGTGATCATGGCCATTATTGTGGCCGGATCGACCAGGCTGTGGACCACTTTTAGCATGGCGGCAAAGGCGCATGATACCCATGAGGCCATCGCCTCGGAGATGACAGAGGCGATAGTGAACATTACGCGCTCGTGGAATGTTCGGACTCGGCCGCCTGGATACACCACAAGCTATACCGCAGCTAATAAGGGTTTTACTTTGCTTGATGCTGACGGGCAGCCATGCACCTCGCAATGCACGCAGCTGGTGATGAATGTCACTAGAAGCAGCGGTGCAAGTGAGAACATCACCATCCAAACAGTCTGCCAGCAACCGGGGAAAGTCACTGCGCTGGATCGTCTCAATGGACTTAGTTTTAGCCACCTCATGGCATCCAACTGTGTGGTTTGTGGGCCCGGTCTGTTACCGAGGGTGAGGGTGACGTCCGATCTCAGTGCTACCGCAAACCGGACGTTCCCGCACAATGGTGCATCGTCGCTGTCGAGTTTTCGCATCACCTCGATGCTGGGCATGACGATGTGTTTTGCCCAGTCGGGTACCGGACCTATTGCAATCGACCAGCGGGCCTATTTGCTCGATCCAAAGGCATCGACTGATGTCTTACTGGACTCAAAGAAGACCTCGGTCTTGCCCTTCGACAACTTCGGCAACGTACGCCTGGAGTCGAATCTCTAACCCGTAGTGGCGTGCATCGAGGTTTGCTCTAACTTGTCGTAAGATTTATAGCAGCGTTTCCACCTTGGGATAGAGGGCGCATCATGCAGCGCATGAGTCGGGTGTTTTTGGCGGTGTTATTCCTCATCGGACTGGTGTTGTTTCTCGGCAAAAGGAAAGCGAAAGCGCCGACTCACAATCAGGTTGCCGAAGTGGTCAAAGCGTCTCCTATGAAGGCGGTAAAGTCGCTCAAGGCCGCGGCAGGGCCGGTAGTTGCAAGCAACGACAACACCAGTCGGGAGCAGCGCGACTCCAAGGCCGGCTTTAGAGACATCGGCTACACGATCGATGCCCATGGTAAAAATCGCTTGAAGGTGACCGTTAAGACCATGTCGGTTTGTTATCCAGCTGACTACGACGCCATGGCTGCAGCAGTGGGCAACGATGGACAGATCCTGTTAAGCCTTGAGCCGTTTGGCGAAGCTCCCAAGTCGGGAGTGCAGCCGGCGACCAAGCTGTTGGCGCTACGCGACATTTACCATGAAGTCACCGTCGATCTACCGGTGGCTAACGAAAAAGGCAGCCTGTTTGGTCTTTTTCTTTGCTCAGATGCCGCCAAGGCCGGCAGGTGTGGGGGCAAAAAGCCGGCCAACTTCAACGCGATCATCGGCGGCTCAAACGACCCAGCCAAGGGCGATGCCATGTTCTACTTTCAGTTTGCCGTGCTCAAGCCTAAGTCGGCGATGGTTTACGGCGGGTCAGACAGAAGTCTGCCCGGAGCTCGGGACGATTTGGCCGATCAGAGTCTAGGCGGGGCTGCACTCGAAGAAGACATAAGAAAAGTCGCCACCCTCATGCGCGAGATGAAGTCGCTGCCGCCAGTCAGTGCAGCGGCCGGCGAAAACACCGCCATCGCCGTCCAGGTCGCGATGCTAGACAGTGCCAAATGCGGCGGTCGACGCTGACGTCCCGATGGTCGCGTCAGGATCTTGGAGCCTCCCCAGGTGTGGCGAAAATACATGTAATATCATGACTATAAAGGTTTCTATCAAGGAATAAAGGCAAGCTGCCGAGCTGTGCTAAGTGAGCTGGATGAGTCAGGACGTGGCTTTTGCTCCAGCGCACGATTTCTATCCTTGGAGGAACCTATGAACCGGATCAAATCAACGACACTGAGTGTCTGGGTCGTGGCTGTCATGGTCATGACATCTGGCGGATGTGGTAGCACTTTAAAAAAGGTGGGTTTGAAGCCCAAGACTACGTCGACCAGCCGCAATGCCGCCAGTGCGCCAGGCCAGGCCGACGCTGCGACCGCTGCGGCAGGGAAGACTTGCCCAACGGCGGCATCCACCTCCACTTCGGTAAACAGTTATGCAGCGACCGCCGAACCAGTGATCAAAAGGGCCTGTTTATCATGTCATGCCACTCAAGCTCCGTTGATGAATACAGCAGCTCAAGCGAGCGCCCAAGGTGCAGCCATCGTCGCAGCGTCTGTCGCTGGCCGGATGCCACCTGGAGCGCCACTTGCCGCAGCCGACCTAGCGGCCTTGCAAAGCTGGGCCGGCGGTGGCTTCGCCCAACTTTATTTGGCGGCGGCGACCCCGCCCACTTATGAGGGGACGATCAAGCCCATGATGCTCGCCAAGTGCGCTTGGTGTTACAGTTCCACGGCCGCAGCCAATGTCCGGACAAGGCCATACCTCACGACCTTGGCTGAAACACAATCGGCTGCCGCATCGGTCTACGCGCAAATGAACTCAAAACAAATGCCTCCCGCCGGCGCAGTTCCAGCTCTTGCTGCAGATGATGCCGCCACCTTCGCCGCTTGGCGCACCGCCGGCTATCCTGTCGGAACGCCGCCACCCGTGGTAGCACCTGGGCAAAGTGTTTACTATCTGGGTGCAGTGGACGGCCTGCTGGCCGCAAATTGCGTCGGCTGTCACGGTGCCGGGCTCACCGCACCTGACCTCTCCAATTATCAAGGCGCTCAGGCCGCTGGCCCCGCACTCCTTACTGCCATACAGGCAGGTCGAATGCCGCCTTCTGGTGCGCTTAGCAGCGCCATCCAAGCCGAGTTTAAGGCTTGGTCCGATGCAGGATTTCCCTACGATGCCGCAGCAACGCCACCACCGCCACCACCGCCTGCGCCGGCACCCGCGCCGGCCCCAAGCCCTGCGCCGGCGGCCAACCCTGCACCAGCATGTCCGCCGATTTAGCCGTTCAACCCGCCCCAGCCCCTTCAAGCTCGACGATCGCCGCGTCGAGCTTGGTAAACGGCGCCACCGGCGGGCGCATGGCCTGACCCACAGGCAGTGCGCTCGCCTCCCACACTCCCACGGCCTGCTTGTGGTCGTAGCGCAGAACCTGGTGTTTGCTGCCCCCAGATTCGACCCGTTGCTCGGTATAGGATGTACCAAACAGCTGACCATCAAAACCTAGGGCTTCATGGATCAGCTGCGAACTATCCGGCAGGATGGGCGCCCACATGGTCTTGAGCCAGGCAATGCACTGCAGGGCTACGTAGACGGTGGTTGCGGCCCGATTCGGATCGGTCTTGATCACCGTCCACGGTGCGCGGTCGCTCAGGTATTGATTCACCCGTTGGCTGAGACGGCGCGCTTCTTCCAGCGCACTGCGCAGCTTGACGCCTTCGTAAAGGTCGCCGACCACCTGGAAGCCCCCTTTGACCTCCGCCAGCAAGGCTTGGTCATCGGCTTCAAGCTCGGTAGCTGGCGCTGGAATGCGGCCATCGTAGCGCTTAAAGGCAAAGCCCAGCATGCGATTGGCGAGGTTACCCCAGTTGGCGACCAGCTCATTATTGACCTTCTCGAGAAAGTCGTCCCACGAGAAGTCGACATCCCCCGTCTCCGGTGCCAAGGCCGTGAGCACGTAGCGCCAGGCATCTTTTTGGTAGCGCTGGAGGACGTCGCTGACGGTGATCGAGGTGCCGCGGCTCTTACTAAACTTACGGCCGTAGCTGTTTAAATACTCATTGGCCGGCACATCATAGGGCAGGTTTAGTCCACCCTTGGCGATCAGGTATCCTGGCCAATGGATGGTGTGGAAGGTGATGTTGTCCTTGCCAATAAAGTAATAACTTTTAACATCGCTGGCCGTTTTGCTATCCCACCAGTCGTGCCATGCGTCTGGCTTGCCCGAGGCTTCGGCCCACTCCACCGTGGCGCTCAGGTAGCCCATGACGGCTTCAAACCAAACATAGATCCGCTTTGTCTCGTAGCCGGGCAACGGAATCGTCACCCCCCACTCAAGATCTCGGGTGATCGCGGTGCCGCGCAGCTCGCGCTTTTCCAGCATGCCCTTGGCGAAGTTCAGCACGTGCTTGCGCCAGTGCTGCTTGCCGTCGCTGATCCAGGCCAAAAGGGGTTCGTTTAATTTGCCCAGATCGACGTAAAAGTGCTTTGTTTCGCGCACCTCAAGGTCTCTTGAGCCGGTCATCTTGGACACAGGGTGCTTGAGCTCTACGGCATCATAGGTCTTGCCGCATTGATCGCATTGGTCGCCTCGGGCTTCTTTATAGCCACAAAGCGGGCACTCGCCTTCGATATAGCGGTCGGGCAAAAAGCGCTGCGCTTTGGTGTCAAACAGCTGCTTTGAGGTGTCCTCGTAGATATAGCCTTTGCTCAGTAGATCCTTGAAGTATTCGTGCACCACCCGGGCATGGCTCTCAGTCCCGGTGTGGGTGAAGTAGTCAAAGGTCAGCCCGATCTTCTGGTAGCTCTCGATAAACAGGTTGTGGTAGCGCTCGACGATCTGCGCCGGGGTGACCCCTTCTTTTTCGGCTTGGATCGTCACCGGCGTTCCATGCGTATCAGAGCCGCTGACCATCAAGACATCGCTGCCGCGCATGCGCTGAAACCGGGCAAAGATATCCGGCGGCAGGTAGGCGCCGGCGATATGACCGATATGCTGCGGCCCGTTGGCGTAGGGCCAAGCGACACAGATCAGGTATTTCTTCTTCGTCGCGCCAGCACCAGACATCACAACCCCCAAAGTGGACCAGCCGTCTCTTGTAAGTGACCGAGGAACCCAGCCGTCGACATCGGCTCCAGCTGCTGCCCATTTTGCAGACGAGCGGCCACGGTCTTGGCGTCTTTCTCTTTATCGCCGATGACGATCATGTACGGGACCTTCATCAACTGGGCTTCACGGATCTTGTAGCCTAACTTCTCGTTGCGTAGATCGACCTCAACCCGCACACCAGCGGCTTCGAGTTCACTGGCGACCTGCAGCGAGTACTCCTCCTGGTCGGAGGTGATGTTGATGATCTTGACCTGCACCGGCGCCGCCCACAGCGGAAAGTGTCCGGCGTAGTGCTCGATAAAGACGCCCATAAAACGCTCAAGGCTACCGAGTACGGCGCGGTGAATCATCACCGGCGTGTGGGTATTGTCGTCAGCGCCGACAAATTCCAAACCAAAGCGACCAGGCATCGAAAAGTCGAGCTGAGCCGTGCCACACTGCCAGCTGCGCTCCAGCGAGTCGATCAGATGGAAGTCGATCTTTGGTCCATAGAACGCACCGTCGCCCGGGTTCAGCTTATACTCACGACCGGTCTTGTCGAGCGCGTCCTTAAGCGCCGCCTCGGCCTGCGCCCAAATCTCGTCAGAGCCGATCGACTTTTCTGGACGTGTCGATAACTCGATGCGGTACTTGGCAAATCCCAGCGCTTTATAGGCTTCGTCAATCTGATCGAGAACGCGGATCACCTCGTCTTGGATCTGCGCCACCGTGCAGAACACATGGGCATCATCTTGGACAAAGGTCCGCACGCGAAACAGGCCGTGCGTCACGCCGCTACGCTCGTGACGGTGCACGCGGCCAAATTCGCTCAACCGCAGCGGCAGCTCTTTATAGCTGTGCCGCGTCGAGCCATAGATCAGACAGTGGCCAGGACAGTTCATCGGCTTGATCGCCGACTCCGAGTCGTCCACCTTGGTGAAGTACATATTCTCACGGTAGTTGTCGTAGTGGCCGCTCTTGCGCCACAGCTCAACATCCATCACCAGCGGCGTGTTGACCTCGGTGAAGCCGTACTTTACGTTGCTGCGCCGGACAAAGGCCATCAGCTTGTTGTAAACCGTGGCTCCATAGGGATGAAAAAAGGCATTGGCCGGTGCCTCCTTATGGAAGGAAAACAGCCCCAACTGCTTGCCGAGCACGCGGTGGTCGCGCTTTTTCGCCTCTTCGATCCGGTGCAGGTGATCGTCTAGGTCCTTTTGCGTTGCCCAAGCCGTACCGTAGATCCGCGTCAGCTGTGGATTGCGCTCGTCGCCGCGCCAGTAGGATCCGGCCACGGTCGTCAACTTGAAGGCTCCGACCTTGGCCGTCGATGGCACGTGCGGGCCGCGGCAAAGGTCAAACCAATGCTCCATCGCATAGATCGAGACATCTTCACTTTGCGGAATGGCGCTGATCAGCTCGACCTTGAAGGTTTCCCCAAGCTTCTCAAAACGCCGCACCGCTTCGTCTCTGGACACGACTTCACGGCTGACCAGGTGGTCGGCTTTGACGATCTTCTTCATCTCAACCTCGATGGCCTCGAGGTCCTTGTCGTTGATCTTGACGCCGTCGGGGAACTTAAAATCGTAGTAAAAGCCGTAATCGACCACCGGACCAATGGTGACCTGAGTCGTCGGCCACAGCTTTTGCACGGCCATCGCCAAGACGTGAGCGGTCGAGTGGCGGATGATTTCTAAACCATCCGCCGATTTGCCGGTGACAATCTCAAGGTTGGTGTCGCTGGTCAGCGGTAGGGTCACATCGACGAGTTTACCGTTGGCTTTGACCGCCAAGGCGGCCTTGGCCAAACCCGCGCCAATGCTTTTAGCGACGTCAAAATAAGTCACTCCGGCCTCATACTGACGCTCGGATCCATCTGGTAAACGCACCTTCACCTGTGCCATCCATTCCTCCCCAAACTGGCATCGCTCGCGGCTATTTCGCGCCCCCTACTCATACAACATTAGGCCGGGAAATCCCTGCTTTTTTCGACGTCTTGGCGACCCCCGAGGGGCCCTCAATGGCGGCAACCACACCCTGAGCGAGCTCCTAAAGGTGCTGCCAGGCTATGGTTAAGCTGCCAAATTCAAAGGACATCTTAGCAAATCGAGGGGCGCGCCCTGGATCCAGTCGAAGATTTATCTGCGAAGCCTAGTGGATATGCCCGCCGCCACTCATGTCCTTGGCCATGCGCGACATGATGTAGGGCACTTGGTCGAGGAAGCTGCCAGCATTTTCGTGGCCCAGGTCGTAGGCGATCGCCACGACGTCGATGCAATCGACCGCTTCGTCGCCTTTCAAGCGGACCGCCAGATCATCAAGGATATGGCCGACCAGCAAGGTGTCTGACTCGACGGAGTCGGAGATGATGCCAAAGGGCAGGGTCAACCGATTGAGCGTCAGCGGCGCATTGGAGTAGCTCTTCAGAAATTGTAGGTATTCCTTGAAGGTCATCGATAGCCGCATCACCACACTCCCATGCCGCCTCCGTGGCGACCCGTGGACGGAACATCCGTGAGGTACTTCCTGCCTATCGGCACGAAAGTTCTGGGCATGAGCTGCCGAGCTTGCCGCCGGCCCTGATGTTTTGCTAAGGAGGTGGGGTTATGTCTGAAAAATCAGCCCATCACCGCCCTCCTTTAGCCGAGCGTCGCCGTCCCCAAGAGCGGGAGGATCTGCTTGGCCAGGAGCAGGTGTGGGCGCAAGGCTCGGCCCTTTGGGCCTTGGTCCGGGCCGATCAGTTTACTTCGCTGCTGTTTTGGGGGCCTCCGGGCACCGGCAAGACCAGCTTGGCACGAGTGATCGGCCGCGCCAGTCAACGCCCCGTGGTCGTCATGTCGGCTGTGGTCCACGGCGTCAAGGACATCCGTGCACGCATCCAGGAATCCGCCGAGCGTTTGGCCTCTGGAGCGTCGGCCTTGCTCGTCTTTATGGACGAGATCCACCGCCTGAGTAAGAGCCAGCAGGACGTGCTGCTACCGGCTTTGGAGGCAGGCACCATCAAATTTATCGGTGCCACGACGGAAAACCCATCGTTTGAAGTCAACAACGCGATCCTGTCGCGGACTCTGGTGTTTAAGTTCGAACGCCTCAAAGACGATGCCATCCTTGCAGTCCTCAGCCGAACCCTCGCCGCGCCAGATCACGGCCTACCCCGCAGTGACATCGCCAAAGAAGTCCTGACCGCCATCGCCCAAGCCGCCGACGGCGACGCCAGACGCGCGCTCAACCTGCTCGAAGCCGTCGCCATCAGCGCTCCCTCTGAGCAAACGCCCGTCACCGTCGCCAGTCTAAAAGGCGTGATGCGCGAACTGAACCTGCGCTACGATAAACAAGGCGATCAGCACTACGATCTCGTATCAGCGCTCATCAAATCGATTCGCGCCAGCCAGCCAGACGGTGCCATTTACTACCTAGCCCGCATGCTCGATGGCGGCGAGGATCCGATGTTTATCGCTCGCCGCCTGGTCATCGCCGCGAGTGAGGACGTCGGCAACGCCAATCCAACCGCCTTGCTGTTAGCGACCAGCTGCATGCAGGCCGTGCATTTGGTCGGCATGCCCGAGGCCCGGATCATGCTTGCCCAAGCCACCACCTATCTGGCGGCGTCGCCCAAGAGCAACAGATCCTATAACGCCATCAACAAAGCTCTAGCCGACGTGCAGCAGACCGGCTCACTCGAGGTACCGCTGCACCTGCGCAACGCGCCGACCAAGTTCATGAAGGAACTCGGCTACGGCGCCGGCTATGTCTACGCCCACGACGACCAAGCCGCGGCCCAGCGCCAGGTCTACCTACCAAAAGAGCTGGCGCATCAGCGCTACTACGAGCCCTCCAACTCGGGTACCGAAGCGCAGCTGAAGAAAAACCTCGAGCAACTCAACCACCTCGGTCCACCCAGTAAACTCAATGCGGACTCACCACCGCCTCAGCGATAGGATCTCTCCATGCCCCTCAGCTCTTCGCGTCTTGCCCTGCTATCGGTCACCGACAAGTCCGGCCTCGTGCCCTTTGCCCGGGGTTTAGTCGCCCTCGGATACGAGTTGCTGTCCACTGGTGGGACGGCTAAGTTGCTGCGCGAGCATGACGTCCCCGTCGCCGATGTGGCCACCTATACCGGCAGTCCCGAGATCATGGATGGCCGCGTCAAGACTCTGCATCCCAAGATTCATGGTGGCATCCTGTACGACCGCGCCCAAGCCGCCCATGTCGATCAAGCCGCCGCGCACGGGATCCGCCCGATCGACCTAGTCGTCGTCAACCTCTACCGCTTTGCCGCCGAGGCGGTGGCTAAACAACTCAGCCGCGAGTCCGCCATCGAGCATATCGACATCGGTGGCCCAACCATGCTGCGCGCTGCCGCAAAAAACTGGCTCCACGCCACCCCTCTACTCGACCCAAGCGACTACCCAGAGGTCTTGCGCGCCTTGCAAAGCGGCGGACTCAGCCGCTCCCTGCGCCAGCGCCTCGCCGCCAAAACCTTTGCCGCCATCTCTGCCTACGATCAACAAATCGCCGCCTATCTGACCGAAGCCGCTGCCGATGCGGCACCAGCAAGCCTTGGCGCGTCGCTGCCCCTGGAGCTGCGTAAGGTGCAAGACCTGCGCTACGGCGAAAACCCCCACCAGATGGCCGGACTCTACGTCGATTCCGCCAAAGCGCCGAGTGGACTTGGCCACATCCAGCTACTGTCGGGCAAAGAGCTGTCCTACAATAATATCCTCGACCTCGACGCCGCCACGGCG
>JAPLFX010000208.1 GCA_026390445.1 Pseudomonadota bacterium
GTGGGGTTGATGGCACTTCCTAGCGGCGGGCTCGGCAAGGCGGGAGGCGCTGAAGTAAATGTCGTTCCGCCAGCCTGCGGCGCCTTAGGCGCATCTTCTTGTTTGCAGCCTTGTGACGCGAGGCTGAGGCCAGTTGCCACAAAGAGGGCCAGGGTTGCTACATGATAAACGCGCTGGTGGATCATGATCGAGCCTCTCGCATAGTCCTGTTGCCGGGATGCTGGGTTTACCCAATCATAGCACAACTAGAGCGGCCAATGATGATTCAGGACCTACCTTCGGTCTGCGACCGGGGTGAAATTATAGCGCCTGAAGTTGGACTCTTAGGGTACTCTCGGTGCGAGGGTGACCAAGCCATCGCTTCACCCCATGCTGTCAAACCCGGACTATGGCCGTTGGAGGATTCGATGAAGTGGATCGCCTTGTCTCCCTTGGTTCTTATGACTCTCATGGTCACCTCTCCTGGATCTGCCGCCTTTGATCCAGCCACGAGCAAGCCGGCGGAGGACCGTCACGCGGTCCAAATGCAGCGGATGGAATCCCCGGCGGTTCATGACAGCCTGCTCCAGGGCTTGGTGACCCTGGCGGACATGCGGGTGATCGATCGCCCTGGCCAGCACCATCCGTTTTACGACAGCTGCGACACCGGAGACGGTTGCCTCTCGATGTTTCCGTTTGAGGATCCGCGTCTGGTGAGTGGGCTGCCAACACCGCCGCTTTGGCCCTACATCCGCAACTATCCCGGCGAATGGTCGTCGAGCATTCATGCCCTGACACAGTACATCCATACCCCGGATGGTCAAGCGCCGATCACGATTCCCGACTCGAACATGTTTGTCACGGCGAGCATCCTCTATCCCTTGGCCTTTGTCACCGAGGCCGACCGTGGACCGCTGCACGCGATGATTCAGGATGCCACCGCATCGATCCGTCACTACAAGCGCGGTCATGCCTACAGCTTCTGGCGTGAGCACCAGTCGTCGACGCCTCCGTATCAAGTGATCGGTCCTCTCAACATTCCGGTGAAGCTCCTGGACATCCTCGCTGGCAGTATCAAGAGCGGGCAGAAGATGCCCGAGGATCACGGCGGCCCAACGGTGCGTCCAGGTTGGGTCGAGGCCATCGTTGATAAAAGCGTCAACCCGGTGGGCCTCGAGTCCTTCTTTAATATTCCTCCAGATGCCGATGACACGGCCTTGGCGATGATCGCCTACCGACTCTTTCCCGGCTCTCAGGCGCAAGAGGTCGATGCGCTCAGTCAGGTGTTGTTAGATCATCGCGACGTCAGCCGCGCCTATGAAGACACCCGCGACCGCTGGAAAGGCCACAACTCCGGCGCCTTTTTGACCTGGCTCAAGGACGAGTCCCTGTCCATTCAGGAGGCCTTTCGGCCAGGTGGTGGGACGATGCCTTTTGGCGTCAACAACGTCGATTGTGTGGTCAACGCGAATGTGTTGTTCGCCCTTGGACTAAGTGGCCATCGTGACGACCCAGTCGTGCAGTCCACCCTCGGCGTTCTCAACCGTGCCATCGACCTTGAGGCTTGGCCCTATTGTGGCCTTTATTACCCGCACAAGATGATGCTGCCCTACACCCTGACGAGGGCCTACCGCGACGGCGGACTGCGCCATCCGGGGATGAATCAAGCGCTAGGCCGTATCGTCATCCGCCTGCTGGCCGATCAAAAAGAGACGAAGATGCTTGATGCAAGCCGTGCCGGGGCGTTCTCCGGTGGCTTCGATCGGACCTATGATTTGTCCACAGCGCTGGCGGTGAATGCACTGTTGAATATTGGTCGCGACATTCCGCGCGAACTCGGCCTACTGGATGACTATCAGCGGGCGATCGAGCAGGGCATTCAATACCTGCTAAAAAGTAAGATGCTGATGGACGCCCAGTTTCCCGAATCCCTTGGTGGTCTATACCAGCCAGGAGTGCGGGCTGCGGTCTGGACGCCCGGCATTTTCTTTTCGGCGTCGGTACAAAAAGCCGCTCAGTGGCGCTCGGAGCCCTATACGGCGGCGATTGTGGTTGAGGCCCTGGCCAAGTATTTGCTGGCTTGGGACTATGGCAGCAATAACATCATGCAGGTGCATGGCCTCCAAGTTGCGGGCGGCGAGCTGACGTTCGCCGACTGAGAAGGCGCCTACGCTGGCCGACCATGCGGGCGAGCGGTGGCCCGCATGGGCTTTTTGGCAAAGCCCGCCGTGCGCCGCACGGCGGGCTCGTCGCTGGCACAGATGATTGGCTTTGCTGCAAAAATCCTGCCCTCCAGCCTTCCCGCCCTCCCAGTTGCGCGGAATAAAGCCGCTGCCCAAAAACTGGGAGGCCTGTCAGCTTCGCGGTCAGCAATAAAGGTCTCAACGTGCGCCGCTACCGTTTGATAGAGGAGCGTCTCTTCAGGACAGCGTCGCCTATACGTGCATTGTGTTGCTGTCGCAGTTTCGCCCATGCCGCAAATGTCGCGGAGATGCTGTCCAGGCCGCGAGCGACACGGGAGATGTCCGTGGCTTCTTAGGCGCCTCGCCTATACAAACCCACCAGTTCCCTCGATATCTAGTTTAGCTGCTGAGCTTAGTACGTTTGCCATGGTTTCCTCTGGAACCTAAAAATAGTCTTTAATATTGAATATTTATTATAAATACTAAAGTTTCCTCTGGAAACTCCGACAAGGACGGTATAGAAAGGAGTCAGGGTGAAGCTTTCTGACGCAAAGCGCCTGTTTTTTGGGTTACGTGCCGAAAATCGAGTTGAAGTATGCGAAGAGCATGTCATAGGCGCTCACCCTGAGCGGGCCTACACCGTGGATGAAGTTATTTCACTCATAAGGGCGTCGGGCATTTTTCAGGACTCGACAGATCCCAAATATCTGGGCGAAAGATTCTACTGGAGAACAAAGGATGTGACCGAGAATGATGTGAGGTTGGTTATTGAGTTTGATGAAGACGAGGACGGTCAACTCATTTTGGTCGTCTCGGCGGGAGAACGGCAATGATTAAGCGGATAAAAGAAAATAACTACGAATATAAGCACCCTCTAGGAACCATCATAGTAGATGAGGTCGAAATAGGAGTTTCCGTCAAAGGTCGGAGGTCACTTTCCGTGTCTGAAATAGAACGACTAAACCGATTGGCGATTCTAAAGTTTTTGAAGGCGAACTATAAAAAGGCCATCAAAGATTCTGACTTTACTCTCGCTCCGAAGGCTGTCCGAGCGATTATTGTTTTTCTAGGGGTCAATCAATTAGAGTTCGGCCAGCTGGTCGGGTGCCAGAAATCAAAAATATCGAAGATATTATGTGCCGAGCAGCCGATCTCTAAATCTCAAGCTCTTCTTGCGATGGAAAGGCTATCGATGGAACTCGCGAGACCGGGGTCCACGAAGAGATTGCTGGGCTATGATGACGTAGAAGTGAGAGAAGCTGACAAAGAGCTCCTTGCTCAGCTCAACGATTTGCGGTTCTCTACGGCAGCCTAAAAGGTGAGGATGAACGACTCCCCCTCAGCGACCAGATGCGGCTAGGCGATGTGTCGGGATGGCGTAAAGGGACCGCGGACGGCCCTGAGGTTGATTTCGTGTGGCGCGCTGGGGATCAGACGATTGCGCTCGAATGCAAAGCGACGCAGAAGCTATCACTCAAGCATTGGAGTGGGGCATCATGATCTTGCCGCTGCCACTAATGGTGTACTTTCTTCCGATCATCATTGATCGGACTTGATTTGCAAACGAATATCCGTTCACTCGAGAGTTCGTCCGATTGCGCCGGCCACCCCGGCTGGTATCACGGGCTTTTAGTGAATCCCGTCGAAAGCTTGCGGGAAAGTTAAAAGTTCTATTCAAGTTCTACAATTCATCGGCCGATAAGGACAACGGATGCAGGTTCCGTTGTGTAAACGGCTACAAAGCTGCGGTCGTTTACGGTGATCCCCCGCTAGAGTTCCACCTATCCCCACTTGTTGCAGACCATTATTCGAGAATTCCCAGATTTTTCCAGAACCGATGGGTGGATGCTCGGCTTCAAATCATGTCCAACACGCCACAGGAAATGAATGCGTAAGGAGAAGTACATGTCGGTTATCGTCGGAGCTTCGCCGGGTCAGCCGTTGGCACCGAATCGCAACCAAACAGCAAGTGGCAGTGGCCGCATGCCCAGGTGGTCAACCCGTGTGATTCTGCTTTGCCTCGCGTCTGTGCCGTGGCTAAACAGCAGCTGCAGCGTTCAGTCGAAGCATGAAGACGCGCGCCAGAGTGGTGCCAATGCGGCTGCAACCTCTGGTACCAGTCATTCGACTGAATCCGGAGTCCCAGGATCGGCCAATGCGACTGCGGCATCCGGCGGTGGAGCTGCGGGTGCGGCCGGGGCTGCGGGTGCGGCCGGGGCGGCGGACGCAGCCGCAGTCGCGCGCGCCAACTTCGTCGCCGTTCTTCCTGGTGCCTATGCAGCGAAGATTAAAAACCTCATGACCGGAGCGGGCCTCACAGATGCAGAATACACCAGCCTCGGGACCTCGGGAGCCAATTTAGGCACACTCGTCGGCCAGTGGGCAAAGACGCCCCAATGGCAGACTCGCATGTTGCAGTTTTTTACCGTGGCCTTTCAGCAAGGGCAGGCAGTCGACACCGACGAGTATCATTATTATTATGCGACCGAGCCTTTTGATATGTTTTCGAACAATGCGGAACCTCGCATCCTTTCAGCTGCCGCTGAAATGTTTGGACGCACTGCTGTGGCCACGGTGAACGCCGGCCAGCCCTTCATCAATCTGCTCACCACGCGCTCGTTCATGATGAACACCGCACTGAAGGTCCTCACGACCTATCGCGATGCCGAAGTCAGTCGGACCAACTGGTTTAATAAGGAATACCCGAACTTTGTCGCCCGCCGGACTTCCAGCACGTCGGTGCCGGTGAGCCAGTCGATCGACCCGACCAACGGCAATTTTGGCGTTTGGTATGACCCGGATCCAGGAACCCCTGGTGACGCAGGCTGCTCCACGTTTACTTTTGCGCCTGGTAATTCCCAAAATATATTTGCCGGCGGCGTCACCGACTCCGTAACTTATGTGGGGAATCTCCTCTTCGGAGCTCGCTTCAGCGAGCAGGGTGATTGCACATCGGTTCCGGACGGGGCCGCGCTGGTGACCCCGGCGGACTGGTCCGATTGGACCATGACCACCGTCCGTGCCCCCGCCAATGCGACGGAAAAGCACACCATCTTTTGGAATCTGCCGGCATTGCGCTCGGCTACAACGCTAGTGGTTGATAATCTTGAGCCGATGGGCTTTTTCTCGACCGCCGGGTTTGTGGCGCCGAAGGCACCTAACGATTCCAACCAGTATCGGCAAATAGTCAATGAGGCCTTAGTCGTCGCCAATGGACAGAGCTTCCTGAACGGTAACGTCGTACCGTCTGCACCAGATATAGCTTCGCTCAAGGCCAATCCTGATGAGAAGGCCGCTGAGCTCAATGCACCGTGCATCAGCTGTCACGCAACCCTCGATCCCCTGCGCAATTACTTTGTCCAGAGCTTCGACTATGATTTCTTTCCTCAGAGCGATCCCATCATGCAAAATCTGCCGACCTCATTTTTCCTAACCGGCATGCCCGCGCCGATCATCGGCAGTGGCGGCGGAATCAAGGATTTCGCTAATGCGCTGACCAAATCACCAAATTTCGCGGCTTCGTGGGTGCAGAAACTGTTGATCTTTACCAACTCGGCGCCGGCCGCTGCCAACGATCCCGAGTTGCTGCGGGTGGCCAATGTGTTCACGAGCAGCAACTATAACTTCAACACCCTCATCACGACGCTCTTTACGTCACCGCTTGTCACCGGCGCAGCCGCAACGGGGACGACGAACAACGTGCAGGTTGGAGCGCTGCGCCTCCAGTCCTTGTGTCTGATGCTAGCCACGCGCTTGTCATTGACCGACCCGTGCAATCTGACTTGGAACGAAGACAACATCACGGCGACAGGCGTCACCGGCAGTATCGTGGACCTGCGTCAAACGATCGCAGACTCTCTGGCGGTTTTCCCCAGGGACCTCTATCAACGGGGCAAGGTCGACAACACGTCCGCCCACACGCCATCGGTGGTGACGACGGTCGGCATGGCGCAGCTTTGCACCCAATTGGCGCCCTTCGTCGTCGATAATCCGCCCTTATCGGTATACGCCAGCACCAGTGCCAATACGTCCATCAGTGCCATGACGAGCCAATTGTTAGGGATTCCATCCCCTGATCCACGCTACCAGCCGGTGTTGGCCGCGCTCAATTCACACTATTCAGCTGCGCTGGCTGCGGCATCATCCGCCAAGAACAACGGCAGCATGTCTGCCGCGTCGTTAGCACTGCAATCAACCTTCGTGGCGGCTTGCTCGTCCGAACTCATCCAATCGTTTGGACTTTAAGGAGAATCCCAGTGACCATTGATCGACGTCATCTCGTAAAATTGCTGAGCTCCGGCGGGAGTCTCCTGACGATGCGGGCCTTGGCGAGTGGGCTGCCCATCAGTTGGATTCTTGATCCGCAGCGGGCCCTGGCACAAAATCCGATCGCATCCATGACCGTTGCGGGCAAAGCCCAGTATCTCATCCTCAACTCCAGTGATGGGGGCGATCCGTTCAACGCCAATATGCCTGGATCCTATGGTGCGAAGAGCACCCATCCGAGCGTGGCCGCTGCAGTGGGGACCTCGATTCCCGCGCAAGGCGCGACAGGAGCTCAGGCTTGGTCTGCTTTGCCGGCCAACGTCCTAGCTCGCGCGGCGTTTTTCCATTATGCCACTTACACCTCAAATCACCCGGACATGGCAAAGGTATTTGCCCTGCAAGGATCCATGTTGACGGGCACGGATATGCTGCCGTCCTTCCTCGCGGCGGCGACAGCGCCAACATTGGGACCAACCGGTGCGGGCACCATTCAGGTTGCGCCGATCGTGATCGGTGGCCAAGGTGACTACACGTTCACGGGCGCACCGATTGCCCCAGTGAGTCCGCTGGGAATCCGATCCCTATTTTCAGGTCCGGCGAGTCCCCTGGGGAACCTCCAGAAATTGCGCGATACCACCGTAGACGCGATTTCGGCGGCCTTGAAATCTCAGGCGGCCACGACCCAACAGCGTCAACTGCTCGATGCCTATGTACAATCTCGCGCTCAAGCCCGCGAAATCGGCACCAACGCGATCACCCTGCTCCAGTCGATCAAAGATAACGACGAAGCTGGTCAGGTTGCCACGGCCGTGGCCCTTATTCTCATGAATTTGACCCCGGTCATTGGTATCAACCTAGACTTTGGTGGCGACAATCACACCGATGCCGGACTCGCCCGCGAAGGCGATACCTTAAGCAGCGCCGTCGGCAATATTAGGACCTTGCTAAGTACACTCGCCACCTACAATCTGCAGGATAAGGTCACCTTCGCGAACATGGGGGTGTTTGGCCGAACACTGACCAGCAAGGATGGTCGCGATCATAACGATTCACACTGCGGCAGCGTCATCATCGGCAAGAACGTCAAGGCTGGTGTGGTGGGTGGTGTCAATCCATCGGACAATGATTCCGCGGCACCAGTGAATTCTGCCACCGGGCAAGCCTCGCCTGGCGGCGGCGATGTCCCGTTTGATCAGCTGCTGGCGTCATTTGGCAAGACCTTGGCGACGGCCGTCGGGCTCGATCCCACCAGCGTGAATACCTCGATAACAAAAGGAAAGACTTTTACCTCAGTCATTGCCTAAAGAATCAACCGGCGATTCAGGGATTAGCGACCGCAAACACGAGCCGTATCGGCGGTATGTCTTCGTTAAAGATTTATCCATTTGCTTCCGATAAGGACGGCGATGGGCGTAACTCTCCAAAACTTTGCCATCACCTTCTTGGTTGCAGCAGCGCCGGCCTTCGCCGGCGAGAGCTCCTACCGTGGGGTCGATGTGTGGCGCGATTTACGTGCTGATCATCAAGGCATCGCTGCGGCATTTTTCGGGATTACCAAAGTGGCCCATGCTGCGCGTTCCATCAAGGTGTCGCCGGCGGCCAAGCAAGCGTATGAATTCGCTGACGACGTGATTGAGCATGTCGACTTCGCAAAGGTTCTAGACGCACCCATGAACATTGCCCTCCCAGGAGATTGGCGCGCCTTTAATCTGCGGGGTACGCAGCGAAGTGGTGGCTATGTGATCGATTACGTGCGGCAGCCACTCAGCGCTATGGAACCGGCACAATTTCTCGATTTTGGCTCGGATTTTACCGTCCGCGCCGATGCCAAGCCGATACCCAACGCTGACGGGGGCTTTGGTATTGGGTTTCACGCCAAGTTCAATACCAATCAGTTTTCGCATCGGACCTTAGCGCGCTTTGTGCATGGCGGACTCAAAGTCATTGACCCGAACAATCTGCCGCAGTTGCCTGGGCCCAAGGCTGCGTCCACACCTGCGACCTTCGATGCGACTGCTTGGGACGAATTTGCGCGGACACTGCCGCAGTCTGCTGCGCTGGCTTTGCGTTATGCAAAAATACGACTGGGCTTGACCCCTCAGAGCCCCGCCACGCCAACCGCTGTGACCGACATCCACCAGGTACTGACGCTGAAGCTCGAAGCACTCACAGCACGCCATCCGGTGCTTGGCGAATTTATCGAACGCCTGAGCAGCAAATTCGATCTATTCGCGGCCGCCAGCTTTAAACTGAAGAGTGGCCTAACGTTGATGCGCGCAAAGTTCGACCTGACCTCACTGACCGTCGCTTTCAACGCTAAAACCGCTGCCGGCAAGCTCATCCCCTTCGACGACAAAGGGGTCAGTCACCCCGAGCAAGCTATTGATTTTGTTGATCTGAACGAGCTAGAAGGGGTCACTCATGCCGAGGTCCGAGGTCAGGTCCTTGGCCTATCCTTTGCTGCACAGGGCATTGAGCTAGCGACGTCCTATCATGATGGCGACGTCGCAAGCCTGTCGATGAAGCTTAGCAAGATGCCCGTGCCGACGATCAAAGGCTATGCATTGGGGATATTCCCGACCTGGGCGATCGACTTGACCATGCCAGGCGGCTCACTTGAACAGTGTATGACGACTCTGACCCAAGGCGCGCTGCATGGCAGTCGCGGTGAGGGCACGTACGGTGTGATGACCGTTGATAGCAAGCGAGCGGAAGACGTGCGCGTCGCTGCTGCGGTGAGTACAGAGATGATCGATAATTTCTATTTGAAATTCGGTCTACGGGTTGTGCAGTCTTACTTGTGGCCCGATGAGGATGTGATCGCCGACCTCTGGCGCGTGAACCAAGAGGTCGATGACGCGTTAGAACAGGATATTGGCAAGCTACATCTTGCGGAACAAGGCGCTTTAACTCACTGATGTGATCTGCAATTGCGCACGACTCGCTAGTCTCACTGGTCGCGCTTGGGAAGGACTCCGACCACACTAGAGACGGTAAAAGGATAGCCGTTTAGCTCATAGTTCGCTTCGATATAGGCGGCGGAGCTTTGCGTGGCTGATGACTTGATCTTGACCTTTATCTCGCTGTCATGGTCCACGGACAGCCTTTGCCATTCAGTCCAAACGGCAGTGCGAAAATCGAGCGACGAGGCGACGGCTTTCATCACGCGTAGGCGCTTAGGTGCTCGGTCGCTGACGAAGCGAAGGGTGCCGTCTCCCGTGCTGCGGTCGAGTTCAAAGGCCGTATCGACCTTGGGTAAGACGAGCTGTCCTGCGGCGGCCAGGGCCATGACGATACGGTCTTCCTGGACGCCGGGATCGCCGGAGGTCTCGTGGCCGGAGTTGACGACATAGTAGCGGTAGCTCGGGCCTGGCAGGGCCGCAGCATAGAGGTTGGACGCATCGACCGGCCAGTAGCGGTCGTTGGTACCAAAGATCATCAGTTTGGGCTGTGTCAGTTGGGCTCTCATGCGATACGGGTCGATGATTTCTAGGAGTTGGTCACCCGCCGGGGTCACCAGCATCTTGGCTAGACCGTCGTAGTCGCCAAGCTGTTCGGAATAGCCGCCCCAAATGTCCACCTGGTGCGCCAGTTGCGCCGGCATGTCCAGCATGTCGAACACCATGGGTACCACCGCCTTGACGCGGTGATCGACCGCCGCTGTCAGCCACGCCGTCCAACCCCGCTTCGATTCGCCACTAACGGTAAAGCTGCTTAGCTTGATGCCCCATGCTCCTTGGGCATGCGCTTGCAAGGTGTCCATGGCCCGCACGACGCTCTTGACCATCGGCTGCAAGACTGGCCATTGGGTGTCCTTGGTTTTGAAGTACTGGGTGATCGAGTAGGAGATGATGGCGTCTTCGAGCTGGCCGTCAAACAGCGGTTGGTAGGGAATTTGCTCGACGCTAGCGACGATGAGGTGGCTGGTCGCGGCCAAGTGGCGCAAGATCGCGAGTCTATCTGGCGGCGTTTGGCCGTGCGGCGAGCCAAACACCGGCAGTTGGTCATGGCGGCCACCGCCGACGATCAGCACCGCGTGGTCGCTAGCTGCAAGTTTGCTCGGGCGCGCGACCGTCAAGACGTGTTGCCATTTCGTTCCCTGGAAGGTCTGCGCCGTGAAGCGGAGACTGGTAAAGCTGACGTCCCCATCTTGCCAGGATGGCCCGGCTTCCCATTGGTAGCTCGGGTCTGGGGCGTTGACGAACGAGGCGAGGCTGGCTCGCCCCACGCCAGAATAGAGGAGAGCGATGAAAGCCACGAGGATAGGGAACCATCGTTTAGGAAGCTGCACCGGATGTTGCTCCTTTGTCCTGCGCGTCGGACGGTCACGAAAGAACCAAGAGTGTCACGTGAGTCTAGCGACCGGTGGGCCCGGAGCCCTGGGCAAAGACCTTGGTCAAGAAGGTCTTCATCGCCGTCCAGGATTTCTCGTCGGCATCCTGATTGTAGCCCACCGGGATGTGATGCATCTCACCGCGCATGGAGTTACTCTTGTCGGTGAAGCCGTGCTTCGCGCCAAGGTAAGATACGAATTGATAGTCGACGCCGCCGCCATCGAGTTCCTTTTTAAAGGCAGTGATAGCATCTGCCTTGACAAACTGATCGTCGGCGCCATGAAGAATCAGGACCTTAGCCTTGACGACACCCTTAGCCAGCGGTGCTGCGGCAGGCATGGATCCGTGAAAGCTGACGACTCCCTTCAGCGGCTCGCCGGCCACGGCCATCGACAGCACGACGTTGCCGCCAAAGCAGTAGCCGATTGCGGCGATTCTAGTCGCATCGACCTGGGGATCAGCGCTGAGCAGCTTGACCGCCCCATCAAAGCGCGCCTTGATCTGGCCTGAACTCAGCGCCTCGGTCATCAGATGCTCAGCACCTTTGGGCTCTTCGGCTTGTTTGCCCTTGCCGTACATATCCAAGGCAAACGCAGCGTAGCCGAGTTCGGCTAGCATATCGGCACGGTGTCTAGCGTACTCGTTGTGGCCCCACCATTCGTGGACGATGACGACGCCGGGAAGCTTGCCTTTGGCGTTTTTGGGTAAGGCAAGATAGCCCTTGAGATGCGTTCCATTGACATCATATTCGATGGTTTTGCCGGTAACCCCGGCGGGAGTGCTCTGAGCATGGGCCGGTAGACTCAGGCTGGCGAAAAGCAAGAGCGCACGACATAGGACGGGCAGATGAAGCCTCATGACAAGATTCCTTGTGTAGATGGTAATCGAACCTGGCCTTGTTATAGCAGGTTTGTCCGGCACAAATCATCACCGATGCAAGGTTGGGCTGCATGCGTTGAGTTCATGTCGCGAAAGGAATGCCCGCGACCGCTCAGTTGTTGCAGGTGCGGTCAGTTGACATCGCTTGGTGATGTAAGGGATCATAATAAAACTCTATAACATATAAGGATGACATCCATGCGCAACTCCCTGTGGCAGAGTCTATCTTTATGTCTGTTACCACTCCTGATCCACTGTCAGGGACCAGATGTTGCCAGCACGACTGCAGCGCTGGCATCACCGCAGGTCCTCAACGCGCCGGAGCACTTTGATTGCTCCCAGCTTGACTATGGCATCTATTGGTATGGCAAAGGTAACGTGGCGCAAAAGGCCGTGCCAGGGACGCCTAATCGATTCTTCGACGTGCATAAGCCCACCGTGATCTATGCCCACGGTTGGCAAAGCAATAGCTACCAGAGCCGCACTCGTGAAAATTTTGCCTTCGACAATCCCGACATCGGCCGCAGCCAACACCTGGAAGACACCTGGATCGATGCGGGCTGGAATGTCGGTATCTTCTATTGGACGCAGTTTGCTGATGAGTACTTCGTGCAGAATGCCGAGTATAAAATGTGGACTCCCGTCAGCAATGTCGGCATGCGCTGGCGCACCTGTGATGGTTCGTATAGAACGGCAGGGTCGCCGTCTAACTCCATCGCCGACCTCTATTTTCAATCCTATGTCCAAGCCATGCGCGGCTACCAGGGCGACAACATTCGACTCATTGGCCATAGCTTAGGGAGTCAGCTAGCTCTGCGTTTGGCTGACCTCGTCGCCGAGGGCGTCGCCCAGGACATACTGCCGAAAGCCTTGTTGCCAAAACGGGTCACTCAGCTCGACCCGTGGTGGAGTGGCTCCTTCAGTAGTGCTCCGGGCATTGGGGCGATGGTTGCAGTGATCACCCAACGGCTGAAAAACCAAGGCATGATCTTTGAGATGTTTAAAAGCTCCGACATTCTCGCTCTTCCAGGCGGCGATTTGAACCCTGCCGTGACGCAGCTCATCGGGGAAACAAAGGTGATACCCGGGTACATCAAGAACCCTTTCCCAACCGAGGAGGTGGGTTCGCGACATGTGGCCGCTCCCAAGTTGTATTTTCTGTCACTTGCCTCGTCGCCACCAAAGATCTGCACCTCGTCTCAGAAGTGCGACGTTGAGGCTGCATCTGCGGCAACGAGCGACGAGCGGACTCGGGACTTGATGCGCGAGGCCGGTAGCTGGATTCAAAGCAAGGGCGAAGACACGGCGACCAGTGCTGACGACGAGTTTGTCAGACGTCACTGAGTCAGTCGCACCAGGGTTGCACCGCAGCGCGCTGAGCAACGGGGTGAGCAAGCAATTGGTTTACAAATCAATTGTTTGCATATCTAGTTGAGATCCTTGCAGGATACCTGTATCTATGCAGCTTCGTTTGTGATTCCCCCTCCATAGCGGCACAGGACGTAGGCATGACCACCCCCCGTAGCAAGAAGCAGCCCGCGCCACGGGTTCAAACCGACGGCATTGCGGAGTTGGCTCAGGGTGGTCTTGACGATGATTTGCGCTTGGAGAATCAGGTCTGCTTTCCATTGTATGCTGCCTCCAGACTGATCATGCAGCTATACAAGCCGCATCTAGATAAGCTGCCTCTGACCTATCCCCAATATCTCGTCATGATGGTGCTGTGGAGCAAGGACGCCCTGAGTGTGAAGGACATCGGCGAGACCTTGCACCTGGACTCGGCGACGTTGACCCAGGTTCTCGGGAATTTGGCCAAGGCCGAATTGATCACAAGGGAGCGCACCAAGGGCGACGCGCGTACCGTCATCAATTCGCTGACAGCTAAAGGGCGAGCGATGAAGAAGCAAGCTCGCCGCGTACCAAAAGGCATGGCCTGCGAGTTTGAAGGTCGCATCGGTGAAGTCGCAGCCCTTAGGCCGCAGCTGCAAATGCTGGTAGCTCTCCTCGCGGATCGCTTAAGGCAAGCCGATCGCTAAGCCGCTGGGGTCGCGATTTATGAGCCAGTTGACGGGGTGATCTCGCCTCGAAGCTGGGCAGTTGGCTGATATCTATGTGAAATTACTGCTATCAGCTTACTTTGTAAGCAAATGAATAGGTTTGAAAAGATTTGTATACAAGGTATTTGACCTCGACTATAACCAAAGTCGAGGCAAGGTCTTGTACCGAACCACGTAACCATTCAAGTGAGGACATACGATGAGAAAGCTACTTTGTGCCGCGTTTGCTGCCCTGTCGTTTAGCGCCACAGCTGCCCAGGCAGGAATCTTCCCCGACGTCGTCAGTCAATTGGATCTCGGCACTTTCGCCGGTAAGTGGTACCAAGTGGCATCGACCAATCCGTTCTTTCAGGCCGGCTGCGTCTGCGTCACGGCGACCTACACCGCTAAGGATGATGGCACGGTCAACGTGGCCAATTCCTGCCGCAAAGACACCATCAACGGTGAGCTTAACGACGTCGTCGGTACGGCTTACACCACGGACGAACCAGCAAAGTTAAACGTCGTGTTTGGCGGACCTAAACTACCCTTCTCGAATTACTGGATCGTCGACCTCGCCAACGATTATTCCTACGCGGTGATCTCGACTCCGTTTCGCACGCCGATCTGGGTTTTGTCGCGGACCCCATCCTTGCCTGAGGAGACTTTGACAGGTATCTACAGCCGCTTACAGTCAAAAGGCTTTCCGACTTGGTCGATTGCTCCGACGCTGCAGGCTGGCTGCAATAACTAGAGTGCTGGAGCGCAGGTCGTTTCGTCCATCGAGTGGCTCCATTAGTTTGTGAGCGCGTTGTTCAGGGCTTCAACGATCTCGTCGGCAGCAAAAGGTTTAGAAAAGATCCGGACAATGCCGAGGTCGCGTGCGGCCTCGGCTGTGACGTCGGTGAAGCCAGAGCAGAGAAAGAGCTTCGGGCGAGGGGTGATCTCTTGGTTGATCTTAGTGATCAGTTCGAGACCATTGCCGCCCGGCATTCGCATATCTGAAATGACTGCGTCGTAGTGTTTGGCTCGGACCTTCGCCAGGGCGGCTGTGCCGTTTTCGGCCTCGTCAACCTGTGCGCCGGCGTCAACAAGGACTTCGATGAGGATCTCGCGGATCATCACTTCGTCGTCAACGACGAGTAAGGTCTTTTCGCGCAGGGTGCTCATGCGGCTTGATCCTGCTGGGTTTGTGGTTGCCGCAACGGCAGCTCTAAGACAAAGCCGGTGTTGGCTCCGGATGCCTGGTAGGTCAAGGTGCCACCGTGCGACTCAGCAATCCCCTTGGAGATACTTAGTCCGAGGCCCGTACCTTTGCCGACCTCCTTGGTTGTAAAGAACGGCTCCATGATACGATCGACAAGCTTCGGATCGATGCCAGGACCACTATCGGTGACGCTGATACGGATCGATGCGTCACTCGCCTTGGCGTCGACGGACACCCACTTGTTCGGCAGTCCCTGGACGGCATCAAAGGCATTGTTCAGAAGGTTCATCAAAATTTGCGTGATCTGCGTTGTCCTGGCTTCGATCAGGGTGTCGGTCGGGCAGTTGATCGACAAGGAGACGTCGGCATTTTTAAACCGCTCGCCGCACAGGTCGATGGCGTCGGCGATGACCTTGCCTAATGCGCCACGTTCCAGCGGATCTTGATCACAACTGCGAGAGAAAGAACGTAGCCCTTGGACGATCTTGGACATGCGGTCGACCGTCGCGCCAATTGCGGCGATGTCGGCACCTGCCTTTGCTGGATCCAAGGTGCCTTGACCAAGTCGCTTGGCGAGAAGTTCTGACTTGCCTTTGATGATGGCAAGAGGATTATTGATCTCATGAGCAATGCCACCAGCCATCTCCCCCAGAGATGCCATCTTGGCGGACGTGACTAGTTTGGCTTGAGCAGCCTTTAGCTCCTGCTCAGCCGCCCGAATTTGCGTGACATCTTCAATCACAGAAAACACGTAGGGCTCACTATCATCTTGCAGCTTGACCGACCTGCTGGTCACTAAGGCCCAGACCACCTCGCCTGACTTACGGATGTAGCGCTTTTCGAACCGCGTCAACGGTTCCGATCTTTCGGTGATTCGACCGATTGCTTCGCGGCTCCGTTGTTCATCTTCTGGGTGTGTCATATCTAGGATCGTCATTCTCTTTAGCTCGGCTTGGGAATAGCCAAGGAAGGTGCAAAATGACTCATTGGCTGCGACAATGCGTAGGTTCATATCCAGTTGGATGATCCCCATCGGTGCTTGGTCAAAGATGCTGCGAAAGGACCGTTCACTCTCCTTTGAGTGCTGCAAGGCTACGGCCAATTCCTGCGCTTGCTGCAGCGCCCGGTCCTCAGCTCGCTTCAGCTCCGTGATGTCGGTTAGGACGGCAAAATACCCTAACACCTGATTTTGAACGTCGATATCCGGAACGTAGACGACTTGGACAAATTTCTCTATGGAGCGACCGTTAATCAGATAGGGAACGTGAACTTGGAAATCCTGACGCTCGCCCTTTAGCACTCGTAGGATATAGGGCATCGCATCGGCAATGGCGTCTTTGCCTAGTATATCGGTCATCTTTTTGCCGATAAAGTCCTCCGGCTTAATACCTAACCAGCGTTCATAGGCTGGGTTCACATAGCGATAAACTAAATCCTTATCGATGTAGCACACCAAGTCTGGAAGCATACCTAGGATATTTTTTAAAAAGCCCTCGCGACGATGCAGGTCAGTTGCGAACTTCTGCCGTTCAAAATTCAGCACGACTTGCCGCGCCAATGCCTCCATCGCACTGATCTGCTCCGGAGTCAGCGACCTAGGTTTCATATCGATGACGCAGAGCGTACCGATGTTGTGGCCTGCTGATGTGCGCAGCTGTGATCCTGCATAAAAGCGCACCTTTGGCCCGCCCGTAACAAGTGGATTACCGGCAAACCTCCGGTCTTCTAGGGCATCGGGGACGATAAAGGTCTGACTTTCAAGGATCGCGTGAGCGCAAAAAGCGATATCCCTTGGTGTCTCGGTAGCATCCAAGCCAACCCGCGACTTAAACCATTGCCGAGATTCATCGACTAAGGAGACTAGCGCAATGGGCGTGCCACAAATCTGACTGGCGAGTAAGGTAATGTCATCAAAACGGGAGTCTGTTGCGGTGTCGAGAACACCCAGCTCGCGCAAGGCGGCAAGGCGTTGAACCTCATCATCGGGAACCCTTGCGCTCAAATAGGATGGTGTTTTCATGCGACCTCCACCGTCGTGGTGTCGGCAGAATGGGACTTAAGCTTTACCGATGCGGCTGAGATTCATCTTGGCGTCATCCATAAACATTCGTATAGACGGACGATTTTCGCTACATGAACCATTCTGCACAAGGCCCCTGCCGTTGCCTGAAAAGCCGCAGGTCACCATGAACCGGAGCGAGCCTTTATTGCAGGAAGCCGCCAGTCACCCAAGCTTGAAAGGTGGCGGTATCGGTGGCTGAGAGCTTGGCAGACCCTTTCGGCATGCTACCGGACTCGATATCAGCCAGCGAGATGGCCGCTGAACCTTTGATTCCTGCATAGGTCGTCAGGTCAGGCACAGGTCCACCGGACTTGTGGCAGCTGGTGCAATGGGCTTGTAGTATCGACTTCAGATTGGCGGTGTAGGTAGGAGCTGCGCTTGATCCGGCCGCGGTCGTCCCCGATGACGTCCCGGCACCGTTGGTAATGGACGAAGCTGCGCTATTGGTGGCCGCGGCCGTGGCAGGCGACATGGTCGTGTTGCCAACGGTGATTGGTGATGCTGGTGCGGTCGCTGCGGTTGGTTTAGCCGCGGCTGCAACTGGAGGGCATTGGGTGGTCGTGGCACTTGGGGCCGCTGGCGCCACTGGAGACGGCGCAGCAGGTGTAGATGTTTTGGCGCTCGGCGCAGCCGGCGTCGGACTTGGAGTCGTTGCCGCTGCGGCTGTGCCCGATTGCAAGGTCCCACCTGCAACCCAGGCGGCAAAGCTGGCTTGATCTGCACTGGACATCTTGATAGAGCCGGTGGGCGGCGGCATGAGTGCGGCAGTGATCGCTTGAAGCGACGTCTTAGCGGCCGCAGATGCTGCTGCGTAGGTACTCAAGTCTGGCTTGGTTCCGCCGGCACCGTGGCAGGACACGCAGTTGCGGGCAATCACCGCTTGGGCGGTGTCGGTGTAACCGACGCTACCGGTCAAAGCCAATGCTGCGTTGGTCGCGGTGCAGCTGACATTGGCCCCAGTCGCGGATGGATTCTTTGTGTCTGATGCAACGGAACGTTCCGAGGCCAGCGTCTTTCTCGGGGTGCTAGCCGGCTCCCCACACGACGAATGCACTACGGCAAGCGCGGAAATGACGAGAAAGTTACCAAAGATATTCATGTGTTGGCTCCGTCGCTGGTTAGCTCTATAGCAGCGCCCGCCATACCGATCCATCGGTTGGCCTGGTGTAGACCTTTAGTAAGGCGCAATGTTCCTTGAGTTGCCTGAGGTTATAGGCGGGCAACGGGGGCGTCCCGACATCGGTCCGACATCGCCACTGCGTCGCACCTACCGGTGAAAAATAAAAACATGCGAAAGTTTAGCAGGATACAGCCCTAGTGCTAAAGGTATCTGGCCCAAAAGTCCGATCATTCCAAAATGGTGGGGTGAAAAGTCATAGTTGTATCCACGTCTCGCTCCAACTTTTGTCAGCGACTTCGCCGTAACCGAGTCAGCACCCAGCAGTGAGAGGCATTATGGCAAGCAGCAAGAGTAATTTAAAGTTGGTGAGTGGAGTAGGCGAAGACGCCGTGAGTTCTAAGCTGCAGCTCATCTTGCAATGCGTGGCCTGTGCCAGCAATGATTTTGCATTGCATCAAGAACGGCTCACCTGCAGCGGTTGCCAGCAGGTCTATCTAGTAAAACACGGGATTGTGGACAGCATCGTTGCGCCGTCGCCGTCGCTGACCAAGGAGCTGCAAGGCATGGCACGCGAGGCCGGCATGGAGGCGCAGCAGTGGCAGGATTATAAGATTAGGCAGGTGCCGTCTCTGCCGACGCTTGAGGCCCTGCAGGCTGGCACCGAAGGCGATGCGGGTCACTACTATAAACAGACGATGATGAATTTTGAGCAAGCCCGAGCCTTGCTGCCGGTACTTGGTGCCGGGACTCGCGTCTTGGAGATCGGATCCGAGGCGCCTTTTGCCTTTCTCAAGGGCTTTCGGGCGACGGGTGCGGAATGCCACGCGCTCAATATCTATTTTCCACTGACTACCCCCGATCCTTACAGTGCGTGGCCAATCCGCACACTGGGCGATATGAACCATCTACCCTACCGCGACGCTAGCTTTGATGTCGTCGTCATGTCGGCCACCAGTCACCACACGCCGACTCCCGAGTTGCTGCTGCAGGAGGTCTCACGGGTGCTGAAGCCTGGCGGCAAAGCACTGTTGATCAATGACCCTTTGGCAGGTCTTATCAAAGGCGTGGGTGGATCGCTTGCGCACCACCGCGATCCTTTGATCAACGAAAACACCTATACACTTGGTCGCTACCAAAGGGCCTTCGACGCGCTTGGGTTTAACTCCGAACATTTGTTCTCCGCATACTGGGAAGACCGCCTGCAAACGGCCAACATTCATCCGCAGACGCGGTTTGCGACCCTGGCCAGGCTCCTAGCCAGACTCTGGCGAGTGGCGCCCGTGCGCCATCTGATTCGGCACCAGCTGCTCTGGGCAGTGCAGGTTGTCTTTGGCTTCCCACTAAATGTGGTGTTAAGCAAGCCAACCGCAGCATCTCGACCCGAAAGTCGCCAAGCCTAGTTTTTGGTTAATTGGGTGTTGTGGGTAGAGGTGGCACGATGCCAAAACCCGCCAGCAAGGTGATGTCGTCGACTTTTCTGACTGGCGTAAAATTCAGCGGGTAGCTCGCATGCGCTGCGCTGATGCGAAAGGCCAGCGAGGTGGTAAGCTGTATCTGGGCGCTGAGCTCCTGCTTTGACGTGAAGTCGATGAAGGTAGCGCCATCTTTGACCATAACGATTTGCCCAAGGATCACCAGGCAGAGACCCGTGCCGCCTTTGGTACGGTAGCACAGCGATGGGCCTAAACCCGCAGATTTGACCGAAAAGCTAGGCTGCCGAAACTTGCCAAAGGCGTATGTGCCTTCGAGATTAACACCGAGCACGTAAGAACTCTGCTTCATCGCGCTG
>JAPLFX010000250.1 GCA_026390445.1 Pseudomonadota bacterium
GCTCCACGGATGATCGCCACTGGGTCTGGGTCGATCACCGTCTCGTAGGCGGGTAGGACGAAGCCGAGGTTGTCTTTACCCAGCTCATCGATCTTAGGCTGGGCGTAGAAGTCGATGGCCATCGCGGCGGCGGCATCGCCGGCGATCACGGCTTTGATTGGATCCGAGCTGGAGTGGGTGAAACTGCGGGTGTTGCCGGCGATTTGCGTCAGCAGCTCCCAACCCTTGTCCCAGCCCCGGGCATTGAGAACGATTTGCACCATGGTCATGGCGGTACCCGAATGCCTCGGATCGGCCAGCGATAGTTGATTTTTGAAGCCTGGCTGGGCCAGGTCAGACCAGGACGCGGGAGCTTTTAGCGCCTCGAAGCCGAGCACCTTTTTGTTGTAGAAAATGCCAAAAGAAGACAACGCCGTAGCCACCCAGGTCTTGCTGGCATTGTAAAAACGCACACCGCTGAGTTGCTCTGGCACCTGGCTCGCGAGCGCAGCCGGTAGCTGGAAGGACTGCAGCAAATGCTCTTGGTCGAGGTCGACGAAGATGCTGGCGCCGCCGCCCCACATCACGTCGATGCCTGAGGTGGTCTTGCTTTTATCAAACCGGGTGCGCAGCAGCCGCACTGCGTCGGTCGTGCCGCCGTTGTCGAGCCACTCGACCTCGACGCTGGTCTTATAGGTGTCGGCGTAGAAGGTTTTGAACTTGGGGATAAACTCATCTTGAATCGATTTGCGGTGTGGCGATACGATGACGAGCTTGTCGACAGCCATGGCGCTCGAGGCCAGGCCGAGGCAAACCGCGGCTAAGACTGCGTGGTAAGATCGTAACATACTAAAACCTCTAGGGAAATCGGTTGCTCTAAAGGGTGCCGAGCCGCCGCTTTGTGGCATCGTTGGTAGCGAAGTCGGAGGATTCTACAAGGCTTGCCTCCGGGCGCAAGCGTGTTTTTTGCAGGAGTTAATCGACATGGAACATTGGACCCCAGAGCAGCTCCAGGAACGGATCGCGGCAGGTGACCGTATCTTTCTGAAACTATGGAAAAAAGGCTGCGGCGCCTGCAAGCTGGCAAACCCCGCCATCGAGCGGATCGAAGCCGCCGATCGGCATGGTCTGAAATTTGTCCAGATTGGGGTCGATGAGCACCCCGAGATGCTGGAAATTTCTGACACCGATGTGTTGCCCGCATTCTTTGTCTTCAAGGATCGCGGCTTGGCCGGGCAGCACATCGGTTTTAAGGGGATCAAGAGCTTGCAGGACCTCGTCGCCACGGCCATGGGTGAGGGCGACGAGAGCTAGCAACTCGCGGCATCGGTCACTGGACTGGCGCCTCGCTCAAGTACTTCGTGCGGATCCATTCGCCCTTTTTGATTTTGGCCCATTTGCCGTGCAGCTCAACGGTGATCTGGTTGCCCTTACTCAGCTGGCGTACGCGCTTGGCATTGCGGTTTGGGCTGGCACGGACGTTGAGCACGTTGGCGTTGACGTAGCGCACACCCTGACCTGACGCGGCCGTGGCTTTGCCATGTTTAGCATGCTTGCCGTGGTGCTTGTGACCAGGTCCTGCGTGTTTAGTGGTTGCCTGCGGCGCTTCTTCGGGCGGCAGGCTGCCAGGAGCAGGCTCATAGCTTGGGGTGTTTTGCGCGAAGGCACCGCCGACCGCGTTGCCATCATCGGCGGGCGCTGCTGGCTCGCCGCCGCTGTTCGCCGCAGTATTGTCTTGTGGTGGCGTCGCTGGAGCAGGGGGGGCTTGGTCGGTCGTGAGTTCGCCGACCGCCGCGCTTTCATTTGGCGTTGAATTGTCAGGTGCAGGGGGAGTCGCTGCTTCCTTTTTGTCGCCTTGGGCGAGATCTGGATCCTCAGGGTACGGAGTCTTTTCCGTGGTCGGGGCGACGACCTCCTGCGGTGCCTCTTTGTCATCGCTGCAGCCAGCGGGCAATGCCGCAAGCATGCCAAGTACCAGCCCGGATAGTACGCCTTTGGCTCTCCAAATCATCTGCCTAGCCTCCCGAAATGCAATGCGTTTTGGCAGCTAGTCTAACTTAAATGGGGGGCTGACCGTTAGCCCAAAGCGGGAGTTCAAAACCTGAGGCGCCCGGCTGCTTAGCCGGGCGCCTCAAAGCACAAGGGCAAGAGCTAGCAGGCTTAGCGCGACAACTGGGTGTTCAGGTTCTTGGCCAAGGCGTCGAGGAACTCGCCCGTGGTCAAGAACGACCCTGCTGGCACGTTGTTGCCGTGGATCGACACGGCCAAATCCTTGGTCATCTGGCCGCCTTCGATGGTGTCGACGCAGACCTTCTCCAAGGTGTGGGCAAAGCGAATCAGCTCGGCATTGTTATCCAGCTTGCCGCGGTGCGCCAGACCTTGGGTCCAGGCGAAGATACTGGCAACGGGGTTGGTGCTGGTCGCTTTGCCTTTTTGATGGTCGCGGTAGTGCCGAGTCACCGTGCCGTGTGCGGCTTCGGTCTCGATGGTGCGGCCGTTCGGGCACATCAATACCGAGGTCATCATCCCAAGCGAACCAAAGCCTTGGGCAACCGTATCCGACTGAACGTCGCCGTCGTAATTCTTACAGGCCCAGACGACGCCACCTTCCCACTTCAGCACTTGGGCGACCATGTCGTCGATCAAGCGATGTTCATAGGTCAGGCCTGCGGCCTTGTATTTGCCGGCATATTCGCGATCGAACATTGCCTGGAAGATGTCCTTGAAGCGACCGTCGTAGGTCTTGAGGATGGTGTTCTTTGTCGACAGGTAGACGGGGTATTTGACCATCAGACCGTACTCAAACACCGAACGGGCGAAGCCTTCGATCGACTCGTCGAGGTTGTACATGCCCATGGCGATACCGGCACTGGGAAATTGATTGACCTCCCAGGTCGTCGCGGCACCGCCGCCGCTTGGTTCAAAGACCATCTTGAGGACCCCAGGGCCAGGGATCTTAACGTCGGTGGCACGGTATTGATCGCCGTACGCATGCCGACCGATGACGATCGGCTTGGTCCAGTTCTTCACCAGCCGCGGCACGTTCTTGAAGATGATGGGTGCGCGAAAGACCGTTCCGCCGAGGATGTTGCGGATGGTGCCGTTGGGGCTCTTCCACATCTTTTTGAGTTTGAACTCGTCGACGCGGGCCTCGTCGGGGGTGATCGTCGCGCACTTAATACCGACATCATACTTTTGGATGGCCTTAGCCGCATCGATCGTCACCTGGTCATTGGTCTGATCGCGATGTTCCATGCCGAGGTCGAAGTATTTTAGCTCGATATCGAGATACGGCAGGATCAGCTTGTCTTTGATCATCTGCCAGATAATCCGGGTCATTTCATCGCCATCGATATCGACGACGGGGTTAGCTACCTTGATCTTTTTCATGGTGCGGCTCCTTGGCTCTGCGTAAACGGACAAGCGGACGTTAGCAGAAAGGCTGCCGGAGGCAACGAATATCCTGCGGTGTCGGTCGGTCTGGGGCCGCTATGGAGGGCTTTCAGGTCTTAAACTGCCAGCCTACGGATAGCAACACGCTGAGCACCGCAAAGCTGGACCGAGTGCCCGAAACCGTCTGGGTGACGCTGCGATAGTTGAGCTTGACCCCAGCATGCAGCTCTTCCGACATGTACTGACCGATGGCCAAGGACCACAGCGTCGTGCCATAGATCTGCTCGTTGTCGCTGCCCTGCTGCACATCAAACTCTTCCCAGCCCACACCGAAACAAGCTTGCAGCGGCGCCTCGGTCAGCGCGCAAAGCGTTGGGCTGATCGATGTGGCGAGCACGCTGAACGATTTGTGTTGATTGAAGGGAAAGCTATTGCTGCTCTTGGTCTTGCTGGCGATGGACGTGAAATTCAGGTTCCACAGGCTGCCTAGGCCGCCTAGGGTCTTGGCGATACTGCTGCTGTTACTCCAGGTGTGCTGACCGACCGCGACGGTCAGGCCATAAGTCGGTGCCGCACTCTCAGCCGACAGGTCGCCGGAAAAGCTCGAAATGCCGAAGTTGCCCTCGATGGCCATGTGGCTGAGTCCCTGCTGCGCCGAGGCGGCTGCAGGACTGAAGGCCAAGATGGCTGCCAAGACTATTTGATGAAACCGCATCGCCATGCCCCCTATTCCGACCGTGTACCAAGATCATTCGGTCGCAAAATAGTGCACCGACCTCGCCATCTTGGAGAAATCACGGACCTGATGTTGGATATCGATCAGCGCAATGACCTCGGTTCTGCGACCCGGATCGACGTTGCAGATCAACGCATGGCTGCTATAGAGGATCTTGAATAGGCCAAGTCCAGCGCCGCCCTTTTTGGTGTCGATGAGGTTGGCACTGTCGCTGCGGCGTAAGACCTTCTTTAGGTACTGAAAGAGCTTTTCCCGCTTTAGTGCACCAAAGGGATCGGCAACGGAGATAGCGAAGACGCTTCCGTCGCAACCAAAGGTCAGCTTACCGTACTCATCGGGTTGCAGCGAGATCGGCGAGGTGCGCGGCAGCTCGGCATAATGCAGCTTGCCGCCAGCGACTGGAGCATCATAGATGGCATTCATCAGCAGCTCTTCGGTGATGCCAAAGACCAGCTTTGAGGTGTATTGCCCGAGGCGGTTGTCCTCGGCAAAGGTCATGACCAATGAATTAAGTCGGTCGCGATCGGCCGAGCCAGTCACCGGCCTTTCGACCTGCGGTGTGCCACTGGCCAGATACTTCTCAATCCCGAACAAATCCTTGCGCAGCAGCTTCTGTACCGTGACACGCAACTCATTGACCGTCCACGCTGTAGGTGTGTGGTTGGCGATGACATGGCCGATCAGGATGTCTTCTTGACCGTGAAGAGCCGCGCTGTAGCTTTCCATGGTGTCTTCGGTGACGAGTACGGTGTGCGCCCCTGGGTGCTGCGTCTTGGCCAGCTCGAGCAGAGCAAGGTCGGGGGTGTTCGTTACTAAAATATCCAAGTGCGGCAGCGAACGCAGCGCCATCAGGGCTGTCTGCAGATCGGTAACGCAGGAGATTTCGGCCGATGCTGCGGCTACACGTAAAATACTGGCATCGGGCAGGGGCTTACGCCCGGCCGCGTCCACATAGAGCACTGTTGTCGCCATGCTCTCTACGCTCCGCCGCTGGCAAATATGGAATGACACTATCGTTTTAATTGTAAACCAAAATAAACAGAAAAACCATCCCCTGCAAATTATTCGCCCCTGGGTTGACACCGCTGGGCAGGGGTCCCTAAAATTTAATAAAACCCAAATATTCAACGCTCAGCCAATACGCTTATCTCCCTTGCTACTGAACTGATGAGCTAACAGGTACAGACACGTTGCGGTGTAAGGGATCCAGGGTCTTTCCATTCGGGTCACACCATAGGTCGGAGGAGTCCAGAGGCATGCTAGATTTTATCGCGCGGAAGTTTGAGGAAGGTGGCCAGGAGATCATGTCGGCGATTACGTTTGTCGCGTTTTTGTCGCTGGTGATCATCATCGAACGAGCTTATCGCTACTGGCTGCAGTACGACTTAGCCAATAGCTCCGGATTTATGGCCGCAGTGCAGAAGATGGTGATGAACAACTCCATCGAGAATGCCATTAGGCTATGCAAAAAGGCGCGTCCGAAGCTGCTCCCCTACGTCATGTCAGAGGGCCTAAAGCGAGCCAATGACAGTACCGAGGAGATCGAGCACGCGCTCGAGACGGCGACCTTGACAGCGATTCCCAAGCTGACCAAGATCTTGCCCTTTCTCGGCACCACGGCCAACGTCGCGACGCTGCTCGGACTACTCGGGACGCTGTTTGGTCTGATGCGCTCCTTCGCCGCTGCGGCGCGACTGACTGGGTCGGCCAAGCAGACGGCTCTCGCGGCCGGTATTTCCGAAGCCTTGACGGCGACGTCGTTTGGTCTTGGCACGGCGCTGATGTGCCTTCTCGCCTACGGGATCTTGGTGATGAAGCAGACCTCGATCATGGACGATATCAGCCGTAACAATGCCCGACTGATCGACCTACTGTACACCCGGAAGATGAAGATCAAGGGCGGCAGCTCTGGTTCGTCTAGCAGTTCTAGCGACTAAGAGGTAGCTATGTCCAAGAAGAAAAAGCGCAAAACTAAGTACCGCGATATCGAGCTGAACGTCATGCCGTTCATCGATGTATTTTCGCTGCTCAATACGTTTTTGCTGATGTCCGCGGTGTTCTTGTCGGTTGGTGTGTTGGAGGTCCAGATTCCCTTTCTGACCTCCGCACCTCCAGAGAAGAAAGAGGATGAGCGTAGCTTTGACGTTAAAGTGGACATGGAGAAAGACAAGATCCAGGTCACCGGCGTGTGGAGCAAGCCACCACTCAACGAACAAAAGCGCGACTTCAAGGTGACCAAGGAGGATATCGCGGCGATGCACAAGTTCATGATCGAGCTTCGTCGCACCGCGCCCGATACCGACAAGGTCAGTTTTTTCACCGAGGATGACGTGCTTTGGAAGGACATCTCTAATGTGCTCGATGCCATCAAGGTGCGCGGTCCTGGCGATCCAGTCTTTGCACCGAAGGGTGCGACCGATGTGCAAAAGGCGATTGCCGCCGAATCGATCTACCCAAAAGTGGTCATGTCCAGTGTGATGCTGTGACTTAAAGAGAGGCTTGCGATGGCATCCGTATCGTCCGAATCAGGCGAAACACTCAGCCTGAACCTCATGCCCATGCTCGACATCTTTAGTATCCTCATCGTCTTTTTGCTGATGAGCTACTCGACCGATCCGGTGAGTTACGACGTCAATGGCGGCGTGGAACTGCCCGAGTCTACGACCCTGTCATCGCTCGACGAATTACCGGCCATCAAAGTCACCAAGACCGAGATTTTAGTCAACGATCGCAAGGTGGCCAATATCATCGGCGGCGATGTCGAGGACAAAGACAAGGCCCAAGGTGCCATCCAGCCGGTCTTCGATGAGCTCAAAAAACTCGCCGATGCCAACAAGCGAGTGCTTGGTGGACGAGTCAGCGAAATCGACAAGGTGAAGATGTCGACGGTGACCATGGAGATGGACAAGAACCATCGTTTCAAATTGATGAAGCGCATCATGCTGTCAGCGCAGCAAGCGGACTTCATCGCTTTTAAGCTGATGGTGGCGAAGCAAAGCAGCTAGGCTGACTGATTTGACGTCGCGGATGCGACTGGTGAGTCTAAGACCGAGCGGAGATTTCCTGGATGACCAAGGTGTTACCTAAACTAGCAAGACCCAAAGCCTCGGCCGCGTGGCTGACCGTAGCGACGCTGTGCGGGGCCTTGCTAACGGCAACTCCAGCCGCTGCGGAAGGCCGCTTTGACGGCTACGAGATCCGCGTCATTCGCCCGCGCTTTATGAACAAGACCGGTCGTATCGAACTTGGTGCCGAAGGCGCGGTGATTTTAAATCAGGCGTTTATCTATACGTTTATGCTGTCTGGACTACTCGACTATCACTTTAGCGAGACCTGGGCTTTAGAACTCGGCGGGTCTTATGGTCTGTCGGTGGACAAAGCTGACAAGACCCTTCTCTTCAAGGACTTTGGCATCCATACGGCGATCCAGCGCACCCAGTATATTGCTACGGCAGGCGTGCTGTGGACACCGGTCTACGGCAAGACCCAGCTGTCGAATGGCCAGGTCGTTTATTTCGACTCGTTTATCACTGCCCAGGCCGGGTTGACCGGCATTAACTATACCTTTGAGCAGTGCACCGGTGGACCCAGTCTGAATGGTCAGCCCGATACGACGCCACTACCGTCCCCGGTGACCAAGGGCTATCCTAGCGTGAGCCTAGGCGCTGGTCAGAAGTACTTTGTCAGTCAGGACTACGCGGTGCGGTGGGAGGTTCGAGACAATATCTTTTCCTTTCCGTCTGTCGATGGCGCTTGTCCAGGCAGTACGGCGACCGGTAACGAGCTAAAAAACAATATCACCTTGCAGATCGGGGCCTCGACCTTCTTTTAATGGGGTGCCCAAGCCACGATGTGGCGAACGGAGAGCGGCAGAGTGCGACAACTTTCAAAATTTCTTCTGTGCCTGCTGATCGCTGTCACCGTGGCGGCGGAACCGGTGTTGGCTAGTTATGGCGCCGCCAGCGCCTTCTACGCGCGGCGGGATTATATCTCGTCGGCTGCCGCCTACTTTCAAGCCTACGGTTATCCAAAGCTTGCTGGGGAGAAGGAAAAGGCCGAGTGGGGCTTAGCTCAGAGCTTGGAACGGTTAGGGTTTTACTATTCCGCATCCAAATACTACTCCCTCATCGTGCGCCGCGGACCAACTCGCAATAACATCTTCTTTACCAAAGCCCTCGAAGAACTTGGCCGCATCAATTCGACCATCAATCTCGGGCAGTCGCATGTGGTGCAACTGTTTCGCACCCGTATCGATCCCGCCATGGTGCCGGGGCCGGCACGTGGCTTTTACTTTTACTACCTGGGAATCGAGGCCTTTGATCGCAAAAAATACGAGCAGGCCGCGTCGTACTTTCAGAAGGTTCCCACCGGAGCCTACTTTATCAAGGCGCAGTTCCACTTGGGCGTCGTCTCCAACCTGCGGGGCGCACACAGCAAGGCGATCGGCTACTTTGAGCGCGTCCGGCAAAGTGCTGACAAGTCCGAAGATGGCGACTGGCTGCGTGAGCAGGCCAATTTGAACATCGCCCGCGTCGATTATGAAGTGCAGCGTTTTCGCGAAGCGATTGAGGCCTATGCGCAGATCCCGCGTGAATCCGATAATTGGCTGGAGGCCCTGTTCGAGGCATCGTGGACCTTTTTCATGATGCAAAAGCATAACAACACCCTAGGCACGATTCATACGCTGCATTCACCGTTTTTTGAGAATCGCTTTTTTCCCGAAAGCTATATCCTGCAAGCGATTACCTTTCTTAGGCTCTGCCGCTACAAGCAGGTAAAGGTGTCCTTGACTAAATTTAAGACGCGCTACAAAGGTGTCTTTGATGACTTGAACAAGATGCTCAACAAGTATAAGGGTGACCAAAAAGGCTTCTTTAGACTCACCTATGACTACCGCGTCGGTTCGCTCAAGGACTACAAGCGGGCTTGGTCCATTCTTGATTCCCTCTCGCGCACGGATACTTATAAAGAAGCGGGTAACACCATCCGCTTTGCAGACAACGAACTGGCCCGCCTCAGCCGTTACCAATCGCGGTGGGGCTCGAGTGGGCTGCAAGACGAGGTGTCCTCCTTTCTGCGCAGCAAGAAGACGGCTGCCGTCAAGGATGCAGGTGGTCGCCTTTATGACGCCGCGAGCGTCTCCTACGCCTATTTGAAGGAGCTGTCGGATCAGACCATTGGCATCAATACTGAAATGGTCCTTGGTCGAGTCGACTCCCTGCGGGCGCAGCTTAAGGTCGGTACCGCCGACAAGAAGGCCAATTTCATCGGCGGACTGCAGTCGCTGAACGTGACCCAGGATCTGGAGTACTGGCCATTTGAAGGTGAGTACTGGGAGGATGAACTGGGCGGCTATGTTTACAATATCGAAAGTCTTTGCGCCAAGGGCGGTGATGGCGGAGCAGGCTCCAAAGGCGCCAAGGGTGATAAGGCAAAAGGTGGCGCATCTGCCGACGCGGAACAGTGAGGATGGCTTTGGTGAATAGGTCTCTGCGAAAAACAGTCCTGCGGGTGCTGTCGACCATGCCCTTGATGCTGGTCATGGCGGCGGGCGTTATGGCGACCACAAAAAAGACCAACAAGGTCAACCTTGGCGATGTCAAAGCGGAAAAAATTGCAAAAAAGGGTACCGAGAAGGCGAAGTCCAGTCGACTTAGCGCCAATGAAGCCTTCTTAGTCGCCACCGAGACCCGCCTCCTATCGGAAATAACCAAGGCGATCGATTATCTCGCCAAGCAGTCCGAGCGCATGCCCAAGAAGAGTGCGACCAGACTTGAGATGCGTGAGCGTTTGGTCAACCTCAGGCTGGAAGGCGCCGTCTACTATGCCAACCAGGAAATGCGCAAATATGACAAGCTGTGGGAGGCGTGGGACCGGGGTGGTCGCAAGGGTCCAGAGCCGAAGCTGGATGAATCGAAGTCCAAGGGCGAGTGGGAAAACCTCGCTCGTGACGCCCAGAGCGTGCTCGATGAGTATCCCCGCAGTAAAAATGCCGACGTCATCATGTTTAACATGGGACTGGCGAATAATTTTCTCAAGCGCGACAAGCAGGCGGCGCGGATCTTTAGTCAGTTGATCGCCAAGTATCCCAATTCGCAAAAGGCCGGTGACGCTTACTTTTCGCTCGGCGACTTCTATTTCGATAAGAGCGACTTTTCCAATGCGATGAACAACTACAAGAACGCGCTAAAGTTTAAGCAGTCGAAGTCCTACACCTGGTCGATGTTCAAACTCGGTTGGTGTAATTACAACTTGGGTCAGCCGCGCCAGGCCTTGTCCTACTGGAAGGCGACCGTTACCGAAGCAAACCGCAATGGCAAAAAGGGTCTCGCGCTGCGCGATGAGGCCCTTCGTGACATGGTCTATGCCTTTGCCGAACTCAAGGAAGTCGAACCGGCCATCGCCTACTACAAGGCCAACGGCGGCGACAAATATATCGGCCGCTTCCTGCTGCTCCTATCGGACACCTTCTCCGATCAAGGCCAGTATGCTGAGGCGATCCGCGTGCTGCGCCGCTACCAGCAGGTGGCGCCGCTTGCTGCCGACGTTCCAGACACGCAAAAGAGCATCATCGGTCTCTACTTCGAGCTGGGGATGATGCCCAATGTTTGGCAGGAGTTGGAGCGCTATCCACGGTTGTTTGGACCAAATAGCCAGTGGGCCGAGCACAATAAATCCGACAAAAAGGTCTACGACGAGGTGCAGCAGACGATCAAGGATCAGATCATCTACTACGCTAAGCTAACCCACAAAAATGCGCAGAAAGACGATAATAAGCGCCTCTATGCTGAAGCGCTGAAGGGCTACAACCTATTCTTACGCAGCTATCCCAAGGCGCGTGAGCAGGCTGAAGTCAAATACAACATGGCCGATATCTACTACTTCACCAAGCAATTCCGCGAAGCCGGCAAGCTATACTTGGACATCAGCCTCCTTGGTAAGGACAAGGCGGTGATCTATGATTCCAAGACCAATAAGGCCACCAGCATCCACAAACAGTCCGCCGACTACATGCTCGACTCCTACTACCAGGTCTTTGAGCCCGAGCTGAAGACTCTCGTCAAGAACAAACCGGACTTCCAGAAGGGTTCGCCGAGGCCGATTTCCGAGAACGGCCGCAACTTCATCAAGGCTTGTGACTATTACACCAAAACCTATCCGGGCGAGAAGAAAAACGTCAAAACCTGCGACGTCTATATCACCGAAATCTTCTACCGCAGCAACGACAAGAAGATGGCAGAAAAATATCTGCTGATGATGGCCAAGAAATATCCAAACGACAAAGAAGGCCAAGAAGCTGTCGAAAACCTGATCCCGATCTACGGCAAAGACGAAAAGTCGCTACAGGCTGTGATCGCCGAGCTGCGTAAGATTCCCGCCTATCAAAAGGGCAAGATCGGCGAAAAGCTCGAGGGACTGGAACATGGTCTGGCCGTCGATTCAATCAAGACCGACAAGAATGCGTGTACCAGGGCGAAAAAGGGCGAGGATCTGTTTAAGAAGCGTCCCAACGCCAAGGATAACGATGCACTGGTGTACAATGCGGCGCTCGACTGGGAAAAGTGCAACAAAGTACCGGACGCCATCCGTGACTACACGATCGTCCTACAGAAATATCCCAAATCCGAGGGTGCCAAGCCAGCGCTGCTAAAACTCGGTCTGCTGCATAAAAATCGCCTTGAGCTGGCCGCAGCGGCGAAGATGTTTGCGGACTTCGCGGCCAAGTATCCAAAGGAGAAGGAATCTGCTGGCGCACTGTCTGAGACCTGCGAGCTGCAGGCTGCGCTGAACAGCGAGGGCGCCGTGAATGCTTGTCTGGCCTTTGGCGCCGTCGATCAACAGGGTGCTAAGTCGGTCTTCTTCCGCATGCTGCGCGCCGCTTACTCTGCAGGTGAAGAGGGACGGGTGCTTGGACTGACCAAAGTACTCGATGGCAAGTTCAAACTCAGTCCAGACGAGCGGATCCAGGCTTACACTGCGGTGATGAACTCAAGGGGGGGCTCGGCACAGCAGGCAGCGGCGGAGATCTTGACGACGTTTCAGCGCTCTGGCGGCAACGTCTCGGGTGAGGCCCTGCGTTCCGTTGGTGGCTTGGTCTTCCGCCGGGTCAATCCGATTCTGGCCCAATTCACGGCGATGAGGCTGCACGGTGGTACAGTGGATGCCTTGGTCGCCTCGATTCAGGCCAAGGCTGGAGCCTTAGCCAAAGTTCAAGCGGCTTATGAGCAGGTGTTAGCGACGAAAGACGCCTATTGGGGGGTTGCCGCCTTCTACCAGCTTGGTTATGCCAGAGAAAACCTAGCCAAAGATCTGGAAAATCCTCCTGACATCACCGGTGCACCACATGCCGATGTGGTCAAGCAGCTTTCCGGCGATGCAAAAAGTGCGCGTGGCGAGGCCAAGGTCTTCTATGCCAAGGCGCTTGATGCTGTCAGTCGCTTTCTTGTTTATAACGAATGGGCGGCCCGCTCGCTCAGTGGGATGGCGCGCATCCAAGGCAAGACCATCTACTTCGATGATTTGATCGTCAAGCCGGACTTCCTCGGCGCCGAGGTGCCCGAGAACATCGCTCAAGCGGTGAAGGGGAAGGGTGATTGATGCATAGTTTGCTCAGAC
>JAPLFX010000034.1 GCA_026390445.1 Pseudomonadota bacterium
AGGCGTTCCCATGGGAATTCGTCGCGGCCAAAGTGACCATAGGACGCTGTGGCGCGATAAATGGGGCGCAATAGATCGAACTGCTCGACGATCTGATGCGGTTTGAGCAAGAAGTTTTTGCGCACCTTTTGATCAAGCTCCTTGCTTGACAGTTTGGATGTGCCATAGGTTTCAACGAAGACGCTGACTGGGTCTGCCACGCCGATCGCGTAAGCCAACTGGACGAGGCACTTGCGAGCCAGGCCGGCGGCCACTAGGTTCTTGGCGATGTAACGACCCATGTAGGCAGCCGAGCGATCAACCTTGGACGGATCTTTACCCGAGAAGGCGCCACCGCCGTGAGCTCCGTGCCCACCATAGGTGTCGACGATGATCTTACGGCCGGTCAAGCCGCAGTCGCCTTGTGGGCCACCGATGACAAAGCGTCCCGTTGGGTTGATCAGGTAGCGGGTGTTCTTGAGCAGCTCGGCGGGAATGGTTCGCTTGATGCATTCCTCAATCACATAGGTCTCAAGCTCTTTCGAGGAGACGTCTGGCGAATGCTGCGTCGAAATCACCACGGTATCGACCCGAGCCAGCTTGCCGGCCTTGTATTCTACCGTGACTTGACTCTTCGCGTCAGGGCGAAGAAAGGGGACGTGCTTCTCGCGGCGCAGGGTTGACAGGCGGCGTAGCAGCTTGTGCGCGTAGCTGATCGTCGCTGGCATGTATTCAGCGGTTTCGTCGCTGGCATAGCCAAACATCATACCTTGATCGCCAGCACCCTGCTCTTTATCACCTACGGCGGTGACGCCCTGGGAGATATCGGGGGACTGTTGTTCGATCACGGTGATGACACCACAGCTTTTGGCGTCGAAGCCAAGGGCGCCGTCGTTGTAGCCAATCTCCGCGACGACTTCACGGGCGACCGTGGCGTAGTCAACGGTCGCCTTCGTCGTCACCTCACCGGCTAGCACGACCAACCCGGTCTTAACCAGCGTCTCCAGTGCGACCCGCGAGTGCTTATCTTGAGCCAGCAGGGCATCTAAGATGCCGTCGCTGATCTGATCAGCAATTTTGTCAGGGTGACCTTCACTAACGGACTCGGACGTAAACAAGTAATCAGAATGTTCCTGGTTCATCACAGACCCCTCTTCATAACGATAGCGATCCGCCCAGACTCCTGGGAGCGAACCGAGCCTACACCAAACGCTTCACCTTGATCATTGAGCAGAAGGACAGGACGGACCCATCCTCCCACTAAACCGTCCTCTGGGTCGAGGCAGCAACTGACATATTCTTGGATCTCCATGACCACTTGCTGCCCATCTCGCAATTTCGCCGTAAGACCCGGGCGGGAGCTCCGCCAGCGGGGTAGGCCGATATCGATCTGATCTAACGGCGTGACCAAGGACTCAAAGTTGTCGAGCTGCTGCTCGATCGCTTCCAGCCCGTGGGCCGCGCCGATCTCGACGCCGGAGGACTTAGTTCTAACTAGCCGGATGAGCGTACCACAGCTACCGACCTTTTCAGCTAGATCTTTCGCCAAGGTACGAACATAGGTGCCTTTGGAACAGGTGACGCGAAACGAACCCTGACCAGGACTAAGGCCAAGAAGGTCAAAACGGCTCACGGAAACACTTCGCTTTAAGGCCTCAAGAGGCACACTGCTGGCGGCCTCGGCACCACTTCGGGCGTAGTCATAAAGCGGCTTGCCCTTGTACTTGATCGCCGAATAGATCGGTGGCGTCTGCACGATGTCGCCGATGAACGCCCCGATAGCGGTCCGCAGTTGCACCTCGGTGATGTGCTCCCAGGCTGTTTCACGGACGACCTGACCATCGAGATCCAGGGTGTCGGTTTCACTGCCGAAGCGAATATCGAATTCGTAGGTTTTGGGCATGTCGAGCAGGTAGTCTTGCAGTCGTGTGGCGCGTCCGAGCAAGACCGGCAACACACCGGATGCGGCGGGATCCAAGGTGCCGACATGACCTAGTTTTAGCTTGCCAAGCCGCCTAACCAACCAGCGCGAGATATCCTTGGATACCATGCCGGTTGGTTTATGAACGGCCAAAAGGCCATGGATATGCGCATGCGTCACCAATGCCGCTAGCTCCTCAGTTGCGAAATAAAATTAAAGCCTGGCGAGCAGTTCTTCGATTCGAGAGCCGCGTTCGATGCTCTCGTCGTAAAAAAAGCGGAGGTTGGGGACGCGCCGAATGTCTACAGCCTCAGCGACCTTACGCCTAAGGTAGCCAACCGCACTCTTGAGGCCATCGCGAGCATGCTCCGCAGCCTTTTGTGGGTCTTCACCGTAAACTCGAAAGTACACGGAAGCCAGCTGCAGATCTGCGGTTAGCTTCACTGCTGTGATCGTGATCCCCTCGAGGCGAGGGTCGCGCATGTTGCCTGCTGAGAAAGCCGCGGCGATGACGTCGCGGATTTCGTCGGCGAGACGGGTTTGACGTAGTCCCATAATCCAGTCCTGACCTTATTAAAGAGTTGCAGCGCTTTCCTCGAGCACGAAAGCCTCGATGATATCGCCTTCTTTTAGGTCGTTGTAGCCGTCAATACCGATCCCGCACTCGTAACTCTGCAACACTTCTTTGACGTCGTCCTTGAAGCGACGAAGCGACCCGATTTTCCCTGAGTAAATAACGATCTCATTGCGAATTAAGCGGCAATTGGACGACCGCGTAATCTTACCGGTGAGCACCGCAGAGCCACCAATGGTGCCAATTTTCGGCACACTGATGGGTTTGCGAACTTCGGCCCGGCCCAGAACCACTTCGCTGATAATGGGAGGCAGCTTGCCAACCATGAGGGCTTTCACTGCATCGACGATTTCGTAAATGATGCTGAAGTACTGAATAACCACGCCATGCTTCTCAGCCAGTTCGTCCAGACCACGAGCGGCGCGCACACTGAAGCCTATGATCACTGCACCGGAGGCGTCGGCCAAGGTGATGTCGGATTCCGTGACCCCACCGACACCGCTGTGCACGATGCGGTTCTTGACCCGATCACTGTTGAGCTTCAGGATCGATTCAACAATGGCTTCGACTGAGCCCTGAGTATCGCCTTTGATGATCATCGGCACTTCAGGGACTTCTTGATTTTTCACTTTTGCCAGTAAGTCGGCCAAGCTGGCAGCACTCGACTTAGTCGACTGCGCCTTACGTGCTTGCTCAACTCGCCACGCCGCAGCTTCCCGCGCGGTGCGTTCATCGGTGACGATGTTAAACCGGTCGCCGGCCCGAGGGACGCCAGAAAGGCCAATAATTTCAACCGGCTCAGATGGGCCTGCATAAGCTACATCCTTGCCCTTGTAATCGTGCATGGCGCGTACGCGTCCATACTCGATACCAGCGACGATATAATCGCCAGCCTTAAGGGTACCGGCTTGCACCATAATCGTTGCGACCGGACCACGACCTTTGTCGAGGTGGGCCTCGATCACAGCGCCCTCGGCAAAGCCGTCACGGGTCGCTTTGAGGTCGAGGACTTCGGCCTGTAGCACGATGGCTTCGAGCAGCTCATCGATCCCTTGCCGCTTGAGCGCGGAGGTCTTGATGAACTGGGTCTCGCCGCCCCATTCTTCTGCCTGGACGCCGTGCTCGGTTAGTTCCGTGTAGACGCGGTCGAGATTGATGTTCGGCTTGTCGATTTTGTTGACCGCCACGATCAGCGGCACGTTTGCGGCCTTCGCGTGATTGATCGCCTCGATCGTCTGTGGCATCACGCCGTCGTCCGCCGCAACCACCAAGACCACAATGTCTGTGACTTTAGCTCCGCGGGCACGCATGGCCGAGAAGGCCTCGTGACCAGGGGTGTCGAGGAAGGCGATTTTGTGGCCGTTGTGCTCAACCGAGTAGGCACCGATATGCTGGGTGATTCCACCTGCTTCACCGCTTGCGACACTGGTCGAGCGGATGGCATCGAGAATCGATGTCTTACCGTGGTCAACGTGACCCATGACGGTCACAATCGGCGGCCTGTGGAAGGACTGAACATTGGTCGCATCGACCTCCTTGCTCATAATCTCTTCGACGGTCTGCGCCGTGTTCTTCACTTCGAACTGGTACTCGCTAGCCACCAGCGATGCGGTATCAAAGTCGATCTCTTGGTTGATCGTCGCCATGACGCCTTGGGCCATGAGCTTTTTGATCACGTCCGTACTCTTGACCGCCAGCTGCTTCGCTAATTCGCCCACCGTGATCGACTCGTCAAAGCTGACCACCCGGTAGGATGCCCTGGGCATGGTGACCGAGGTTTTTTTCAGGTCCTTACGGCGCTTAATATCGCGCTTTGTCCGCGGCGCCATCGGCGTGTAAACAGTGCGCCCAGCAAAATCTGTCTGCGCCACTTCCTCGTCCGAGGTGAGGATCTCTGCCTGCTGCAGCAGCAGGCGCGTGTTGATCGCTCCTTGGGTCCGGCGGGCCTTGGCAGCGGCCTTTTTCCGCGCCTGTTCTTCGTCATCAAGGGTCTTTTTATCTTTGACACCGGTGGCTGCAGTCGCTGCTCGGCGATTACCCCACTCGTCGAACTCACTCTGCGGTGGTGCACCAGGACTCTGCACAGCACCAGGCGTAGAAGCTTGAGCGCCTTGTTGAGCTTGATTAGGAGCTGCTCCGGGAGCAACACCGTCGCCACTGATGCGGTTAGAAAGTAGCCCCAAGCCGGTGACTCGCGTGCCCCGGTGATCTTCCTTGCGACCGGTTTGCCGGCTGCGGTTGGCGCTCTCGAGCTTTTCCACCTCTTCAGGGGAAGCCTTCCGCACGATCGTTGCGCCGCCCATTTCCCGACGCCGCCGCAGTTGCGCATCGTCACCAGACCCGGGCTCAGCAGCAGCCGAAGCACCTGCACCAGAAGCTTGAGAAGGCGGAGCCTGGATGACTGCGGCAGCAGGCGCTGGAGGCCTTACCGCAGAGCTTGTTGGCTGTTGTGTAGCAGCAGCTTCCGTTGCCAGCCTTGCTGGCGCTGGGCGGCTTTCCTCGCGCCGCGCGGCAGGCTCGGTGGAGGCCTGAAGCGACGCTGCTTTTGGTGTCGATTTTGGGATATTGATCGATACGTCAGCCGACCGACTCGGAGCCGGCCTGACCACGCTAGCCGTAGGCCGCTGTACTGACCGCACAACGGTGGCGCTGGTAGCCGCAGCACGGGTGACTGTCGCTGGTGGTGGTGTGTTGCTGCGGGACGCAGGGGCTGGCTGGGTACTGGCAGCGATCTGATCTTGCTCCACTTCTGGCTCCTGGTCCAGGTCAGCAGCGGCTTCTACCGCGCCAGCACCGTAGTCTTTGTCGCTGGGCTCAACGACGGCATCAACTTGCGCCGGCTCCGCGACGTCTTCGGCCTGGGTCTCCGCATCGAGGGAGGCAGAGGCAAGCTCGCTTCCTTCGGATCCGGTCGCAGCACTAGCTTCCTGAGGCGACTCAAAGTCCGCCGCTTCAGACACACCCTCGTCATCCTTTGCTGCGGCCCGTCTACGGATCACCACTTTAGGCTTACCGCTGGTGTCGGTCGATGCTGCAGAGCCACTGGCAGCAGCCTGCTGCGATGCCCCTGCCGATGCAGTAAAAGCGCCGCGCAGCTCGCTCACCTGTTGATCAGTCAACGTGCTCTGATGGCTCAGCACTTTTGCACCCATTCCTTTGAGCTTACCCATCAGAATCTTTGATTCGATGTTCAGTTCTTTCGCCAGCTCATGTACACGCAGTTTAGTCATCTATAAATACCCTTCATACCGACTTCTTAACTCACCAGGAAGCGGCTGACTTATTCGTTCTCAGCAGCTGCATCCTCGAGCTCCGACTGGAGGTACTTGTCTGCCGCGATCTGAACGGTGCGTGCAATCCCTGTCGACAGCCCAGTTTTCTGGGCCACTTCTTCAGCGGAATCTGCGACGATGTCACCTATCGTACCGTAACCAGCATCGGCCAAGGCGTGCGCCGTTGCCTCACCAACGCCACTGAGGCGTTGGAACAAGCGAATTCGTTCGTTCCGGCCACTGTCCACTTCGACATCTTTTTCTGGGGCGGATTGACGGCGAGGATCTGCTCCCGAGTGGGCAAGGAGATCTTCATGATCGCTTGGGCCAGCCTTTGCCGTCGGGATCGATCGGCCAGACTCTTTGGCTAGGCGAGCTGCCTCTGCCAATACCTTGTCCGCCTCGACCTCATCCATATTCAGGAGCCGCTGTAGCATTCGCGGGCTGAGTGCCGCCACTTCGGCCGGTGATTTGACGCCTTCATTGACCAAAATCTCGGCGCGCATCGGCCCAATTCCAGCAATTCCAGCCACGGCGATCTTGGCGCCCACAAGCTCTTGCTCGAGTTTGCCTTCGCTCTTGATGTCCAAGCGCCAGCCGGTGAGCTGAGCCGCCAGGCGCACATTTTGTCCGCGCTTACCAATCGCTAAGGAGAGCTGGTCGTCAGCCACGATGACTTCCATGCTGTGGTTTGCATCATCGACGATGACCTTGCTGACTACAGCAGGTGCCAAGGCATTGCAGACCAAGCGAGCGGGATCTTTATCCCACGGTACGATATCGATCTTCTCGCCATTGAGCTCCTGCACGACGGCTTGGACGCGAGCCCCTTTCATGCCGACGCAAGCGCCCACCGGATCGACCGATTGATCGCGCGAGTAGACGGCGATCTTGGAACGATGTCCAGGATCACGCGCGGCGCTTTCAATGGTGACGATCCCGTCATAGATTTCCGTCACATGCTGCTCAAACAAGCGGACCAAAAAGCCCGGATGAGCTCGGGACATGACGATCTGTGGGCCCCGCGAGGATCTTTTGACTTCTAGGACATAACCCGTTACCCGATCTTTGATGCGGTAGCGCTCGGTGGGCATCTGCTCGCGATATGGAATCACGGCCTCGGTCCGACCAAGGTCGACAATGATATCATTGCGCTCAAACCGCCGCACATGGCCGTTGAGGACTTCGCCGGTCCGGTCCTTGAATTCTTCGTAGATCTGAGCTCGCTCAGCATCGCGAACCTTTTGCACGATGATCTGTTTTGCCGACTGGGCGGCGATGCGGCCAAAGCTGCTGGTGTCAATTTTGATCCCCAGCGCATCGCCGACGCCGGCCTCAGGGTCGAGCTTGTGTGCCTCTGGGACCGAAATCTCACGCACTTCGTCGGCCACTTCCTGCACCACGGTGCGAAACTGGAACAGCTCGATCTCGTTGTTTTCTTCGTTGTAGTGGGCTTCCAAATCGGCAGTTGCGCCGAAGTCGCGCCGCGCTGCGTGCAGCACCGCTTGCTCAAGGGCATCGATGATGATCGCTTTGTCTAGATTCTTGTCGCGGCTGACCAAGTTGATGACTCGGGTTAAGTCTCCATCAAATTCGGTCGCTTCAGTAGTCACCATGCGCTTAGGTCCTTCCTGCGTCTTAAGAATAAAGAGAACTGATCAACCATGACTCCAGTCATATACCAGACTGGCTCGCTGCAAGCTCATAAGCGGGAACGACCATATCCCCTGCTCGGTCTCCAGCGTCAACACTGCCTCATCTTCAGCGCCGTGCTTTTCGATTCCTAAAAGCTTGCCGACGCCTTGCTTTCTATCACCAACTTTATCTTTGAGCTTCACCTGAATCGTTTGACCCACCTGCCGGACAAAATGCTCTAGGCGGCGCAGCGGCCGTTCAATCCCCGGAGAACTCACTTCTAGCGTGTACCGAGCCGGGATCATATCATCAAGAGCCGTGACTTCCTGCAACAACCGACTGGCTTTGACGCAGCCATCCAGTGCAAGGCCGCCTTCGCCCCCCAGGTTGTCAACAAAAAGGCGCAATATCCGGTCGTTACCTGACCACTCTGCTTCGATGCAGTCGTAGCCGGCGGAGTTTAGCTGGGCATTTACCACAGCCATCACATGATCGAGTCTGGCTCTATCCAAAAGTAAGCATCTCAAACAAAAAAGGCCAGTCGCACCCGGGCAGCACTTTTGCAGCCCGGGGCCTGGGCCTGCAGATAAGCGGATTTGCTAGCAAACCCACCGAAGTGACAAGCACACTGAAGAACGGCCAGAGAAGTACCATAAAATTCGCTCTTTATCAACTCAAGATCATCTATGTAGCGACCGATGCGTCTGTTGAGGTCAGATGGGGAGGCTTTATGGGTCTGTTTGACAAGTTGCTTGGTCGGAAGACGCATAGGTCGGATGCGGTTGATGCTGAGATTGCCGCGATAGTCAAGGACGGTAGGATGCACGCGCGCATGCGCCTGCATGATGACACTGTGGCAACACTGACCCTGCCCAGTCACCTGATAGGGCGGGTTGTTGATATCAGTTACGGCGGGATTGCAGTGTCTTTTGTCGGAGCGAAAAGCCCGGTTCAGGAAGGCGCTCAGTTTGAAGGCAGTCTTAAGATCCTGGGTGCTAGCACGGCACTGCTCGTCACCACTGTCCGCGTCGTCGCATACCAGGTCGACGCAACTATGGTGGGTTTTTCTCTGCATCACCAGGCGGCTGGAGGCCTGCTTTTTCTTCGCGACTTTATTGAGCCATCCCGTTGCGGCCAGAGCCTGGCCCTCATCGCTCCCGAATTGCGCCAGGCCCGCTACCAGGGCAGCGAGTGGCACTGTTGGCGGGGCGATGGCCCGACCGATTTGATTGCACAGACCCAGCCAGGTACAGGGGTCTTGAGTGAAGCGATCTTAACGTTTCGTCTCAACAAGACCTACTGTGAGCTGACCTTTAAAGGGGGGGTGTTGCAGGTCGGCATCATCCGGCAGGAAGATGAGTCTAGCCTCCTCAATGGAACGGCTAGGGCGATGGCCAGCAACGTTGACGACGAAGTTCGGGTGCTTCGCGCAGGGCTGTACACTCTTCTCGCGAGCCCTGCGCCCTGTCGCGCACTGAGCGCGCCGATGATGGCCTTGGCTCGCGCCAGACTGCTAGTCCCCGCAGGCGGAGCCGTGTAGGCATAGTAGCCCTGAATATGGCTGCTGCAGCCCAGCGGTTCGATGCAGCCAGATGGCAAACTCACGGATGGAGTAGACCGGGCTGAAATCTGGCTGTAGGAGGTTATCTCGCGTACCGAGGATGAGTTCGCCAAGGGCCGAGGGTGCTTCGCCCTGACCCCGATGCGCAAGGATACGGACTCCCTTCGGCACAAAGGCCCTGAAGGAGTCTGGATTTAATCTAAATCCACTGGTTATTTCAGCACTGTTGATATGATTGAGATTGTCACGGTTTACCACGATCTTACTGCTGCGAATGATCGCATGACCATTGATAATTGCATGGCCGTTGATGATTGCATGACCGTTGATGATCGCGTGGCCGTTGATCAACGAGTGGCCCCGGACCATGTCGTAGCTTGTTGGTCGATTGCGAGGAGGTAGCTCAGGAGCAAAGCCTAAGACTTCCTGGACCGTCCAGTCGCCGTCGAGGAGTGGAAAGGGCTCCGCACTCCCGAAGTGTCCGTAGTCGCAACTTTGGTCCAAGCGAACCAATCGCAGCGTCCGATCGAATGGGTTGAATCGCAACCCACAGCTGCTGCTATCACCCGCTGCACTAAGGTCCAAACGCTGCGCTCCGGTCAAATCAAGGGCGATTAAGCTGTTGGTGTCATTGGGTCGCTCAATGGCAAGGCCGATGACGCGGCCATCCCCATCTATGATGGGGCCACCTGACATGCCTGGTTCAGCTAAGTCGGCGTCCACCCCTGGCATAGCCTCAAGCTTGAATTTCGGCAGGGGGCCAAAGTTTGAGGTGTCTTCAGTTGGATATTCGTGCAATGCCATGCGCCCGGTCCGCTGGACCTGCTTGCCGTTCAAGCCGGCCGGATAGCCAATGGCCATGCGCGTCTGATCATGACTAGGATCGAGGTCGATGCGATCGGCTATCTCTAGGCCGCGGATGGCTTCTGGAGAGCGCGCACCCAGGGCCCTTGCGAGGGCCGGTAGTTCGCTGGTGCGGATCTGTAGCAAAGCAATATCCGACTCCACACTTCGACCGATCAGCATCGCCGATAGCGGCACGTTGTGACCGCCGACATCCAGATCGTAAAGGTTGCCAAGATGAAAGGGCCCTGTTCCAGCCGCGGAGCCCGCCCCAGCATCGGCCAATGCGCCATAGGCATACCCGACCGGGAACAAATGGGCCGCCGTGACGACAAAAACCTTTGGCCCAGCCGTCATGTCTGCGGCTTGATTCACCTGCACGCCAAATAGATGACGTAGATGATCGATATTTCTTATTAAAAAGCCTGATCCCAGCGTCACGTTGCCATCGAGGCTGATCCTAACGACGTGGCGCCGCACCAAAGTTGTGTCAGCACCCGAGCTGACAAAGGCTTCCGGTTGAATGATGGAAGGTAATGCATGAGGGGTCAGCGCCGCGGTCTCGGCCACGCCTGGTCCTTCCTCGGGAAGGATCACCCAAAACACCGAATTTGGGTGCGTATATTCGATGTCGTGGACCAGTACGCCGAGTGAAATGCCCACGGTGCCAGTGGGCGTCGCTGGACTGAAAACCAGGTCGGAGAAGCAGCGAAAGCCGTACGCCCCCGCTTCTTTGTCGCACGCAGTAGCAGTGACGGTTACAAAGGCACCGCGCCAGACTCCGGCAGCCTTGTCAAAGGTCAGATCCTGCTCGCCAGTGCGTGGCCAGCTACCTTGCAGGTAGGGCTGAACCATCGTCGGAGCGATCGGCTGATTATAATACTGCTCGATGCGAAAGCTGCGTGACTCCGCTCCTCGTCTCAGGACTGCAGGAATGCCGGGCGGATAGATAAAGCGCTGGCCGTCACCGATCTGCTGCCACATCACCGAACTGGTAAGTTCCAGGCCATCGGCGTCCCTGCTGCCATCGACCACCGCAAATGCTGGTAAGGCCAAAAGACAAGTCGATGCGCAAGCCGCCACACGACGTAAAGAATGCCACGCCATGCCTTCAACAAAACGAAAAACCGCGCCAACAGTCATTGCTTTTTGCCTCAGCTTGCACCGGCTACGAATATTGACTGGATGAATCTAAGGTTAAGCCTAACAAAACCAATTCGCGCTTCCAGTATCTTTGAAATATCAAATATATATCTATTGTTATAGGTATTTACACTGCGCTTTTCCAGCTAATTTTGCATCGTGGCACCAGGTCAAAAAAATACTATTTAATATTAGGCCGTTATACCATTCGTCCCGGACTTCTCTGGACCTATGTGGCTCAATGTGTTCTTAGTGGCGACTCCTGGGCTTTCTGCTACACCCTTAGCAACGATGCTGAGAAACGCGGACGGATGCGTCAAATGAATTGGGATAGCTGCATCAAGCAGGCACGCGATTGCCACACGAAACAAGCCTGGGAAGCATTATTTGATACCTTTGGTGAAGGCTTGGCAACGGGCAGCAACTCCAAACCGATCGAAGAGATCTTCAAGATATTGCGCAGCGACCCCCAGAGTTTGCACTACGATCCGCGCATCTGGGGCCGGCTCATCCAGGGCTGTCTGTCGAGTTGGAACTTGGAACTTGGTCGAACCATTGCCGAGCACACCAAGAAGATGGCCTCGCCCAAGGTCAATATTGCCGCGGCGCAGCTTTATTTAGATAGCGGGTCGCCCTCGACAACCAGGGACATCGCCAATCGCACGCTCCGCCTTGCCAATCTGCAACCCTCCGAACGAGTCCAGCTAGAGATGCTGGTAGCTAGTAGCTACGCTGAGGAGGGCAAAAGGCAAAAGGCCATCCACCTTCTGAGCCAGCTGCGCAGTTCACTACAAAACCTTGCTCCGGATCCACGAGAACGCTCCGACCTGCTGACTAACATGGGACGCATGCAGTTTTTTCTTGGTCGTTACGGCCAGGCCGCGGAGTTGTTCTATGAGGCGTCACAGCACTACCGTGCTTTAGAAGATTGGGAGGCTGCTGCCAAGACGATCTTCAATACCGCCGCTTGTCATCTTAACGGCGGCACTAAAAAGCGTGACGAAGCCTTCGTCATGATCGAGGAATGCCGGCGCCTTGCCGAAGCGCAAAATCTTCAAGGCCCCTTGTCGCATTGTGAGGCTGCTTACGGCATGGAAGCCTACCAACTCGGCGATTTTGCGGCCGCCCGCGAGCATCTGCGCCGGGCTCTGGAATATTTGCCGATTTCCGACAAAAGCTATCGCCGCCTACATGTGCTGTCGATGCTCGCCTACACCTATCTGGCCATGGGCCGTTACCATCTCGCCCGCAAGTTCGGTCAGCAGACCTTTGACCTCGCCACTTTAGACGAGTCAGAGCGGCACAAGGCTCGCTACACGTCGCTGCAGGCGGAGCTCCTGTGGGAGGACGGACTGGTTGAGGCGAGCCAGTCCTTGCTGAAAAGCACCACAGCACCCCTAGAAGCCCGCGGCGTGCATACGCTCGAGGAATTGGCCGCCGTGGCGCGCTACAATCTGCAATTGGCGCGACTAAATTACCGCGGGCCGAGCCCAAAGTACGACATCGATGAAGCGCTAAGAAAGAATCATCATGCCTGGCTGGATCACTTATATGCCTTGGGCGAAATCGCCTTAAACGTCGGTGATTTGGTAGTGGCTGACAAATACTTTTCCGAATGCCTGAGTAAAGGCCGTAACATCAGCGACCGCTTCCACGAGGCTCTAGGCTTACTGGGACTCATCAAGTCCCTGTTGACGCAGCGACGAGCGGCCGAGATCACACCGCTTTTTCGCGAGTTTGAGATCGTCATTGCGCGGCTTGGCGAGACACCATTAAAAATGCAAGCGCTGTTTATCCAAGCTGCCAGTAGCTACCAGCTTGGCGATTTTGCCGAATGCGAGCGACTCCTCCGTCAGGCCATGAAGAACAGCCGGCAAAGCTTTGCCGACAAGTTTGTCCTAACCTGCTGGGTGGCGACGATCGAAGGTCGGTCGTCACGCCTTACCGCCGACTGGCAAACCCAGATGGTTGCAAGGTACACCAGACATTTTTTTGCGCCATCGCTTGAAGCGATAGACGATCGCCACTTTCGCGTCAGCCAGCACTATATCGTCAGCTTGGAGCGCCACCCCTCACTGGCCGATCTGCTCCATTACCTGTTGATGAAAAGCAGTTTCAGCGCCACCACGTCCGAAATCCAGACCAGCGTCTGGAAACAAAGCCTCCACACCCAAGGCTGGCAGCAAAAAATCCGCAATACGATTATGCGCCTGCGCGACTTTTTCCCCTACACGATCGCGCCAATACTGATGCACGCGGAGACGATCGCGCTATTTCGCGAGGCGATCACCATCTATCCGCCACAGCGAGCGGGCTTGGCCGCAAGCGATGAAATCATCCGCCTGCTCGACGACGTCCCGATGTCTAGTGTTGAACTCGCGCGCAGGTTAAAGATTTCACCTGCAACGACCAAGCGCATTCTCAAGCGACTCATGGACGAACACAGTATTCAAGTCGTGAAACAAGGGCGACACGTTGTCTATAAAGCCCAGCTCACAAGCGGGGCTGAGGCACCAGCTTGAGCAGGTTACAGCACGATATTGGTCGATAGAAAGCGCGACGTGTCGCCGTCCAAAATCCCGCGGATCAGCGTCTTTCCCGATGCGTCCTGTTTTGCCGCAACCATCGAGCGGATGGAAAAGGAACGAAGCGCATCATAGACGCTAAGAGTCCCCTCTGCTGAGTCCTTCCTTCCGGTAAAAGGAAACACATCTGGTCCGCGTTGGCACTGCGTATTGAGATTGATGCGGCAAACCTGATTGACGAGGCGATCGATCAGCGGCCCAATGACTTCGGGATTGCTGCCAAACAAGCTAACTTGTGCGCCGTATTTAGACTCAACCATATAGTTTAAGACGGTACCGACATCATCAAATGGCACAATCGGAACGACCGGCCCAAACTGCTCTTCTTGGGCAAGGCGTGCGGTCAGTGGCACGTCTGTCAACACCGCTGGGTAGAACAAGGTGCCGTCGACTCTCCCACCACGATCTGGATTGGCTAGCTTGGCACCGCGGCTTTGCGCATCGGCAATGAGGCTAGTCAGGTACGCTGGTTTTTCGGTGTCAGGTAGTGGAGTGATTTGCACATCGGGCTCCCACGGCATCCCGCACTTCAGGGCGTCCACCTTCAGCACAAAGCGGCGGGTAAACTCAGCGACGAGCGAACGATGAACAAACAGCAGCTTTAAGGCCGTGCAGCGTTGACCGTTAAACGATAACGAACCACGTAAACACTCGTTCACCGTCAGATCGAGATCGCAATCCGCTAGGACGATAGCCGGGTTCTTTGCGTCGAGTCCAAGGATCGAGCGAAAGCGATTGGGATGAGGGTGCTCTTGCTTGATGCGGTTGGCGACAGGACTCGAGCCGATAAAGGCCAGCACATCGATCAGGCCGGTTTTGACCGCAGGTCCGACGATCTCACGCCCGTGACCATTCAATATGTTGACGACACCGGCGGGAAAACAGTCGCGAAAGGGCTCCAGCAGTAGATCCCAAAATAATTGGCCGTAGCGTGGCACTTTGACGACCAATACATTGCCCATGATCAGCGCGGGGATCAGCGTCGTAAAGGTCTCATTAAGCGGGTAGTTGAACGGACCCATACACAGCGTCACGCCCAGTGGTGCACGGCGAATCTGTGCTAGAAGGCCGCCGGCAAACTGAAAGCGGCTGGCATCGCGCTCAAGTTGCTTGACCTCCTCGAGGGTGTCGCTGATATAGGTGATCGTCCGGTCGAATTCACTTTGGGCATCGACCCAACTCTTGCCGATCTCCCACATAAGTAGCTGGCAGATCTGCTTGCGAAGCGGCAGCATTCGGTCGCGAAATTGCGTCACCGCTGCCAGTCGTTCTTCCGTCCTGGCCAAAGGCCAGGGGCCTTGACCTCGGGCCCAGGCGATACGAGCCGCATCGACCGCCGAGAGAAAAAGCTCCTTATCGACATTAGGGGTTTCTCCAATCAGTGTCGGACCCTTGGCGCCGATGGCGGCGCTTTGGCTAAAGACCTTCTTGCGCGCGTAGCCGCTCTCATGAACGGTGCCACCGATCAGTATACGCCCTTGGACGTTTGGGGCGTTGGCTGGTATCGCAGCGTTCATAATGCACCTCATGGTGGATTTTCTTTACCCATATCATGACCATGGGTTTAATGCGAAGACCGCCTGGGCGGCAAGGGGCGGTTGGGTGCCATATCGTTGTGGCCATCTGCCTTAGTGGCTGCTAAAAGCTTGCAATAGAATTCACTTAGATAGAAACCTTCTGCCCATGGGCTGATCGGAGCTGCCGATGCCATCAATCGCGACTAAGACCGTGACGTTGACCGTTGCCGATCACACCGTCATGGCAGCCTATGTCGCCATCCCTGAGCAGCCCTCAGGTGCCGCCGTTTTGGTGCTGCAGGAGGCCTTTGGCGTCACTCGGCATATCCGCAGCGTCGCCGACCGCTTTGCAGCGCAAGGATATTTAGCGATCGCTCCGGAGCTATTCCATCGTACCGCGCCGCAAGGTTTTGAAGGGCCCTATGCGGACTTCAATGCGGTTGCTCCCCACTGCCATGCAATCACCCAGGACGGCCTTACTGCGGATTTGGGCGCTGCATGCGCCTGGCTCAATGCGCAGCCTGGAACGATCAAAGATCGGATTGGCTGCATTGGCTTTTGCATGGGTGGCCGCGCCGCCTTTCTTGCCAACGCGCTGCTCCCCATCAAAGCTGCGGTGTCCGCCTATGGCGGCGGCATCGCCCCGGGTCTTCTGCATCTCGCGACCAAACAAAGCGGCCCGCTCATGCTCATTTGGGGTGGCATCGACAAACATATCGACGAAGGGCAGCGCAGCGCAGTCCGCGCGGCCTTGGCCGATGCCGGCAAGGAATTTAGCGACACGTTGTATGCTACGGCCGATCATGGCTTTTTCTGTCCCGATCGTCCGGCCTACCATGCCGCCGCTTCCAGCCAAGGCTGGTCAGCCGTCGATGCCTTTTTTAAGCTTCATCTTTGCGACTTTGCAGCGCTACGCGCGAGCCGCTCCAAGCCAAGGGAAGTCACCCATGGATCATTATAGCTTAACTGACCTAAACGAAATCTTTGCAAAGGAATGCGATCTGGACGGCTTTCTTGGTCGTTTGCTGGATCCATTCAGTCGCACCCAGCTCGACCGTCTTGGTCGCCTGTTCGCGATGAACTATCCATCGCAACAGAGTGGCGAGGCGCGCGCAACGATCCCCAAAGTCATCCACCAGATTTGGATTGGACCAAAACCACTCCCCGAGCCTTATAAGAAGTTCATGACGGGCTGGCGGCAGCACTACCCTGACTGGGAGCATCGCTTGTGGACCGATGCCGAGGTGAAGCGCCTTGACTACAACACCCGAGACATCGTCGATGCCAGTAGCTGCTACGGCCAGAAAACCGACATCATTCGGGCGGAGATTTTGTTTCAACAAGGCGGGCTCTATATCGATACCGACTATGAATCGATTAAGCCACTCTCCGAGATACACGATTACTTCGACTTTTACGGCACGCTCCGGGCGATTCCACTCCTCTATTTGGCTAGCCCGACGACCTATCCGAGCCCCCTGCTAGCATGCAACTCCATGATCGGCAGTCGTCCAGGCCACCCGATCCTTGCTGCCTATCTTGATAAAGTCCGGGATATCAGCCGTCATCCCTCTTACTTTGATTTAAGAATCGCTGAGCGCCTGACTCTAGCCAGGGTGAAGTTTTCAAAAGAGCAAGTACAGCGCATAAAAGAAACCACCATTAAGACCTATATCCCTTACCATCACGCGGTATTGGATCAAATTCAAAGCAGCCAAGATCGAAACATCATGTTCCCGCCAACCTATTTCAATCCGATCGACACTTGGCATTCTTACCGGTTCATCTTTTGGCGTTACTGGATGCGACGTGCCGAATACTGGTCCAAGCACCAGAAGGGGCCGATTCGAACCTACCAGCGGCCGCTACCGGATACTTTTGCCATCCATCATTCAAAGGCCTCGTGGGCCGGGTTGTGAAAAAAACGGGACCAGGCTTGAGCCTGGTCCCGCTGTTGTATGGTCGCTGCGACAGTTAAATAGCTACTCGCTGATCCAAGGCGTGGGCTGCTTCATAACCAGTACGCATGGCTCCATCGACCGTAGCGGTAGATAGGTAATCACCGGCGAACACCAGCGGCCCTTTTTGTTGCTTACCGACCTCTGCCGCCGCTCGATAACGACCGACTGCATGGATAGGAATGGCCTCGCGCCGCTGGATCATCTGCAAGGGTTCGGCGCGTAGAGGTAGATCTGGGCTCAGTTCTCTGGCCAAGCGCCACGCATGCGTGTAAAGATCACGCTCTGACATACCTAGCGTGGCTTTGCTTTCCTCTGCGGTCAGATAAACACTGATCGCTTCTTGACCGCTGCGGGCCTCGCCTCTGGTTTGCAATTTATGACTATTGAAGTTCAGTCCGGCGATCCGATGGTCTTTTGGGCCACAGGGCAGCAGGCAGCTCATTTTCGGCAGCTTAACGCCTTTGTCGATGACAAAGACCAGGTGCGTATTGGGCACATAGGTTTGGCTCTTTAGGAACGACCGCACGGTATCTGGCACGATGCGTTCGTCTAGGCCGGCGGTGATCTTCGCCGCGACACTGCCAGTGGTTGCGACAATGACCTCGTCATAGATATGCTCCGGCCCGTCGGCCAGAGTGGCTCCCGTGATCTTGAACTTCGCTCCGCTTGGCTTGATGTGATCGACGGTGACACCTGTCCGTACATCCAAATTCGCGGCCAACTTGGTGCACACAAAGTTCATGCCCTGGCGAAAGGTGTAGAAGCGAGCGGTCGCTGCTTTTGCCTGCAACGCCAACATCAGTGAGCGCGAGATCGACTCGCACGAGAAGAACCAAAAGGGTTCGATTCCTGGTCGCACCAGATACTGATAGGCGCGCTCACCGACGCGTTTGACGGCGTCGTCGCGCACCGAAGCGTCGTCAAAAGGGGCCAATGAGGCGGCCGAGCTGAGGTCTAAGTGCCGGTACTTGGCAAAGATGAGCGCGGTCTGCATCGCCATGCTGAGCTTGGCCCGGGTCCCAAGAAAGGTGAAATTGGCGAACGAAGCCGTCGATCCTAGGGTAAAGTCTGCGACTTTTTCGCCGTCGGTCAGGGCGTTGGAACGCGACAGGTTGGTGATCTCGCCTTCAAGCCCAAGCTTCGTGATGAGGCCCCAGAGAGTTGGGTAAAAATTGGTAAAAAAGCCGGCTCCCGAATCAACCACCCAGCCTTGATCGTGCCACGAGGTCGTGCGCCCGCCAACGGACTTAGCCTGTTCGTACAGTACCACTTCGCGTCCTTGCTGCTGCAGCAAATGCGCGGCATAACACCCAGCAGGTCCTGCTCCAATCACAGCCGTCCGTCGCGCCATAGTTCCCCTCAAAGCAAATAAGAGTTAATTATAAACCTCGCATTAATAGCTTAGGCGACCGGCCGGCATTAGGTCAAATAACCTACGGCCGCCGCAGTGCGGAGTAGATGGTGCCATTGACTTCAAGATGTTGTCTGCTGTGTCAATGAGTCCGGAGGGTTGCAGGAAGTGCCTGACCCCGAATGGCTGGCGTGGTATGACACGCTCCTTCGCTAGCCAGATCACCCAGGATCCCAGAATATATGCATGCTCCACACTCAAGCACGGTCCAAGCCGCGGTCTCCTTCGCACAGACGAATTTGCCCAAAGATCTGCTGGCCGTGGTCGGTGAGTTGGGGTTTAGCCAAATGACCGAGGTCCAGGCCCGCGCTGTCCCGGCTTTGCTCGAAGGCCGCGATATTATTGGCCAGGCCAAGACTGGTAGCGGTAAGACCTTGGCCTATGCGTTGCCCCTTTTGGCGAGCATTCGCCTGGACGGGCGGCGGCTTCAGGCCGTGGTGCTATGTCCCACTCGGGAGTTGTGCTCGCAGGTGGCGCGCGAGATCCGTAAGTTCGGTCGGCGGCTCCCGGGTCTGCAGGTGCTGCCACTTGCCGGCGGTCAACCGCTGCGCTCCCAGTACGGAGCCTTGGAAAAGGGCGTCCACGTGGTGGTTGGAACACCGGGTCGGATCCTCGATCACCTGCGGCGGGGCACGCTAAAGCTGCAAGATGTCACCTATGTTGTCTTAGACGAAGCTGACCGCATGCTGGACATGGGGTTTCAAGATGACATGGAGGCGATCTTTGCTGCTGTGCCCCGCAAACGCCAGACGGTGTTCTTTTCTGCAACCTTTCCGCAGACCATGTTGGCGATGAGCAGCTCACTGCAGCAGAGTCCTTTGCGCATCACCGTCGCAGACAGCTCCGAGGCGCCGAGCATCCGGCAGATCGTCTATCCCGCTGGCCTCAGTGACAAGGCCTTAGTCCTGCGTCGCGTGCTACAGGAGCACGCGCCAAAGTCGGCGATCGTCTTTTGTAACTTTAAGGCAGGTGCCGCAGAACTAGCTGAGGCCCTAAACATCGAGGGTATCAGCGCCGATGCGCTGCATGGGGATCTGGAGCAGCCTGAACGCGACCGAGTTTTAGCGAAGTTTCGCAATCAGAGTATCCGCGTGCTGGTTGCGACCGACGTGGCGGCGCGTGGCATCGATATCGTGGACCTCGATTTGGTCTGTAATGTCGACCTCCCGGCTAAACCAGAAACCTATGTGCACCGCATCGGACGTACCGGTCGTGCTGGCAAAGCAGGCCTTGCCGTATCGTTGATCACACCACGCGAAGAGGCCAAGATCGAGATGATCGAGGCCTTGACTGGAAGTCCGATCGAGCGTGGTCGCTTCACCGACCGTTCGGCACCGAGTAAAAGCTCGGCGCCGGCCTTGACGAACGCGGCCATGGTGACCTTGTATATCTCTGGCGGTCGCAAGGAGAAGGTCCGTCCCGGCGATATTCTAGGGGCCTTAACCGGCGAGGCCGGTGGACTCGCTGGTGCCGATATCGGCAAGATCGAAATCCACGATAACTTCGCCTATGTGGCCATACGGTCTCACCTTGCTGATGCAGCACTCACTAGCTTGCGTGACGGCCGCATTAAGGGACGCAAATTCCAGGTCGAGCGGGTTCGCTAACCGCGCCTGGTACATGACTTATTTGGCTGCTTTCCCAGGCCTTTGCGGCGGGGCGAGGTGCTGGCGCCGCAGGTCCCAAGCCGGCCGTGGACTAGTCTATAAAGTTCAGTTATTCTGAATCTTTGGCCCAATAGAGCGGAGTGGTGACGGTGGCGAAAACAGATCAGGCTCCAGCCGCGACGCCGATCGTTTTGCTGTATCGGTTGATCTCGGGAAGTGTCGCCATGCTGCCAAATTGGCTGCTGCGTGCGCTGGCCTGGGGATTGGCTTTGATCTTAGTCCGAGTGGTCAAGCTTAGGCGCCCATTGGTCCGGCAAAATATCGCGATAGCCTTGCCGACAACCTCGCTGGCGGAGCAGGACCGGATCTACTTTGAGTCCGTTTACCATTTCGTCCTGACGCTCTTTGAGACTGTGGCCGGCGGCTGGATGACTCTCTCCAGCACCGTGACCATCGAAGGCGATGAAGAATTGCGCCAAGCTCTGGCGCAAGGCAAAGGCTGTCTGATCCTGTGCATTCATATGGGTAACTGGGAAGCGCTTGCCGCAAGCGTCAGTCGCGGGGTGGCGCCGACTTCAGTGGTCGTTAAAAAGATTGGCGATGGGCCAGTCGATGCCTTTGTACTGTGGTTGCGCCACCGTGCTGGCTTTCAAGCCCTGCAGCGCAAAACCAAGGGCGACGTCTATCGCCGCATCCTCGAGGCGTTAAAGAACAACCAGATCGTTGGCTTTGTCATGGACCAATATCAACCCGGCGCCCCTGAGGTTGATTTGTTTGGCGTGCCAGCCAGAACAAATAATGGCCTAGCGACGATCTGGCGGCGCACTGGAGCTCCCGTCGTTCCGATCACGATCAGGCGTGATGGCCCCCACCAGCATCATGCAACCATCTTGCCGCCTTTGGAGTTAGAGATCAGTGCCGACCCGCAGGCCGACGTACTCGAGGCGACGCAGGCCTTCAATCACATCATCGAGGAGATGATTCTAGGTAACCACGAGCAGTACTTTTGGTTGCACGATCGGTACAAGGTGGGACGCCAGAAGGCCGCGCCAGTGCCGCCTTGAAGGGGCGAAAATCCCTTGTCAAAGCCGGCGCATGCCGGTCCGGGCCAGGGGGAGGCGCGGTGCAGGCCTATAGTTCCCTTAGTGACCTGCCGATACTCTAGGGAGACAAGGGGTAGGCTGGTCGCTCCTCATTGGGGCTCAGGCATCGCGGCGAGGTAGGCACATCGTGAGTGAAAAGCGCGAACATTACCGCATCAAATACCGAGACGATGATCGGCCGACGTTTGTGATGGGTGGTGCCAAGTTTTTGGTCATGGATATCTCTGAGAAGGGGCTGCGATTTGATGGTGGCCTGAAACTTAAACCTGAGGAAAACGACGCTATAAGCGGCAAACTCGTGTTTAAAAGCGGTAAATCATGCGCCGTCGAAGGCAAGCTGTTGCGTTATGACTCAGTTAAGCGCGCTTGCATCGTCAAGCTTGATAAGGGAATTTCGCTCGCACTGATCATGGAAGAGCAGCGGATCATCCTGAAAAAATACAATGCCCTGGACTAGTCTGCTGTAAACCTTGCTCAAAGCTGCCCCAGCATGCTTAAATGCCGGCACTGCGCCGCCATGGGGCCGGCTAAGGCGAGGTAAATAGTGGCGAAACTCTATTTTCGGTATGGCGCCGTTGGCAGTGCGAAGACGCTGAACTTGCTCGCCGTAGCCCATTCTTATACCCAGCAAAACAAAAAAGTGTTTGTGATGAAGCCTGAGCTGGACGTGCGGTTTGGCCAGGATTCGGTCACTTCAAGGGCTGGTCTCAGCCGGCCAGCGGACCTCTTGCTGGGTCCGGAATCGACGCTGCCATTTGCGCAGTTGACGGCTTATCATTGCGTGTTGGTTGACGAGGCGCAGTTTCTCACAGCAGCTTCGGTGGAGCAGCTTCGAGAGGTCGCAACGACATACAATGTCCCCGTGATTTGCTACGGACTGCGCGGTGATTTTCGCACCCGCCTATTTCCTGGGGCGCTGCGTTTGATGGAGCTGGCCGATGAGATCAGCGAGGTCAAGACTACCTGTTTCTTTTGCAATAAAAAGGCGGTCTTTAACCTCAAGTTGATCGATGGTCAGGCCACCATCCATGGGCCGGTGGTCGATCTCGGTAGCGAGGAGAAGTATCTGCCGGCTTGTTCTGGCTGCTATGCCAAAAAATTAAACCTGAATTGGGACACCACCGAAGGACTGGTAGCAAGATGAGCAATAAAGCAAGGGACCCATGGTTCGCTTATGGCCTCGGGGTAGGCAGTAAAAATGCACAAGGCGCGTGGCTTGAAGTGTTCTTCCCCGCACCGCAGATCGGTGGCGACGCAGCGTCTTTGCAGGTCGCCGCCGAGCACGACGCCCTAGCGAAACTCCTCGGCTACTCCGGTGGCAATCAGGTGATCGAGGTCACGGCGGAACAGTTAAAAACATTACCTTTGGCAGCGAAGACCTACCAACCCTTTGTCGACTCGTCGCGACCGGTGGTGGCTGTGTTCCTCGCCAAAGACGTCGCCCCTGAGTCTGTTCCCGAGGCTTATTTAAAGCTTCACCTCCTGTCGCATCGACTGGTGCGGCCGCACGGCCAAAACCTGACCGGGATCTTTAAGGTGTTGCCCAATGTCGCCTGGACCAACCTCGGAGCCATCGACCCAGCCGAACTGCCAGCGGCGCAGTTAAAGGCGCGGCTTTTGGGCGCTCCCCTGACGGTGCGTATGGTGGATAAGTTCCCTCAGATGATCGATTACGTGGTTCCCTCTGGAATCCGTATCGCCGACGGTGCTCGTGTTCGCCTTGGGGCCTATGTCGGTAGTGGTACGACTGTCATGCAAGAGGGCTTTATCAATTTCAACGCCGGGACCGAAGGCCCAAACATGATCGAAGGACGTGTGTCGTCGTCGGTCTGGGTCGGCGCTGGCAGCGATCTCGGCGGTGGTTGCAGCACCATGGGCATCTTGTCGGGTGGCAATTCGACGCCGATTTCGATCGGTAAAAATTGCCTTTTGGGCGCCAACTCCGGCCTTGGTATCCCGCTAGGGGACGATTGCACCGTCGAGTCGGGGCTATATTTGACGGCCGCCAGTAAGGTGCGCCTGGTCGCTCGCGATGGCAGTGGCGGGCGCACGGTGAAGGCGCACGAGCTAGCAGGCCGCAGTAGGCTGCTGTTTCGCCGCAACTCGCTCAATGGAGCCTTGGAATGCTTGCCTATCAAAGGCTCCATTGAGCTGAACGCGGACCTACACGATCATAATTGAGACGGTCGTCCCGAGGGCGGACCTCCAAGGGAGGCCGCTTCCGCTTACTTATACGCAGCCAAATAAGCGACCCAGGCGTCGCAATCCTCGCCTCTTTCGACCGGCACAAAGTTGCCGTCACCGTCGCCATCCTCCGTCGATCCTTCCCACAGAATGTCGACCTTGGTGAAGCCAACCTCCAGCAAAATATCCTTCAGCTCCGGCAGGGTCCAAAGGCGCCAATCATAGGCGAAGACCTTTTCGCGCTTCTTCTCACCTTTGCGCTTAAAGTGAATGTAGAACATGCCCTCATGGGTCAACGGATCAAAGGTGTCCTGGTCCCAGTAGTAGTCGAAAACATGTGGTTCGTCGCCTTGCTCGCTGACCTCTTCGTTAGGCTCCTGGCACTTTGGTCCACCAAAGCAGTCGAGGAGAAAGACGCCGTCCTTATTCAACGTGCGCAGGCAATTCTTAAAGTACTTCTTGAGCGTTACCCGGTCCTTAAAGATAAAGTACGAGAAGTTCTGTGCGCAGATGACGTCGGCCATCGGCAATTTGCTGCCAAGCACATTGCTCTTGTGCAGGTGGATCCGTTCTTGCTGCTTGGGGCTAAGTTTGGTCAGGTAGTGCTCACTACCATAGGCGAGCGGCTCTGGATCTAAGTCCACCCCGTGGGCCACATGGCGGGGACTGCGTTTGACCCATTCGCAGCAGTTGGCAAAGGTACCGCAGAAGTCCTCGCGAAACACCAAGGGGACTCGGCCGCGTGCCTTAACATAAACTTCTTCTAAAAATCGAGCATCCTCGGCCGGTGATTGCACGCTTTCGAAGTAGTAAAAATACTTGTCAAAGGGAGGTAGAGATGGGGTCTTCGTACGTGTGCTGGTTTGCATGCGTCCCTTGCGATTTTTATGGGTAGGAGTCATAGTATAAGGCCGAACTAAAGTCGACGTGGTCCCCCAAGCGTCGATCAATGACCCCGTCAGACCCAGTGAGCAAGACCCATGTACAAGCAAGTCACAGAAGCCATCGAAGTCACCGTACACCCTGCCTTTCTCGACGATCATTCGCAACCAGAAAGCAGCGTTTTTGTCTGGTCGTACGAGGTGGCGATCCGCAATCGCAGCAATAAGCCGGTTCAGCTACTAAGACGCCACTGGAAGATCACCAATGCTCATGGTCAGACGCTTGAGGTCGAGGGCGAAGGTGTCGTTGGTAATCAACCGGTCATCATGCCTGGCGAGACCTATGAGTACAGCAGCTTTACCAATCTGGCGACGCCGTCGGGTTATATGGTTGGGACTTACGCGATGAGCGGTGGTGAGGGACAGGCTATACAAGTCGCCATCCCAGCCTTTTCTCTTGATAGTCCGCAGCAAATGGCGATGCCAAACTAACCTCATTGCAACGTAAGGAAAAGCGATGGCAGACCCTGCTTCCGATGTTTGGAAGGACGTTCCGCATGTGGTGATCTTGTGCAATTTTGGCGGGCCGGCGTCGGCGGAAGCGGTTGAGCCGTTTTTAAGGCGTTTGTTCGAAGACCCCTTTATCATCCGGGCGCCGTTGCCACTACGTATGCGGCGCTGGCTGGCCAATAGGATTGCCACCAAACGCGGTCCAAAGGCCTTGGCTGAGTACCGGGAGATCGGATTTTCGCCGATCAACCGCATGACCGAGATCCAGGCGCGGCATTTGGAGCAGCAGCTGCAGGAGGTGCGGCCTGGTACCCGAGTGATCGTCATCAACCGCTACACTGCGCCAACCTCGGATGAAGTGCTGGCCCGCGAGGATCTAGTTGGGAAAAGAGTGTTTTTGATCACCCTTTATCCACACCTTTGCCACAGCACGACGGTGAGTTCGCTGCGTGATTTTGATTTGGCGCTGGAGCGCCGCTATGGCAACCGCGATCTGCCCAATACCCGAGTTTTTTCCTGGTGGCAAACCCCGCGCTATTTGCACCACACCTACCGAAATCTTCAGACTGCACTTGAACCCTTGGTCAAAGCAAACACCGATGGTCCGATTTCGATCCTATTTTCGGCGCACGGTATTCCCCAGCGCTATCATGGTCGCGGCGATCCCTACGTGAATGAAATCCAGACGCATTTTAGTGAGCTAAAACGGCGGGGCGAAGCCTGGCTGCGTCAGGTCGGTGGTGATGTCTTGTTGCAGCGCTGTCACTGGGACCTGTCGTTTCAAAGCCGGGTGGGACCCGTGGAATGGGTCAAACCCTACACCGAAGAGACCATCGTCGAGCTTGGTAAGAGCCGAGGTGGTACTTTACTCTTGGTGCCGATTAGCTTTACGGCTGATCACATCGAGACCCTCTACGAGATGGATCATACCTATCAGAATCTTGGCTTAAGCTCAGGATTTACGCGCTACGCTCGGGCCGTGCCGTCGAACGACGACCCGGAGCTAGCGACGTGTTTAGCGGACGCGCTAAAATCCCACGGCTTTTAATAGGTGCGATGGTCTGACGAAGCCTTGTCGTAGATCTTGTCCTGTAGCTGCATCAGTCCAGTTAGGACCGCCTCGGGTGTCGGCGGACAACCGGCGATATAGACATCGACGGGGATGATCTTGTCGATACCTTGCAGGACGTGATAGGCGCGGTAGAAGCCACCGCTGGAGGCGCAAGCGCCCATGGCGATGCACCATTTGGGCTCGGCCATCTGCTCCCAGACCTTGAGGATGACGGGAGCCATCTTTTCGGTGATGGTGCCAGCCACGATCATCAAGTCCGCTTGGCGGGGTGAGAAGCGTACGGCCTCGGCGCCAAAGCGGGCGATGTCGTACTTTGGACCGACCACGGCCATATACTCGATGCCGCAACAGGCGGTGCCAAAAGGGTACGGCCAAAGCGAGTTCTTCCGCGCCCAAGCGAGGAACTGGTCGGCCTTGGTGGTGATATAGCTTTCATTCTGAACTGGATTCTTCATAACAGCCGTGAGCCTCCTGCGCGGCGTTTTGGAGCCCGGCACTCCTGGGTCTGGCTGACGAGGGACTCGAGGTCTTTAGTCAGTTCCCGCCTGTGGACCAGGTCGCTAAGTATAATGCCAGAAAGTGCTGAGCGAATCGCGGAGGAAATCAGTCCCCAGGCATCCTTTGAGCTGCAAACATGCTCGGAGACACAACCGACGCCTCCTTCTAGGCACTGCACTGGCTGAAAGCCGTCTTCGACGGCCAGAAAGATCTCCCAGACGGAGACGGCTTCAGCGGATCTAAGCAACCGATAGCCGCCGCTGCGACCACGCACGCTGCCGAGTAAACCGGCCTCGCGTAGGCGGCTAAGGATATGGTCCATGTAATCCAGAGGAATACCCTGGCGCACGGCGATATCGCTGCGCTGCACAACGGCCGCTTCGTCGGCGCTAGCGTGCTCGGTCAGATCCATCATGATCTTGAGCGCGTATCGACTTTTCGAGGTGATGTTCATCACCAGGCTCCTTGACGGCGCATCATTGCACCGGAATCACATCGGTAATCGCTTCTTCGCCGAACTGCTCTTGGAGCATTTGCTGAACGCCGTTGACCAAGGTCATGGTCGACGACGGGCAGCCAGAACATCCACCACCGAGTCGGATGTGCGCCATGCCCGATTCATAGGCTTCTAGCCGGGCAAATCCGGAGTGCAGGGCCAGCATCTCCGACACTGGACCCTCCAAGTACAGCGCAATGTCTTGCGCCTGACCGCTGAACTGGCTGCTGGTCAGGGGTTCGCCGAAGCTGCCCTGCTCATCCAAACCCAGCAGCCCACGCATCGCTTCTTCCGCCTCGTCCTTGGTCAGGCCGTGGGCGACCTTGCCTGAAGGGACATGGGTTGCCTGCCAACTGCCATCGGCCTTGCTGCTGATCACCACTGATTGTAGATCGCTCATACAGCCACCACCTCCAAGTAAGGATTGAATTCCGTGCGTAGGATGCTCTCGATACCTTCCAAGGTACCGGTCATCGCGCTTGGGCAACTGCCGCAGGCGCCCTGATAGCGCACCGTCAGGATGTTGCCGTCGAGTTCTAGGACCTCGAGGTCACCGCCGTCCGCCTGCAGACCAGGACGGATGGTGCGATCAAGGATCTCTTCGATTTCTACCAAGTGTGGATCTAGGGGCGCGCCATTGGACTTTGGCTTGGGCATCCGGTCGTCGAAGTCGGCATCATGGGTCGGCAAGGCCGAGCGGATCACGTCCTCGACGCTGAGTGCTAAGACAGCCCAATCCGAAGCACCATTTTGTGTCACCGTCAGGACATTTTCAAACAGATGCACCTGGCTGACATTGGCCAGTCGCAACAAACGCGCGGCGAGTGGCACATGCTCGCACTCGCGCGTCTCAGTGTAGGACACCTTGCCGGTGCGTTTGACGTCGCTGTTTAAGATAAACTTCCAGGCGTTCGGATTGGGCGTCCGCTGCGTCCGGATCTGGAGGTCTTTGGCGGGTTGCGATTCCATGCGACTTACTCCGTCGACACCGTCGGTTGGTTGGATAGAGCACCGCTGAGTGCATGCCAGGCTAAGGCCGCGCATTTGACGCGTGCCGGGTATTGCCAGATGCCAGAGAAGATCTTCAGCTTGCCGAGTTGGTTGGGTGCGGATTCAGGGTTCAGCTCGCCTTTGAGCAGGCTTTGAAATTCGCCAAACATCGCTTGGGCGACCTCGACCTTGGCGCCTTTGAGCGCCACCGTCATCATCGACGCCGAGGCCTTGCAGATCGCGCAGCCCGAGCCCTCAAAGGCAATTTGCTGGATGATGCCGTCTGCGGTGACTTCGAGGTAAACCCAGAGGTGATCGCCACACAGGGGGTTGAAGCCTTCGGCGGCACGGTTGCCACCGTCGAGCTTGCCGAAGTTTCTCGGCCGCTTATTATGCTCGAGAATCACCTGCTGATAGAGTTCCATCTGGCTGCTCATGCAAACAACCTCTGGGTCTTTTCGATCGCCACGACCAGGGCATCGATTTCGGCTTTGGTATTGTAAAAGGACAGACTAGCCCTCGCCGTTGCTGGTAGGCCAAAACGCTGCATCAGCGGCTGGGTGCAGTGGTGACCAGCGCGAATCGCGATGCCCTCTTGGTCGAGTAAGGTGCCGATGTCGTGCGGATGAATGTCGTCTAGGGTAAAGCCCAGGATGCTCGTCTTTTGCGCTGCCGTGCCGATCTGTTGCAGGCCTTTGATCTGGCGCAAACAGGACGTACCATAGTGCAGCAGCTCTGCCTCGGCGGCAGCAATGCGCTCCAGGCCCAAGGAGTTGACATAATCGATGGCAGCACCGAGGCCAATGACCCCGGCAATATGTGGTGTCCCCGCCTCGAATTTCGCCGGTAGCTCGGCATAGGTGGTCTTGGCAAAGCTGACCGAGCGGATCATGTCGCCGCCGCTGAGAAACGGCGGCATGGTGTCGAGCAGGGCGCGGCGGCCGTAGAGGACACCGACGCCGGTTGGGCCAAATAATTTGTGCGAAGAGAAAGCTAGGAAATCAACGCCTAGAGCTTGAACATCGAGCGTTTTGTGCGCCACGGCCTGGGCGCAATCGAGCAGCACGGGGATGTCCCGGCTGTGCGCCATGGCGATGATCTGCTCGATAGGGTTGATGGTGCCCAGAGCATTGGACACGGCCACGATCGAGACCAAACGCGTGCGAGCATTGATCAGTTGTTCCAACTCGGGCAATAGGAGTTCGCCAGCGTCGTTGATCGGAGCGACCCGCAGAATCGTTCCTTGGCGCTCACATAGGAGCTGCCACGGCACGATATTGGAATGATGCTCCATCTCGGAGATGATGATCTCGTCGCCAGGCTTGAGACGTGCGCCAAAGCTGTGCGCCACGAGGTTGATCGCTCCGGTAGTGCCGCTGGTGAAGATGACCTCGGCAGCTTCCTTAGCGTTGAGAAAAGCGCGCACCTTTTCCCGCGACGCATCGAATTTGCGCGTCGCCTCTTCACTTAGAAAATGCACACCACGGTGCACATTGGCTGCACCCATGCGGTAATGCTCGGTCACCGCCTCAACGACACTCGTCGGCTTTAGCGTAGTGGCGGCGTTGTCCATATAGATCAGTGGCTTACCGCGAGCCAGTTGATCGAGTACAGGAAAGTCGCGGCGAACCGCCTGAATGTCTAGCGGAAGACTCAAAGGAAATACCCCATCGTCAAGGGCCGAAGCGCTGCGTGGAGGCGCGGAGCATGCAGCATCACATCGTCGGCGAAGGCTTGAACCAGCATGCGGCGCGCCTCGGTCGGTGGCAGCCCCCGGCTGGTTAGATAAAATAGTTGGTCGTCGTTCAACTGCCCAACACTGGCGCCGTGCGAGCATTTGACGTCGTCGGCGTCGATCTGCAGTTCCGGTTTGGTATCGATCTCGGCGTCGCTGCTGAGCAGCAGATTGCGATTCATCTGGTACGCCTGAGTCAGCTGCGCGTCGCGGCGAACGCGAACGACGCCGTTAAACACTGCGCGCGAAACGCCGTCCAGGATGCCCTTATAGAGCTGCCGGCTGATTGCATGGGGCACCTGATGATCGACCACCGTGTGATGATCCACGTGCTGACCCTCGCGGGTCAAATAGAGGCCGTTTAAGATCACTTCGCTGCCTTGACCCGCTAGGCCGATGTCGATGTCGACGCGGGCCAGTTTGGCGCCGGCGCATAAGGACAGCGACGTCAGCTTGGCCGCGGCAGCTAGTTCGGCTCGCACGCGGCCAATATGCAGTGCTAGCGGTGCCTCGAGTTGGCAGCGTTGGTGATCAAGCTGCGCGCCAGACGCAAGTTCGATATCCGTCACCGTGTTGGTAAAGGACGTGGTGCCTTCGTCTACAGATATGAAGGTCTCCACCACTTCGCCTTTGGCTTCGGCGCCAAGTACCAGCATATGGCGCGGAAACGTCACCAAGCGGTCTTTGCCGCTGCCGACATGGATGATATGGATGCGGCGTTCGCAGGTGACGCCAGGATTCCACTCGATGAACAGGCCGCTGGCGAGGAAGGCCTGTGGGCAGGTCGCCAAGTTGTTCCAAGGGGGTGACTATACGACCATTGACCAGTACCAGGGTGATGTCGCCTGCTTGAACGTAGGGCGCCAAAACCTCGGCGGTGACGACGTCTTGAGGTGCAAGTGAAAACGCACCTTCGGTGAGGCTGCGTAGGCTGGTGTAGCGCCAATCTTCGTGCTTGCGGGTCGGTAAACCGATCTGCACGAAATCGGCAAAGGCCAGCTCGCGGTGCTCTCTGAGCCAAGCCGCATCGCCGGCGCGGTCGCGGCTAAAACCGGCGAAGGCGGAGGCAAACGAGACAGCGGCCTGAGATGCTGGAGAGACGTGATTCACCGGGATCTCCTTAGTTGAGCAACCAGTCGTAGCCGCGTTCTTCAATCTCAAGCGCGAGGCTCTTGTCGCCGCTTTTGATGATCTGGCCGTTGGCCAGGACGTGGACGAAGTCCGGGACGATATAGCTCAGGATGCGTTGATAGTGGGTAATTAAGACCACCGCGTTGCTATCAGTGCGCAGCTTATTGACCCCTTCCGAGACTAGGCGCAGCGAGTCGACATCGAGGCCAGAGTCGGTTTCGTCGAGGATCGCAAGGCGCGGTGCTAGCACGGCCATTTGCAGGATCTCGTTGCGCTTCTTCTCGCCACCTGAGAAGTCGACGTTGAGCTGGCGGTCCATGAACTTGGCGTCCATGCCGAGAAACTGGATCTTCTCACGCAGGTAACTGTCGAAATCAAGCGGGTCCATCTCCTCGACACCTTGGTCGCGGCAGATAGCATTGAATGCGGCCCGAAGGAACTCGGCGTTGTTGACGCCCGGGACTTCGACTGGGTACTGGTAGGCCAGGAAGATGCCAGCGCGGGCCCGTTCGTCAGGAGCCAAGTCGAGCAGGTTCTTTGGCTTGAAGTTGATGTCGTAGTGGATCGTCCCGCTGGCGACGGCGTAATCTGGGTGGCCGGCGAGGACCTTAGACAGCGTGCTCTTGCCGGAGCCATTCGGGCCCATGATGGCGTGAACTTCGCCCTCATTCACCTTGAGGTTGAGGCCTTTAAGGATCTCTTTCGCGCCGACTGTCACATGTAGGTTGCTGATATCAAGCATCGCTTATCCCACGCTCCCTTCGAGCTTCATCTCTAATAACCTTACTGCCTCGACGGAAAACTCCAGCGGCAGTTCCTTAAATACTTCTTTGCAGAATCCATTGAGTAGCAGGCTGATCGCCCCCTCGTCGTCGAGGCCGCGCGACTTCAGATAAAAGATCTGTTCAGCACTGATCTTGGACGTGGTCGCCTCATGCTCGACTTTGGCGGTCTTATTCTTGATTTCCATATACGGGTAGGTATTGGCACTGGACTTATTGCCGACCAGCATCGAGTCACACTGCGAGAAATTGCGCGCGTTCTCGGCGCTCGGCAGGATGCGGACTTGGCCCCGGTAGCTGTTCACGGACTCATCGGCACTGATGCCTTTGGAGATGATCTTACTGGTCGTGTTCTTACCGATATGGATCATCTTGGTGCCGGTGTCGGCCTGCATCTTGTTGTTGGTCAAAGCGACCGAGTAAAACTCACCGACCGAGGAGTCGCCTTGCAGGATGACGCTTGGATACTTCCAGGTGATCGCTGAACCGGTCTCGACCTGGGTCCAGGAAATCTTTGAGCGGTAGCCGGAGCACAGGCCGCGCTTGGTGACAAAGTTATAGATGCCGCCTTTACCCTCGCGGTCGCCGGCGTACCAGTTTTGCACGGTCGAATATTTGATCTCGGCGTTGTCCAAGGCGACCAATTCCACCACCGCTGCGTGTAGTTGGTTCTCATCGCGCATGGGAGCCGTGCAGCCTTCGAGGTAGCTGACGTGGCTGCCCTCCTCGGCAATGATCAAAGTGCGCTCAAATTGACCTGTTTCGGCCGCGTTGATCCGGAAGTAGGTCGATAGCTCCAGCGGGCAGCGCACGCCTTTGGGGATATAAACAAAGGACCCGTCGCTGAAGACGGCTGAGTTGAGGGCGGCATAGAAGTTGTCTTTATACGGGACCACGCTGCCAAGCCACTTTTTGACCAACTCAGGATGTTCGCGCAATGCCTCAGAAAATGAACAAAAGATGACGCCAACCTTGCCCAGCTCGGCCTTGTGCGTCGTGGCCACCGACACCGAGTCAAAGACCGCGTCGACGGCAACCCCGGTCAAGCGCTTTTGCTCCGACAGCGGAATACCGAGGCGGTTAAAGGTGGCGATGATCTCGGCATCGACCTCCTCCAAGCTCTTTGGTCCGTCGCCCTTTTTCTTTGGTGCGGAGTAGTAGCGCAGGTCCTGAAAGTCGATGGGCGGGTAGGCCACATGCGCCCATGTCGGTTCGACCATCTTGAGCCAATGGCGGTAGGCCTTTAGGCGAAAGTCCAGGACGAAGTCGGGCTCCTCTTTAATCGCAGACAGCCGACGGATCACGTCTTCGTTTAAGCCCTTTGGGAAGGACTCGGACTCGACGTCGGTCACGAACCCGTACTTGTACTCGCGGTTCGAGAAGGGGCTTTTCACCGCATCTGCGGCCATAACCGTCTCCAATGCCATTGCTTAAAATCCGTGCGCTATGTTAAGAGCCTGGGTCGCCGAGCGACATGTCCACCGTATTCTTTTCACAGGCGGAATGTCTACCAATTTGGTCGACATTTATCCAGCCCAATGTCGCATCACATATTCCTTCGTAAATCTAGGTAGTTAAGTCCGGCCGAAGCGGCGCCATTGGGGCTGCGCCTGGTTCCATCAAAGTTTTTGCCGCGCTTGGGCATTTTCTCGGTGAAAGATAAGCGGGCTACCGCTATAACGATCTGCCTCGGAGCGATCGAGTCTGGGATTGGATGATGGAGAAGTGGCCGAGTGGCTGAAGGTACCGCACTCGAAATGCGGCGAGGGGGAAACTCCTCCGTGAGTTCGAATCTCACCTTCTCCGCCAGACTCAGAGGGAGACTGCCGGTGCGCTATTCCATAGTCCGCTTTGCGCTATTGCTATCGATTGTGAGCTGCAAGACCCCGGCCACGCCACCGTCTGCCTCAGGACTTGCTTCCAGCGGAGGCTCGGCACCGCTTGGTGTTTGCTATGAATACCGCGGCAATGGGACGTCCATCTTCTCGACGATCGGCGGGATCGGCCGGTTCATGGATCAATTCGGTCCCCCCAATGCGGTGATCGGTACGAGCTCAGGTTCGATCGCCAGCTTTCTGACCGACAGCGTCATGGCGCGAGACCCCATCTATGACTGTCCAAATTGCTCCGTGAGCGATGCCACTGAGCGCCGCAGCTTTGTCCTAAAATCCTTCCCGCTATGGCTTACGGCCTATACCAACTCCGATGGACTCGCATACGATATCGCCAAAATCAAAGAAACGAAGCGCATCTATGATTTCCTGACCGCGCATGTGTTTAACCAGTCGCACAACGAGCAGGGCGCGACCGCTCCGGCTACCTCGCCATCGCTGCCGCCCATCGTCGTCGACAATGCCTATGTTCAAGAAATCCTCGGCTTTCAAAGCCTGTCTGTGATCCTAGTGGGATCGCGCGAGGTCAAGAAGCTCATCAATCCTGACTTCTATCGGATCGTCGGCTTTGGTGCTCTCCCGAAGCCTGATCTCATAAAGAAGGTCATCGATAACCTGCTGCTGTTTCGCGGTCAGGCGGACGCCAGCACGTTTCGTCGCCAGAATCTGCTCTATCCTGGCCTGGTGAATTTTGACCGCTTATTTGATCTCATGGGCGCTGTGGGTGACTGGTACGCCGCCTACGGCAAAGAGTATCCACATGCGGCGATGGCTCAGCTCCTGGGTAGCTGTGCCAAAGGCTCGCGCGGCCAGTGGTGGAATACCATCGCGGCCCGTGCTTATGGGAGCAGCACTTGTGGGCAGGAGTACTTCCGGTTATTCAGTGCCTATTTTAAC
>JAPLFX010000026.1 GCA_026390445.1 Pseudomonadota bacterium
TGGCATGGTGGCTGCTGTACCTGAATGGTATGGACTAGTTCGGCCATCCGCTCCTTTTGGCCAACGACAGGAAACGCCCAGTCACTATCCGCCAAGTTTTCTGCCACGACAAAGACAAGCGCCGCAAATGCTAAAGCCTGACCCCAAGGTCGCCGCCAGCGCGATAACATGGTGAGGACGACAGCAAGGCAGCTCAATTTGGCGATGAGGCTGATATGAACGATACGGCCAACCGCCCGAATCCCTTTGGCGCCGGGGATAAGATACGTGGGGAAAATCCATAGCGAATTGTTCCCGGGGAAGCGCAGGCTAAGCAGGGTTAGTCCAAACCATAGCGCTAGCAGCAGGCTAATCGTTCGCCCATTGATTCCGGGCAGCGAGTGGAAGGTTGCCGGTCGCCAGCGGCGCAGTCCTAACAAAATAAAGGGCGCAAGCAAAGCGATGACACCGACAAACTCGACCTTCTCGGTATAAAATTGGACGCCTCCCTGGAGTAGCGGAAAGTACCTCCCGTAGAGAAGGCCGTCTGGGATAGGTGTGATTAAACTTCGCCATTCCGGCAGGTATGGCATCATATCACCAGGCCAGACGCGAACCCCAGACTGCCGCGCAATCTTTAAGTACTGGAAGGCAAGGGGTGCCACCAGTAGTACGCACACACAGGTCGCGGTGGCGATGACCGCCCACCTTTGACGGATAAAGGCGGCAAGTTCCTTTCGCCTCACCTTGCTTGTACTCCACGCGATGACACCGACTACCAAGGCTAAAACGGTGAACCAACCCAGGTAAAAGCTGGCCCAAAGCTGCAGTGCCAGCAGAACGGCAGCCAGGATTGCCAGAATCTTTTGACGCTGCGGCAAGACCTCGCGGACAAAAGCGTCAACGCAAAGGACAAACAAAGGGGTATAGAAGCTAGCGGTCAACTGTGGGTGACTATCAAATGCGACTCGATATAAGCCGTAGGCATAGACAAACGCGGCAGCTAATCGGCCCGCCAGCCCCAATTGCCAACGGCGTAGTAACCAATAGAGTGCCAAGAAATTAAAGATCGAGCAGGAGATCAGCCAACTTTGAAACGCGAGATAAGCATCTGCACCGACCAGCCGAAAAATCCCGTACAACCAAGCTGTGCCTGTCATAACGTCGGAGGTAGCAAGGCCGTCGGCTAGGGGATAGAAAATCCAGGTTGGACTCCAGAATGAGAGAGTCTCTGATGTGAAAAAATAGCGGTAGTTGTGCTCGAGAAATAAATGAACAAATCTAGCGTCGCCGAGATCACCTGGGATTTTGCCAAATCCAGTCTTGACGATTGGACCGTAAAGTGACCAAGTACCAATAGCGATGACCAGACAGCAGAGTACCGGTTCCAAGATAGTTTTTAAGCGGTGCGTCATCCTCGTCAGTCTAGTTGGTTATCGCTAAGGATGTCAAAGAGATATCGGCGATTTGAGCGAGCCGATATGCAACCTGGAGGCGCTCTTGCTAGTGCAGAACGAGCAACATTCCTCCGGGGCCACCGCTGCAATATTGAGGTTCTTCTAGATCATGACGACTACTGCGAGTCACCAACCTCTGATCTTGATTGTCGGCGCAACCGGACAAGTCGGTCGGTCTTTGCTCACGGAAGTCGTCGGACTAGGACGAGTCTTGGGTGCGGCGCGCACTGGAGCGGAGTCAGGCTTTGAGCACGCGGACCTGGCTGATCCCAGTTCCCTAGTACAGCTGGTGCGTCGCGTTAAGCCTCAAGTCATCATCAATGCCGCCGCTTACACGGCAGTCGACAAAGCCGAGCAAGATGAGTCTGCCGCCTTGCAGGCTAACGGGGTGGCCCCTGCCGTGCTTGCAGATGAGGCCAAGCGACTTGGGGCTCTTTTCATCCACTACTCGAGCGATTACGTCTTCGATGGGTCTGGGGCGAACAGGCGCCGCGAAGAGGATGCGGCCGTGCCGATCAACGCCTACGGGCGAAGCAAGCTGGCCGGGGAGCAGGCGATCGCCGCGGTCGGTGGACGAGCTGTCATTCTTCGGGCCTCATGGGTCTTTAGCGCGTACGGCCATAACTTTGTGAAGACCATGCTACGCTTGGGCGGTGAACGAGAGCGCATCCAGGTCGTCTGTGACCAGGTCGGGTCACCGACCTCGGCGTCCTATATTGCCAGGAGCACGGCCCATGTGGTGCGTACCATGCTGGGTTGCGAAGACCCTCTCCGCTACACCGGGACCTATCATCTGGCGTGTGACGGTGAAACCAGTTGGCATGGCTTTGCCCTGGAGATTTTCTCCGAAGCCCGCCGGCTTGGTGCGGCCGTGAAGGTTCAAGAAGTCGGACCCATTCACACCATCGACTACCCGCTTCCGGCCTTGCGTCCTCTGAACTCGCGTTTGGACACACGCAAATTCGCAACGACCTTCGCTTTGCGGCCCGCATCTTGGCAGGACGAGCTGCGGGCGGTCATGAAGCAATTGGTGGCACCGGGTTAACAGCTGCGCTGGATTTGGTGTCTAAAGGCAGCACGGTCTCGAAGGCTCCATCTGGTGCATTCATTCCCTTGTCGCTGTTTAAAAAAGGGGCTATGAAGGCTCGATTGGGGCCTTCGGTGCGTGTGTCCTTTATGGGCCTTTGAATGGGAGCTTGTCCTTATGGTGCATTTTTTACTCGTGTGGCTGATTTCGGCTCTGGCCTTTGTAGTGACAGCCTATTTAGTCCCTGGTTTGTCGCTCACGGGTTTTTTGCCCGCCATGGCCGCAGCCGCGGTCCTCGGCTTTGTGAATGCTTTGGTCCGGCCGATTCTCGTGCTGTTGACGCTGCCGATCACCGTGGTGACGCTAGGCTTGTTTCTCTTCGTCATCAACGCACTGTGCCTCATGCTGGCAAGTGCGCTAACTCCTGGTTTTGAAGTAAAGAGCTTTGGGTGGGCGCTGGTTGGCGCTGTGGTGTTGTCGATTGTATCGTGGGTTTTACACCGAGCCTTGCCGGTCGTGTAATCAGTTGTAGACTAACACGCGAGTGGGGGGGCGGTGCGTCAAGGTCGCTGGCCTTGTCACACCGTAGCGGAGCTTAGGCGCCTTTTTCGAGTTTTTCGCCGGCCTCTTTCCAGCCTTTGATGCCGCCCTTAAAGTGCTTGACGTTGTTATACCCGAGAGCCTTGACGGCTTTTGCCGCATCTTCCCACGCGGTACACATTGGCCCGCCGCAGTAGGCGACAATTTCGGCGTTCTTATCAGCTGGTAGGATGGCGGCGAGTTTAGTCCCGTCCTTAGCGTAGCTAACGGCACCTGGGATGTGCCCGTCTTTGTACATGTCGATGCCATTTGCGTCGATGATCGTCGCCTTTTTGTTCGTCACGACCTGCTTCAGGTCCTTCAAGCTAATCTGCGGTGCCTGTTCCACATCGGCAGCAGTGGCAACGGAGGCAAGCATGGTCATAGCCGGCGTAAATGACAGAGCGAACACAAGAGCATATTTGTTCATGGGCGACTCCTAAAAGTAAGTTCATGCAGATTCTAGCATGCCTGGCTGACCGCGCCAGCTCTTGCGGTGATCGGCTCCTGTCTTAATAAAAACTTATTAAGATTAGGCTTTTTCTTCAAAGCGGCCAAGCGAGCGGTTCTTGCGCACTTTGTTCCAATGAAAGTAGCGACCGTTCATAGCCACGTAAGTGCCGGCAGGAAGGGTCTGGACGAAAGCTAGGGCGCATCCCATATTGAAAAGACCGTCGGAGCTGCCAAAGGTAAATGGAATCATGGCGCCAGTTAGGACGATGGTCTTATCAGCCACCTGCTCGCCGAGAAGTTTCGCTGTTTCCACCATGGTATCGGTGCCATGGGTGATGACGATGCGCTGTGCTTTGGTCGCCAAGCATTGTTCTAAGATCTGTTGGCGATGATTCGCGGTCATGTCGAGGCTGTCGACCATCATGAGGGTTTTGATGTCCAGCTGCAGCTGGCACCTGCCGAGCTGAAGCAATTCGGTGATATGGCTCTGACCAAAGGCCAGGGTGCCGTCGATCTCGTTGTATTTTTTGTCGAAGGTGCCACCGGTCACGAAGATCTGCAGGCTCATCGGATCCCCTAGGCTTAGTGCTGCTAGGTGCCGAGGTTATGCACCTCTAAAGCCAGCGTCAAGCCAGGATGTTACATGATTACCGTTGCATAGCTGGGGCAAATCCACTACGACTCGCGTCCGATAAGCTCTAGGAGTCTACCATGTCTCGTCCCCGCCAAGGCAGCACACAGGTCAAAACCACAAAGACCAGAGAGCTGGAAACGCAGTCTAAAATCAAACGGCTTCGCGCGAGGCTAGATGAGATTGCGGAGTATAAGAAGGTCTTGGCAACCGACGGTAGCAAACCGGACATCGATGATAAGAGGCTCGAAAGCGAGCTGATCGTCCGTCTCCTATATCTTGAGAAGGAGCTGAAAAACATGGCTCCCGAAGCCCTTGCCCTAAAGGCCCGGATGCGGGAGGAGGAGGCCGCCCGAGGGACCCCGGTCGATGCTCCGGCCACGTTAAAGCGCCGAGCTAAAGCCAACACAGGTCGCCGCCAGATCAGCCCCAAGCCATCGGTCGTGGACCTTGGAGGCAGCACGCGTTCCCCACGCGCCGAGGGTGCAGCGGTAAAAAAAGCGGCTCCTCGTGGCGAGCCTTGGCGCAGCCCTTATGGGGAGAAGAAGGGTGGAGACCGGGCTTCGAGTCGCCGCAAGGAGGGCCCGGCCAGTGTTGCTCGCCAGCCACGAGCGGCAAAAGGCCCAAAGGCCGATGATTTATCCCGCGCGGCGGCTAGCGGCCCAGCCCGTCACGGCGGCAAGAAGCGTCCGAGCCCTTATGCTGCTCGCCCAGGCGCCAAGAAGGAGGCCGGGCCTCGCGGCGCTAAGCGCCCCACTCCGGCAAGTACTCGGACATCGAAGCCGGCAAAGGACCAGCCCCGTGATGAGGGTGGCGCACCAAAGTCGACCAGCGAGAAGAAAAAAGGCTATTGGTCGCGCGATGATCGGCGGGTCAGGCCAGCTAAGTCGGGGCGCGCACCAGCTCCGCGGCCTTAATGTTCTGGTATGTCTCTTGCGAGAGCTGCTGCGACCTGCGATCTTCAGGACTCAGCCCGGTTGCGGGCCGTTTCCCTAGGAGATATGAACCGTGCTAACGCAGCTGCATATCCAAGGCCTGGCCATCATTGATAGCCTGACGATTCATTTCGTTCCTGGCTTTAATGTCATCACAGGCGAAACCGGTGCTGGGAAGTCGATTCTTATCAAGGCCTTGGGCTTACTCCTGGGTGCCAAGGCCAGCGCTGAGACCGTGCGACGAGGGCGAAGCAATGCCACCGTCAGTGGCTTTTTCGATATTCCCGCAGATCACCCTTATGCCGGGGTGCTAGAGCACTACGGCATTGGTGTGGAGTCCGCGGACGGAGTGATGCAGGTTCTCGTGCGGCGCACGGTTACCGACAAAGGGCGCTCCTTAGCTTGGATCAACGACACGCCTGTGACTGTGACAGTCCTGCGGGAGCTGGCTCTGTCGCTGATCGATGTATTTGGCCAGCATGACAATCTGCGCTTGCTCGATGCCGTGCAGCATGTGACTTACCTTGATCAATTTCTCATTGATAAGGCTTTGCCGCGGCGCTTCTCGGCCGCCTACCAGCTTGTCCTGGAAGAGTTGCATGTCCTAAGCGCCATGGCGGCGGATTTCAGTGCCAAACGTCGCGACTGCGACTATCTAAACTACCGCTGCGAAGAGCTGGCAGCTTTCGCTCCGAGCCAAGAAGACTTTGACCGCGTTCAAGACCTCTGCCGTCGCGGCCACCACATGATGGCACTGGTTAAGGGCCTAGAAGAGGCGCAGGGTGCGGTCGATCAGGGTGCAGGTGGTGATAGCCTAGCGCGCCCCGTATGGGACGCAGGCAAGATTCTGGGACGGCTTGCCACCTTGTCGCCAGTGCTTGGCGAGCTCAGCGACCAAGCCCAATCGGTCGCCGCCCAGATCGAAGAGCTAAGCTTTAGCATCGGCAAGGCCCTGTCTGAGGTTGAAGTCGATGATCAAGACCTTGAGCAGGCCCAGGAGCGCTTGGCAGGGTACCAAGAGTTGCTGCGCAAGCTGTCGCTGCAGCAAGTGTCTGAGCTGCTCTCGGAGCAGGAGCGGCTCAGTTCTGAGCTTGGCTTCCTCCAGTCAGCGGCGGCCGAGGTTGGTGCCCGCCTGAAACAGCTTAAAGTAGGCGTGGTGGGTCTTGCGGCCGCTGCGGCACAGTTGAGCGAAGCCAGGCGACGGGCGCAGGGCATCGTGAAAATGCGGATTGAAAAGGAGATGCATGAATTGGCGATGCCCGGCGCCACTATGGAAGTGGAACTGATTCCCCTGCGCCGCACCATCAGTGATTTCGGGTTTGCCGTCTTTGGCACCGAGGCTGCCGAGGCATGGGCTGAGATTGCGGAGATTTTGACTGGTTTAGGCGAGCAAGGTGCCGAAAAGGCTCAGTTCATGCTCGCCGCCAACGAGGGAGAAGCCATGCTGCCATTGCATAAAATTGCCTCGGGGGGTGAAATATCTCGAGTCATGCTGGCCCTAAAAAAGGCCCTGGCAGTCGGAGCGGACACCTGTATTTTGGTCTTTGATGAGATTGATGCGGGGATTTCAGGGCGCGTAGCTGATGTCGTCGGGCGTAAAATGCAGGAGCTTGCGACTGACTTCCAAGTCATTTGCATCTCCCACCTGGCACAGGTGGCTGCCTATGGCGACGCGCATTTTTTCGTGCATAAGCTGAGCAAAGACCAGCGCACCGAGTCAACCATCACCAAGCTCAGCCTGAAAGCAAGTGAGGAGGAGATCGCACGACTTCTTTCCGGCGCCGAGGTCACTGCATCAAGTCTGGCAAATGCCCGGGGACTTCTCAAAAAGGCGCGACTCAAGCAACATGCCCTTTGAAGCTAAAGCATGCGCATCGGCTTGTCGTGCTTGTATACTCCGACATCGCCTGGCTTGCCCTCGCCGCCATGTGGGTGCTTCTTCTTCATCGTTGAGAATTTTTTCTCGGACCAGGACACGGGGAATTCAATTTCAATCGTTTTGCCAGTCTCGATTGTGAAGCTGCGCGAGGTATTCTGGCGCGAGCTGTTCTCGCCAGACGTTACCGAGAGAAACTGATCTAGTTTGTAGTTGCCAGCAAAAAGCGGCATGACTGTGTTGCGCTCGAGATTGATGTCCAGGGTATGGCCTGAAACTGGAGCGCCGGTGCTGTCGACCCGGACTAAATCGGTGATTTGGCCGGGTCGGTGTTGCGCTATAGGAATCATTTTGGCGTAACCAACGGCCAGAGTCTTGTCCCGGACCGTGGCTGGTACCTCGTAGACGATATCGCGCGAACCTTCGATCCCAACCAGAACAGGTGTGTCTTCGTCGATGAATAAAATGGGAATATCGGTGACACTTTCGATGAATGGGTAGGGCTCTTCGGGGGCATAAAGCGACACACCCTTTTCGCCCAAACAAGAGTTGGCATCGCCCGGGTGGACTTTGGTACATCCGCTGTCAACGGTTACGCTGCGGGCTTGAAGCTCTTTAGTTTCGCCCTCGACTAACTCAATGTCGACGGATTCAGTCGAGCCGCTGATCGATATCGTCGCTTCTCCCGGTAGCATCGGGTAGGTTTCGTTGAAACTTAGCCAGTGGCCGTTGTTTATTTCTACCAACCATGGACTTCCCTTGATGCGTGCAGGCAAGTCGAGGTCAATGTCTTGCGACGTGGCGACCCGCAACAACGCTGGCTTGATAATGCGTTCTTGACCCTCAGGCATGGCGACCTGCATCTTGGTGCCATTGACTTCAATCGCGTAGCGGCCTGGTAGGAGAAACTCCCAGCGACCGAATTGCTGATATTTAGTGGCCGCAATCAGCTCGTCCGCCGGTGAAATAAAGTAGTCTACTTCTTGGCGATTGCCGGGAAAGTCGGCAACCTGCAGTCCGGAAAGCTTGTAGGATAAGACCTTTGGTTGGGGCGGTCCGGTCATGGTGGTGAAGTCGACATGCATGGGGACCATGCCGACGAGTAAATCACGTTTGCCGTCGAGGATATTGAGTTCGTAGCAACCAGAGATCAATTGCCTAGACTTGGTGTGGTCGGAACGACTGCACTGGATGGAAAAGCCATCCTTAGCGTCGGGCTTGTGCGGCGGGACAAACTCGACGCGGTGGGCGACGAGGGTCGCATGCTGGTCGGGATAGATAATGATCGTTTCACTCGAGCAGTCCGCTAGTACCAGGTAGCTGCCTGGCGCTAGGGGGACATCAGCATTGAAGTGGCCTGCCTCTTCGGAGACAAACTGCAGCGGCGACTCGCTGGCAATACGGTAGATATCAAAGCTGCCTTCCGAGCGCGGTGCCAGCACTTTGAGATAGCCGACGCGAGCCTTCGTTTCGCAACCCATGCCGCATAGAACCAGCAGCAGGCTGCCGATGAACCTGGCAAGGCGGTAGTCGTGGTGGGCGCCTCTTGGTGCGCGCTTAAGCTTGAGCATCATGATTTTAGGCATAGCACAATCACGCCGTCGCTGCCGATTTCAGAATGACAGGCCGACTGAGACCGCGATTTGCCTGGTCGTTGCAACGCCGTAAGAACCGCAGAGGCGAGGTCCAACCGCCAGGACACCACCGTCCAGCAGCAGGTAGTCAGCACCGACGCCGAAGGCGGCCACAGCCCCACTACGGGCCGCCGAGTTCTCGCCCGGTAGACCATCAGTCCGACGCAAGGCGGCATGGAGGTAACCAAGCTCACCGCTGGCGACAAGGCGCACCGAGGTTGCTAGGTTGGTATCGGCGCGAGCCCCAAGGTAGTGCGTTTCCCAGACTCCCCGGTAGGAATGACCATTGACCTGACCGCTTAAGGCAACCGGCGCGTAGCGATAGGTTGCGGCGATGTTAAACGCCGACTTAATGGGAAGGACCCGGTACCCGACGGCGAAATCGCTCATGCCACTTGCCTTCCAGCTACCGCCGCCTGGGCGACTGGCCTTGACCCAGCCAAAGCTCGTGGCCAAATAGAGCCTTTGTGTTAGGGCATTGCTTGGCGGGTTGGCAGGCACTCCGCCAGCTTCACTGGCTTCGGTAGCCTCGGCTGCATCGCCTTCCTTGTTAGGTCCAAAGGCGGGGTCCTCCTCGCCTTTGGGCGAGTCTTTAGCCTCTTGCTGTTCGGCAGCCTCAGGACTTTTATCGGAAAGTGCGTCGAGGCCTTTGGCCCAGACAGGCGCGCTTGGGAGTCCGACCATGAGGTAGACGAGCACTAGACGTGCAGTTAGCTTCATCAATGGAGTCTCCACTTTAGATCAGGAGTTTTACCTGTAAGGCGTAGCGGCGGTCGCCAAGATTGGTGTCCTGGCCTGCGATCGTACCCAATTGCTCGGTATAAGTGGCGAATCGCACGGTTAGTAAAAAGACGTCGAACTGGAACCCTCCAGTGATTTGTCCCTGATGGAGGCCGGTGTCGAATTTGATGATCGATCCGTAGCCCCATTCCGCCCCGACGTTGAATTTATTCGAATAGTGGATCGGCTGATTGATCGAGTGGGCGTCGACGGCGGTGAGAAGGTACATGCCATGTGCTTCCCATGGTCTAAAGCTAAAGCCGACGTTGACCGAGGGCAGCCTGGTGCGTGGAGCTGCTAGCGCCTGCCCACTGACGTTAGTTTTAGTGAAATGGGTGCCGCCCAGGTCGGTGACACTGAGGCCTAGGGTCGGCTGCATCCGCCGGGTCGGAGTAAATAGTAGACCCACATCTGTCCCCACCCCGTAGCCGCCTTCGACGTAATCGTCCAGTTTGGGCCCCGCAGTGGCTCCGGTGGTGTCCGTTTTAGATTTCGATAGTGCGTTGATATCATTGATACTGAACCTATGGTTCACGCCCCCTTCGGCGACCGCCTTGACACCCGCGCCGATGCTTAGGCGCTCGTCAAAGAAGTTCCGAGCATAGGCGATCGGTAGAATGGCGCGAGGACCAACATCAACATCGACACTGATTTCGCGGTGAATCGTCAGGTCAGCGCCGACGTCGACGCCGAGGCCGAAACCAAACCCCGGGAACACCAAGTGAGGCGTTAACCCGATGTCAAAGTAGTTGTTTTTCCCAGTGTTGCTCTGGAGGAAATCCAGCATCTTGTCGGTGTCGCCAGTCGAGCCAGCGACGAGCTTTTGTACGCCTTGGATGGCCGAAATGGTATTGGTGGAGATGGCCACCTTGGGGTTGATCAGCTCTCCGGACCAGGATTTTAGACGCGCCAATCCCGCAGGATTGTAAAAGAGCGCATTGTAGTCGTCGGCGACCGCGACATAGGCGTTGCCCATGGCTAGCGGTCGGACACCAAAATGGGTCCATCGCTGCTCACCGGCCTTGGCCGTGGAGGCGACTCCTGGCAGCAATGCAAAGCAAAAAATGACTCGAGTCCAAGCGGGTTGACCCATGAAAACTCTCCACACAAAGCGGCGAAGCGACCGGGCAATCGAACGATTTTAAAAGGATGCAGTTGCAAGCGTACCACAGCCCCCAATCTTCACCAACCGATTGCCCTACTTTAACTCTGGTGCTACGATAAATTTTGCTTTTGGTTACGAGGGCTTCACTAAGAGCTCGGAATAGTATAGCGGTCGGTTTGGTTAGACTAACGGAGACAGGTATGTCCAAAGCGGACGTAGCGGCAGAGCGCAAAGATCAAATTGTGCGCGCGACAGTCGATTGTATTACAAAGTACGGGTATCACAACTTTTCGATGCAGGACGTGGCGCGGACGGCTGGAGTCAGCAAGGGCATCATTCATTATTATTTTCTAAATAAAGATGAGTTGATGATGTCTGTGCTGGATAGGGTCGCGGGCGACATTGAGCGCGTGTTGGCCTCAGAAATGAGCTCGATTACCGACGCTCGGCGCAAGCTTGAGGTGTTCATCGACGTTTGCTTCGATATCGTCCGAAGTACCAAGGAGTACTATCAGGTTAACATGGACTTCTGGACGCAGATCAACCAGAAGGAAGAGGTTCGCAAGGTTATTGCCCGTCATTATACAAAGTTTCGCGAGGCGGCAGCTACCGTCATTCGGGCTGGTATTACCGCTCAGGCTTTTCGTGCTGTTGATCCCTACGAATATGCGTCTTATGTGATTGCAGTGATCGATGGCCTCAGCTTGCAATGGTTGTTCGATGAATCGACCTTTGACTACGACAGTATCGTGAAAAAGGCGGGTCAACTTCTCGTCGATGGGCTAGTTCCTAGGTAATTAGGTAATAACGTAAAGCGCAACAGAGCAGGCTACGGTATGGCTTTTCCGCTCCCCTGGGATGTCGACAACGTCCGTAGCATTGTCGCTCAAGTCGACAGTGGTGCAGCGATCAGCAATCAGCTCGCCGCTGATATGCTTGACCTGTTGGAGCAGCACGAGTGCTGGGGCCCGTTCTTTCGTCTGCTCAAACGAGGACTGGAAGACGGCGCACCAGAGCGTGAACGCAATTACGTGCGCTTGGCCAGAGTGCAAAATATCTATCTTGAAGATACCTTTGCGGCAGCCGAAACCTGCGCTTCATTGGTGTCCCACCTGCGGCCAGGGTATCTTAAGTTTAGTGAGCAAATGCTGCCGCATATTATTGAGTTCGAAGACTTTACGGCAGAGGCGACACTGCTATCTGCAATCTGTGATCACTTGGAGATACAGGATGATCATATCGCCTGTCTCGAGCGATTATGCATGCTCTTCGAAAAGAAGACTCATAACGAAGCCCAGCTCAGCCAGACGTACGAGCGTCTTCTCGAAGTTGACCCGAGAAACGTTAAGGCGCTGCGCTATTTTAAACTGCTGTTCACTCAAAATAATGAATGGGATCAGGTAGTTGACGCACTGACCAAGCTGCTCTCTGCGGTGCGCCACCCGCAAGAACTCTACCGTGTGGCGCAGGAGCTAGCCGGGATTTATCTTTACCAATTAGATATGCCTGAAGCCGCTATTGCGGTCTTGGCGGCTCATTGCGAAGGTAGTCCACTCGACACATCGACCATACTTTATGATGCGCATGAGCGCTTGAATGACTGGCAAGGATGCCTGCAAGTACTTAGGCAATGCCTCTTGAGTGTTGAGTCCGAAGCTGGGCGAGCCACCTTGCATTTCAAGATGGGTGGCTTGCACATGCTGCTCAGCGACTTCGATCAAGCGCATGAAAATTTCCAAAAGGCGGCAAAACAACCAGCCTTTCAGCTCGATGCGATCGAAGGCCTCATCAATATTGGTGTCGCCTTGCAGGACTGGGCGATGATTGAGAAGGAGCTAATCCGCCTGCAGGAGATCATCCTCGATGAGCGCCTGCGTGGTCAGGTGAAGCAGGCCCAAAGCCGACTTCATGATGGGCTAGCACATGCTGCTAAGCGGTCCTGACTATATCCTGCTGCGTCAGGATGGTCCGACGCGTTTCTCTATTGAAAGCCGCAACAGCGTCCTACATCGTGGATTAAACGAATTGCGGCCACATCGTTTCAGTATGCCCAAACTTGTTGCGAGTGTGGCTCGCCAGCTGGCCTATCGCAGCGCCGAGCCGGTTACTGGTGTATCGGTTCTCATGCCACTTTCCAACCAGGTTGATGCCGAGGAGATGGCGAGTGCCTTAATTGGGCTGCCCAACGTGGATATCTTTCCGGCACTTATCCCAAATCTTTTTCAGCAGCTAGGTCAAGTCAAGGGGCGTCGCGTGGTCGTCGTCGTTGGCGATGGCGACCTGCCGCCTGCAGCGCCATTTCTTCGCCTTTCGCATTCGCTAGCGCTGCAGAGCCCTCAGCTGGAACAACGATTTTGTCAGGAGCTGGTCGCAACCCTTGGCAAGGCACATGGTGAATTGGTGCCCATTGGATTCGAGCGTAGTCGCCTGATCGTCGAGGAACGGCCTGGTAAAGCTGTACCTCTCCACGTAGCCGAGCCAACGCTAAAGGCACTCGCAAAGTCTTGGCAGTCACTGGCACAACGGCACAGTGGCGAGGTGGCCCCGCAGCCCCTGTCGGCTCCTTCTGGCTGGGGAATTGGCGGCGCTTTGCTAATTGAAGATCAGGGCCAGAGCAAGCCGCAGACGCCGCTTAGAGCGGCCGAGTCGTTTGCTTCGCTAAGCGTTCGCATGGCGAACCATGAAGTACAGCTCGATACCGGTCGCATCCTACGTGAGCTGGCGGCAGCCTGGCTTGCGCAGACGGCAGACTTTGACGTCTCAAAGTTGCGACGCTTGATCATCAGCGTGCCTTGGATGGCGGCGGCAGCTACGATTGGGAGTGGCTTTGCCATGAAAGGTAGTCCATTCCCAGCTCTATGCTATCCTGATTTTTTGCATGGGTGGCAGCCGCCGCTGTCGGCGTTTGAACTGCTCTCGCCGTGCGACGGGCCCGCCCTTTTGCTGCACCTGGGTCGCTACCCAGAAGTGCATATGGCGGCGAAATGGATCTAGCAGTGCAGCGCCATGGTGACTGTGTCGTCATTAGCTTGCGGCCAACGGCGTGCTTTTATGAAAGTAGGGCCGAGGCTGTGATAGAGGATTTGGGTAAGGTCGCTGAAGAACTGCATCGCCAAACTCGGCTGACGACTAAGGGTGTCATGATCCTCCAGCAAGGCGCCGCAGACGATCGGCATATGTCTTGGGCTCAGGAACTAGCATCCACTTGTTTATTCAATGACTTGGTACATCGTATCGATACTTGGCGCTGGCTATTATCTTTGATTCGTAATTCGCCGGTGCCTTGGGTTTACGCTGCGGCTGGTTCTTGCCAGGGCAGTGCTTGGGAGCTAGCTCTCTCTTGTCAACGGCGCTATTGGTATAGCTGTCAGGCCAGGGTTGGCTTTCCTGAGATCGACGCAGGTGCATTTCCACCTGGAGGAGTTCTGGAGTCCCTCAACAAGCGCACGGGTAGAACCCGGGAACGTTGGCAGGCTCAGCCGGTTTTTCGAGCGCCAGAGGCTCTTGCTGACGGTTTGCTTGATTTCTGCTCGGACGCCCAAGACTGGATGATACGAGCGTCAAACATGTTCGGCGACATGTTGCGGGTTAGTCCTAGCTCTGGAGTGCGCGAGCTGCGGCGGCAGCGTGGTAGAGATGACCATGGCAAGGTCGATCAGCAGTCGAGTCGGATGGCTTTCGAGCAAATTGAAAGCGTCTGGCGTCATGAGCGGGTGGGATCGGCGACAGTGCCCCTCGCTTGGGATTACTGCTGGCAGCTGATTAGCGAGCGCGGCAGGCTCAAACAGGCCGGTGATCTTGGTAGGCTGATCTGCCTCATTGCATCACAACATCTTTTGTCTTCGGGTTACGCAGTTTGGCTGCGGGCCTCGCTAGTCACAACTCGGGGCTCAGAGCCCCTTGCTGATTCCATGCAGGCCCTGCCGCCGGTGGTCATCGACCTCAATACGGTGGCTCCGCCGACTGCGGTGATGATGCGTTTGCTGCGCGCCTCCGTACCGTTGATTTTTTCGGCCAACGACAGCCGAGACTTGATGATTGCGCTGAACCTTCTATTTAGCCGCCTGGAGCGTTCGATCGGACTGGCCAAAGCCTATGACCTTTGGGAACATCACGTGACTTGGTATATTGGGCCTTCAGTCCCCGCTATACATCCTGTCCTGCGCTGGACTATTGACGATGCTTTCCATGTTCTCGTTGGACAGGATGAATGGCGCTTCTTACGTATTGATGGCAATGCCGGATCGGCTGCCGCCGGCGCCATGGAGTGGGCGGAGCCGTCCGACCAAAACCTACCAACTCTGGTGCAAAGCATCCTCTCCCTGACGAGCGACGCGGTCATCCATGTTAAGTATAGACCCAAATCATTACCGGCATCGGTCCATATCAGGTCATTGTTTTTTGAAGAAATGCTTCATATCAGTCGCCATGCCGACGGCGACCTTAGTTTGATTGTGAGTCAGCTGAAAGCGGCCGGTTGGGGTTTTGCCGGCGATGAAGATGGCTGGGACCGTTTCTTGCGCATGCGGCTTGACGCCTACCGCTATGATGCCGAGGCGACCCGCCTTGGAGAACGATCGATTGCTCGTGGCCACTGGGAGATGGGTGGATGGAAGCAAGCCAAGGCTGCCGCGAAGCGAGCCGCGGCGATGGATACAAGGTGGAACACGACGGCGCTTAGCCAGCATATGGCGTTGTTTCTCGGGCTTCTTGCCGAACTTTTAGCGAGAAGTCAGCGGGTAGCTCAGCCCGAGGCTGCCGATTATCTTTGCAAACTAGCGCTCGGTATGCCGATCACTTTGGGCAGCCCGTTGACCTTTCTGCGCCAGCGAGGCAGAAGGCGGGTAGAGCATTATGCTGCGGTCCATTGGCCGAGGTTGCCTTTTACTGAAAGTATCACTGGAAGAATCGATGGAACTTCAGTCTAGCCCACCCATGCCGGGATTTCGCCAGCGACTTAAAGAACACATCGCCACGGTTGGCACCAGCCTGTGCGTTGGGGTCGATCCGCACATGGCCAAGCTACCAAGATTTTTTGCGAGATTTCTTGAGACCGAGGGTGCGGCAGCATTTTTGACGCGTTTTTCTCAGTGTCTTATTGAAGCCAGCGTCGGTCAGGTGGCGGCTATCAAATTTCAAAGCGCATTTTTTGAGGCACATGGAGCGCCCGGCTTCTCAGCGCTGGAGGCGGCGATAGCACAGGCTAATGCCAGTGGACTCATCACGATCCTGGATGCCAAGCGTGGCGATATCGCTTCCACCATGACAGCTTATGGGCAAATGGCCTTTGCGGCCCTGGGGGCGGATGCGCTGACTGTCATGCCATATATGGGGATGGATACGATTGAGCCTTTGGTCCCTTGGCTGGCTCTTGGCCGAGGGATCTACATTGTCTGGGTAAGTTCCAATCCCAGCGGAGGTTTAATTCAAGATGCGGCGGCTGAGCCGCTCCTTGAGGCACTGGTTCAATATTGCTCTGATGCGTCAGTCATGGATGGACTTGGACTTGTGCTTGGAGCGACCAAGGTCGAACAACTCCCAAGCCTACTGCTCGAACGCATCCAGTGTACTTGTCTACTCATGCCTGGGCTTGGAGCTCAGGGCGGGACTTTGACGCCCAGAATACAGCGTCTTATCCGCACTGAGGGGACGGCGTTGTTGCCACAGTCGCGCTCGATCAGCACTTTTGAAGGTATTACGGGCAGCTGGTCGCAGTATCAAGATCTTGTCGCGCAACGCGTTCGCTCGGCAGCTCTGCAGTTGCGCTTGTAGAGTCCGCTAACCGGCGAGCTTTTGCGGCATCATGGCATTCAGTAAATTCGCCGCCAGATCCATCCATCCCGTTGTGTTTAAGGCTCGAAGAACTGGCGGCAGTTGCCGCACACTCTCGGTCCCGCGCATATTATTTTGCCAGGCGATGGCGTTGATGACCTGTTCGGCCTGTTCTTTATCACCGTGCCGACATGCTAACCTAACTAGGGTGAAAACGATGACAGGATGGTCAGCAAAACGAGCCATGAGCGGTTTTAAGGCCGTTAATGCCTCGCCGGTATAGCTGGGCGATGCGTTCGGGTCCAATGCGACCAGGCCCATATACAAGCAGACTTCATCGCTATGTGGCGAAAGCGCGCGGCAGCGCCGAAGTGCGTCAAAAGCCTGGTCATATTCATCGATCAGGTGGTGGGCCTTAGCAGCTTGGAACCAGGCGAGTACCTCTTGCGGCGCAAGTTTCACGGCAATGGCGAGCACCTCGAGGGCATCGCGTGGTTTCCCAAGCTCTAGTAGCGCTTGTCCTTGCACAGTAAAAATGGCAGCAAACGGCTCGTCGACTTTTTCACATTCGGCGATGCATTGCTCAAGGCGGCCGATGTTTAGCGCTGCCCAAGCGGCAAGGAAGCGAAGCACGACAAGTCCGGTGGCATCGGCTAAGGACTGCATGGCTTGTAGGAAGCTATCCGCGTATTCGCTGCGCACGGCTGCTTCGCCAAGTCCGCCGATAAGCTCTAGGAGTTTTGCGTCGCATCCGTGGCAGACATCTTCTGCTTGCAGGAAGTCCTGCAGTGGTGCGGAAGACGTGGTCATGAAGACCCGCAAACCATCGACTAAACGTCGTACCGACGACGTTGGCCCGGTACACATGGCTTCACAAAGCCTCCAGACCAAGAGTTGGGCTGGCTGATCGACACCTGGCGGGGTTGCGCTGTGGGCGCGGTACCAGGTCGCTAATCCAGGGTGATCCTGGAGGGTCAAACCATCAGGCATGAGCTAGAGCCTTTTGCGGAGGAGGGAAGGAAGTGAGGGACGCAGACCCTTGCTATTTTATCATGTCTTGCCAGGTCGTTGGTGCGAGTCCGTACCTGTGCTGTAGAAGCTGTTGTTATGTTGAAGCTGTGGGTCGCTTTATTTATTTTGGGCAACTTGTTTGGCCGGGCACTTAGCTCATGGGAGCTTATCTACTGGATGGAGCATCCGGCGGCTCGCCGCCTCTGTGTTGGCCTGGCGCTGGTTCTTAGTCGGGTTTGGCAGGTGTCCTGGTTGAGACCTTGGTGCGGTATCTTTCTAGGGATTTTCGCCTTCATTTGGGGGTTTGCGCATGCAGGGCCAGCGCTTTCTTTGAGTCTGTCCGAAGCGCAGATCGTCATGGTGTCGGTTAATGACGGCAGTCCAGGGCCGGTATTGCTGCGCTCTGGGGGCCTGGTTTTCGAAAGCTATGGTCGGCGCGTCCAAGGTGCCGTCGGCCGTGGCGTCTTGGCCGCGCCCGATGCACCTCGACTCTTTTCGCGGCTGAGCTCACATTTTAGTTTAGTGAGCGGGCAGCTTTCGGAGCTTGGCCCGGCGCTGGCTCTGGCCGCTAAGGGGCGGGAGACTTTGCGCGAGGTCCGAAAATGGCGCGAGGCGGTGCCCAGAGGTTGGCTCGGGGCGATTTTGTTAGGTGATAAGCGGGATTTGTCGCCGGCAATTAAAGCAGCGTTTAAATTGATTGGCGTTTATCATTTGCTAATTGTCAGCGGACTTCACGTGACATTGATGGTGTCTCTTTGGTCCTTGCTGTTCCGCATCCCGCTGCATGTGGCCTATGCTATCAGACTGATTCCCAATTCAGTGTGGCCCGAGGTCACGGCCCTTGCCCGCATTGTGGCGGCAGTTGTCAGCTTGATCTACCTGGTGATGGCCGGCATGCCTGTTCCTGCCCAGCGCGCGACTTTTTTGTTTGTCTGGTATCAGTGCGGCTGCGTGTTTATCGGTGCCATGCCTTTGCCGACCCGCATGCTCCTCGGAGCCGCCCTGCAAACCCTGATCTTCCCAATTGGCTTTGTCAGCGAGGCGACGTTGGTGACTTGGGGAGCCTATTTGCTGGTGGTCCACGTCGGTCACGCGGAGTGGAAGCGGGGATTTGGACGTGGCCTGAGGCTGACACTGGGCCTGCAGCTTAGGCTGATGCTTTTGGTCTTTGGGGTCTTTGGTCAGGTCAGTTTTATCGGGTTGGTCGCTAACCTCTGTTTGGTACCGCTCCTTGGATTGCTCCTCGCGACTGGCTTATTGGTCGTCTTTTTACCAGGCCTACCTGGACGTGCGTTGCTCTTGGCATTTCATGCAACTTTCTCCGAATGCGTTCGTCATGTAGCAGGCCTGACCGTGCGCTTCCCCTGGCTGGCGCCTGAAGCCGCAGCCCTTCCCGAGTGGCTTCGCCCACTCGCCTTGTTGATTAGCGCAATGTTGCTACTCAACGCCTGTCGAGATTTGTCGATAAGGCGTTATGATCTGCAATGAGAGGGGAGGACGATCACCATGACAAATAAACCCTGGGTCGGCAAAAGCGTACTCATCATCGATGACTCAAACGGGGTGCGCGATGAGTTAACCAAGGTCTTTACCAATGTAGGTCTGGTCGTCAAGGGCTCGGCCGCCAACGGCGTCATCGGTCTGGAGATGCTGCGTACGCTCAAGCCGGACATTGTCAGTATCGATATCATCATGCCAGAAATGGATGGAATCGAGTGCTATAGAAAGATTCAGCAGTTTTCTCCGGAAACCGTTTGCGTCATCATTTCCTGGTTGGCCGGGGACCCGAAGATTTTGGAGAACCTAAAGGCCGTGATTCCGACTCACCTGTTTCAGGTGAAGCCGGTGACTCCGTACACTCTCGAAGCGAGATTGAAGAAAATCTATTTCCCTGAGCAGCAGGACAAGCCGCCACAGCGTCTCGTCGAGAAAGCAGACGAGGAAGACGCTTTTGACGATTTAGGAGTCAAAGTATCCTAGTGTCGGGCGAGTGATCAATTATGCCTGCGCTGTACGCTCAACCACCGGTGCTTGTTCGTTGGCCTCCGCTGCGCGGGTCAAGGCGACATATGCGCTTGCTGCGGTAACAACGGCTCCGAACAAGGCGACCACAAAGAAGGCGCTGTGCCAGGCCAGGCCGAGAAGAAACAGGATGACAGATGCGGCGCCGCAGATCAGTGCGTTGACCCATAACTTGTCTTTATGCCTGATCGGAAGTTCTCCGGCGAGGACTCCATTGTTGTAGCCCTCGAGGATCACGTTTTTCTCTTTGGGTCGATAGAAGTGGCGCAGAATGGTACGCGGTCGATAAACGTAGGTTGCATACCAAAACGGTAAGTGGACCAGTTGAACCCCGGCAACCTCGACCTCGGTACGGAAGTCAGTGAGGTAGTCAACATTTAGCTTTGATAGCTCCAGATGGTACTGTTCGACATGAAGTTTGGCTCGCCTTAGTGCTTCGTCTTCATCAACTTGAACACCGATAATGGCTAGGCCATTGCTAAATTTGAATTCGAAGAATTCGCGCGAATCGTAGGCACTCTTTTCCGTTTTTGGCTCTTGCAGCTGGCCGCGAGAAAAGGTCGAGTCGAGGGGGAAGCCGTCCCAAGCCACCTCTATCGGCTCCTTTGGCTCGTGCAGGCGTGTCATGCCCCACGATTCACAGATGTTGTTCCGACCTGAGATGGCCCAACGATAGTTGCGCTTGAATTGACCGTGTTCAATCAGATAGTCGGTGCCGGGGTAGGAATCTAGTCGGACTCGGTGCTGACGTTGCACGAGTCCTTTCCAGACTGTGTAAACCTCCAGGGAGACCACCCAATAGGGGCGGCTTAGGCCACTGATATTTGTAATAAAGTATTCTTTTGCCGTAGCGTTCGGTTTGTGGTTGAGGCGGGTCAACCATTCCAGTACAAGCGACTTGACCTGGACCGGATTAGACGTGTTGGCAATGATGTAGTGGTCGTTAAAGATCTCCTTCTGGCCCGACTCTTTGTCGAGGCGGAAGGTCGCCGAGCAAAACGGGCACATCAGAAGGTAGTCGCTGATGTCGTACTGAGATGGCGAGTTACATGCTGGACACGCTAATTCGTACATCGGTGGGACCTCCAGCAAATATGGTACCACGATAGCCCTTGACAGTCGGCGTAGCGGCATTAGGTTTATGAGAGACTGATGGGCTGGGCACTTTAAATTCAAAGTCAAATATATCGGCAAGATAGGAGATAGCATGGGTAAGATTATCGGCATCGACCTCGGCACCACCAACTCGGTCGTGGCGATCATGGAGGGGAATCAGCCCAAGGTTATTGCCAACGCCGAGGGGCAAAGGACGACTCCTAGCGTTGTCGCGTTCACCAAGGAGGGCGAGGTGCTAGTGGGGGCTGCGGCTCGTCGCCAGGCGGTTACCAATCCCCAGCGCACGGTGTTCTCGGCAAAGCGTTTCATTGGTTGTACCTTTGACGAACGCAGTGACGAGGCCGCACGGATGCCGTTCAAGGTCGGCAAAGGCAAGAATGGCTTGGCCGTCATCGATGTCGACGCAAAGCAGTACACGCCGCAGGAGATCGCCGCCAAAGTGCTCGGCAAGCTGAAGCAAGCTGCCGAGGATTATCTCGGTGAGAAGGTCACGGAGGCCGTGATCACAGTGCCTGCTTACTTCAATGATAGTCAGCGTCAAGCTACCAAGGATGCCGGTAAGATCGCTGGGTTGGATGTCAAGCGCATCGTCGCTGAGCCGACTGCGGCAGCTCTGGCCTACGGCCTGGACAAGAAGAAGAGCGAAAAGATTGCGGTCTATGACTTTGGTGGCGGTACGTTCGATGTCTCGATCCTTGAGGTCGGTGACAACGTCGTCGAAGTGCTGGCGACCAACGGTGATACCCATTTAGGTGGCGATAACATTGATGAACTTTTGATCGATTGGTTGGTCAAACGGTTCAAAAGCGACACCGGGATCGATGTCTCCAAAGACCCGATGGCCATGCAGCGTCTGAAGGAAGCGGCTGAGAAGGCAAAGATCGAGCTGTCTTCGGCCCAGGCGACAGAGATCAATCTCCCGTTCCTCACTGCCGACCAAAGCGGTCCCAAGCACTTGACCGTCAGCATCAGCCGCTCGGACTTTGAAAAGCTCGTCCACGATGTGATCGATAGAACCATGGTGCCCGTCCAAAAAGTGATGGCTGACTCTGGCCTGACAGTGGCTGACATCGATGAGGTTCTTCTGGTCGGTGGTTCGACTCGGATACCGTTGGTGCAAAAGCGGGTGAAGGACTTTTTCAACAAAGAACCGAACAAGTCGGTGAACCCTGATGAAGTCGTTGCGATCGGTGCAGCCGTTCAGGCCGGTATCCTTGGCGGCGAAGTTAAGGACGTTCTTCTGTTGGATGTCACCCCCCTGTCCTTGGGCATTGAGACCCTGGGCGGTGTCATGACCAAGTTGATCGAGCGCAACACGACGATTCCGACTCGTAAGAGCCAGGTCTTCTCGACCGCGGCAGACAACCAAAGCTCGGTGCAGATCCATGTGCTCCAGGGTGAGCGCGAAATCGCTAAAGGTAACCGCCAGATGGCGATGTTTAGCCTAGACAACCTGCCGCCAGCCCCACGCGGCGTGCCGCAGATCGAGGTGACTTTTGATATCGATGCCAACGGCATCGTATCGGTCTTTGCCAAGGATCTAGGCACTGGCCGCGAGCAAAAGGTGACCATTCAGGCCTCGACTCGGCTCAATGAGGATGAAATCAAGAACATGGTGCGCGACGCTGAGCTCCATGCCGACGAGGATAAGAAACGTCGTGAATCCGTCGAAGCTAAGAACGGTTTAGATTCTCTGATCTTCCAGTGCGAAAAGATGATCAAGGAAAGCGGCGACAAGGTTCCGGCAGCTGTGAAGACCGACATCGAGGCGGCCATTGTCACAGCCAAAGGCAAACTGGATAGCGAAGACAAGGATGTCCTGACGGCGGCTCGTGAGGAGCTGGAAAAGCGCTTCCACAAGTTGGCGGAAGAGCTTTACAAAAATACCGGCGCTCAGCCAGGGGCCACGGCCGCCGACGGTTCTGCTGGTGCGGCAGGCCCGGGTGGCAAAGCAGCTGGCAAGGACGATGTGGTCGACGCCGAGTACGAGGAAGGATCCCCGTCTTAATCAGTCAGAGTTTCTGATGGTAGACCCGACTCCCTGCTGGCGCCCTCGAGGCCCAGCGGGGAGTTTCCACTTTCTGAGGCAGGTGCGTGATCCTCGACCTTTTTGAGCTTGCGGCTGATGACACGGGTTCTGGTCTGCGCGGCGCCGATGGATTTGCCGGCCTCATCGAGCTTCTTTTGGACCTTGTCGAGTGTGTCCGCAAACGTACTGAACTCCGCCTTCACCGCTCCGAGGATTCCCCACACCTGGCTGGAGCGTTGCTGGATGGCCAGGGTGCGAAAGCCCATCTGTAGACTGTTGAGCAGGGCTGCGAGTGTGGTTGGGCCGGCGATGATCACCCGGTGGTCACGCTGGATCACTTCGACCAATGCTGGTCGGCGCGCGACCTCGGCAAACAGTCCTTCAGTGGGCAAGTACATAATCGCAAAGTCGGTCGTTTCAGGCGGACCGACGTACTTTTCAGAGATGTCTTTGGCCGATTGCTTGATAAACGACTCAAGCTGGCGAAAGGCTTGCTCGCAGGCCTCGCCGTCAGCACGGTCCTGAGCGTCCACCAGGCGGTGGTAGGTGTCCATAGGGAATTTCGCATCGATCGGCAGCCAGATAAAGCCACTTTCCTGGCCGTCACGCCCAGGCATTTTAATGGCAAACTCGACTCGGCCGGTTCCGTCCTTTTTGGTGAGGACGTTGGTACTGAATTGTTCGGGCGATAAGATCTGCTCAAGGAGGGCTCCAAGCTGGATCTCGCCCCAGATCCCTCTGGTCTTAACATTAGCCATCACTCGCTTGAGGTCACCGACGCCGACCGCCAGGGTCTGCATCTCACCTAGCCCCCTATGGACTTCCTCAAGGCGGTCGCTAACGTGTTTGAACGAGGCGCCAAGGCGGCGTTCCAGGGTGCCCTCGAGTTTTTCTTCGACGGTTTGGCGCATCTTCTCTAGTTTTTGGCTGTTGTCGTTTTGCATCGCTGCGAGCTGGCGCTCTACCGTGAGGCGGAGCTCGCCCATTCGGGTGCTGCTTTCTTGCCTTGAGTTTTGTGCGTCACCCGCGACTTGAATGCGAATGGCGTCAAGCTGGGACCTAAGTTCCCCTAAGGTTGCGCTTGTTTCACGCCGAGATAGGGCAGCATCGCCGGCAATTTGCGCGCGGATGGCGTCGAGCCTCAGAGCAAGCTCCTGACGGCTGTCGCGGGCCGCCTCAAGCCCCTCACGGCGGGCGGTGGCCAGATCTTCGCGTAGGGGGTTGTTTCGCGAGCGAAGCAACAAGTAGATGAGGATACCCAAAGAGGCAAAGGCCAGGACTAGCTGCGAAACCAACAATACTTCCATGAGTCGACCATCTCGTGATTAAGAGTGATGCGGGACAAGTCCGAGGCAACGCATTCCCAGCTGCAGATCGACCCAGGCCTGTCGCTTATCCGTGGGCTGGCGAATCAAGGTACTTGGGTGGGAGATTGGTAAAAGGCCGAGGCTGACCTTAGGATGCGCGATGATCGTACCCCTGGAGTTGACCCATGCCGCGGGGTCCAAGCCCATAGCCTGCCCGGCTCCAGCACCAAGGACGAGGACTAGCTCGGTGGCGACCTTCTCCCACGTCGCCGCAGCAAGCTGTCCTTCGGCAATGAGACATTGCTCCTGGGCTAGTCCCATGGCGGCGAGCATTTTGTCCAAAAGGCCGCGTTCTTCAATGGCTAGTACGGTATCACTGACGGCTAAGAGGCGCACCGGGCTTGTCGGCTGGCGTGTTTGGTCGTCAGGAGTGACCGACGAACTTGGCCACGGATAAGCGAAACCTCGCTCCTCCAGCCAGATGAAATAGCTTTGCCAAGATTCATGGTTCTGCATCTCTACCTTTGCACCGCTAGGTTGCCTTCTAGCTTGTATAGCAAAAGGAACGCGGAGCGGCGATAGAGGACGACCTTATGATGCCAGGCGTGGGCGGTGCCTACGGTTCATGACTTCCTGCGTGCAGTGGTGCGCCTCGGTGGCACACTTTTCAGCTGGTGCACCTAGTTGACCAGCGCGCCGGTAGAGGAGAGCGGCCTTGACCCACTGGTTGGATTTTGCATAGGCCTGGGCTAGGAGCAGGATCGATTGGGCATTCGTGCCATCATGGGACAGGGCCTTGCCTAGGGCCTGAATCGCTTCGGCAATTTGTCCCAGGGCAATGAAGGTTTCGCCAATATTATTAAAAGCTTCAACTGTGGGTGCGACGATCGAAATGCGCTCGAGGACGGCGAGCGCGCCGGTCATATCCTTGCGCTTAACCATGATTGAGGCGCGAATGCGCAAGGCATGAAGAAGGTTAGGGTCTTCAGCAAGAAGCTCGTCTGCTACGGCAAGGGCCTCATCATCCCGAGCCTGTTTGACATAAAAAATTGCCAGCAGGATCACCGCGTCAAGACGATCCGGATGGGCCGTGCGTTCATCTTTGAGCAGTAGTTCGATTTTACGGGCTTCGTTTGCTGCGAGGGCATAGCGCATCGCTGACTCGAGGGCTTTGGTCGCCGTCGGATGATAGCGCCTGACACGCTTGAAATAGTACAACGCCTTGTCGAGGTTGCCCGCCAAAGCATAGGCGTGGCCCATGCCCATCAAGGCTTCCAGGTGTTTGGCGTTTTCTTGCAGCGCCACCCGGTAGTGGGCCACGGCTTCCATCGGCTGGCCTTCCTTGAGCAAGAGTTTAGCAATGTGGATCTGCCGATTTGGCTGCTTTGGGTTGATCTCTAACTCATGTTGCATGGCATCGATCGCCTCGACCGGACGGTTATGCTTGATGAAGATGTCCGCGATGGCGCCATAGCTCTTATGATAGCTGCTGTTATTTTTAATCGACTCGCTAAGGGTCGCTATCGCCTCTTCGTGACGATTTAACTTGTCGAGGCTGAGGGATTTACCATGAATAGCCCGAGCACTCAGGGCATCCAAGGCCAAGGCCGCGTCAAAACCTTTTAGCGCCTCGCCATAGTTATTCTCAAGGTAAAGGCGTTCAGCTTTGCGCAGGGTTTTTAGCAGCGGCGTGGGCGAGTAGTATTTGTTCAGCGTCTTAATGACTTTCTTTTCTAAGTCATTGGCTTGAAAGGGCTTTAATAGGTAGTCCTCAGCACCCATATCAGCAGCCTTAACGATCTCTTCTTTACTCGCTTCTCCGGTGACGACAATCACGGGAATGTCAGCCGCAATGGCTCGATTGCGGATATGCTCGAGTACATCAAATCCCGAGTAATGACGCATATATAGGTCTAGGATCATCAGGTCTATGGGGCGCTTGTTCAGAATCTTAAGGGCCTCTTCACCATCGAAACACTCGATGATTTCCGTAAAACCCATGGCGGCAACGACCCGCTTGATCCCCTTACGGATCGGGTCATGGTCATCGACGATCATGATCGTCAGACTGGCAGGATTAAAAAGAAACTCGTTGCTCACGAATAGGTTACCCCCAGCCATTGGCATCGGCAGATGCGGCCATGGAGTTTAGCTATTGTGATTTTTCGTGGCCGGACCGGACTGCTTCCGCCGGCGGCCAAGCCCGGGCAAGCTTCAAGTAGGCCCGAGATGCCAGGTCATCCGGCGATAATTGCTGGGCTTTTTCCCAATGTTTGCGAGCGAGCTCGCGGCGCCCTAACTTGTAGTAAAGGATCCCCAGCCACGTGTGGCCGCTGGCCAAGTCCGGGCAAATCTTGACGATTTCTTCGCACTCCTGCTTGGCTTTATCGGTTTGACCGGTGCGGACGTAGAGCTTCACCAAGGCGAGTTTGACGTCGGGCATGCGTTCGAACAGCGATAACGCCTTGCGGTACTCAAGAATAGCCTCACTGAGCATGCCACTTTCTTCGTAGGACTGGCCGCTTTGGGCGTGATGATTGGCGAGGCGACCGAGGACCAAGCCGGGTTGCTTTTTCTTGCCACCGACCTGTTGGTCGAGCTTGGTAAAGATGGCTTGGGCTTCCTCGTAGCGGCTGAGGTCACACAAAGTCGCGGCTAAGTTGAGTGCTGCCTCGACATACTCCCCGTTGAGGCTGAGTGCTTTGTGGAACTCTTTGAGGGCTTCAACAAACTTCGACTGTTGGTGGAAGGTCACGCCAAGCAGGTTGTGTATATTCGCCAGCGGGCCATGATCGGCGAGCGTGGCGCGCAACAGCTTTTCGGCGGCATCGTAGCGATGCACACTGAGGTAGAGGTCGACCTTTTTACGAATCTCGTTAAGTTCGGCGCGGTTGGGTTGACTCATGCGACGGCTGTAGCCTCAAAGCGCCGTGAGACAAGGATCTTAATCTCGCCAGGAAAAGCGACCTCTTCCTGGATTTTTTTGGCGATGCTTTGCGATAAAAGCTCCATATCGTTCTCTTGCACCCTTTTGTGACTGACTTCGACGTGGACCTCGCGGGCGCCGTTCATGATGGAAAGACTGACGATTCCAGGAAAACTGCGGACGCAATGTTCGATTCCTGACATCCGAGTTTGATAACCCTCCTCTAGATTCACCCGAGCCCCCGGGCGGGCCCCTGAAAGGGTGTCTGCCGAGCGCAGCACATAGGCCAAGGGGGTTTCAACGAGCAGATCGCTATGGTGAGACATGACCGTGTCGCAAATCATGCGCCGCTCGCCAAAGCGATCAGCATAGTCGCCGCTGATGACGGCATGACTGCCTTCAATCCGGTAGTCGATGGCCTTGCCGATATCGTGAAGTAGTCCGACGCGCTTGGCCGCATCCGCATCGACGCCGAGCTCACTGGCGATGATGCCGGCTAGCTTGGCAACTTCGACGGTATGGTACCACTGGTTTTGCCGGTAGCTGGTCCGCCAGTTGAGGTAACCGACGAGGCGTTGAATTTCCGGATGGATACCTTCTAGTTGAACTTCCCGAACCGCTTGACGGCCCAATGTTACCGCTTGCTGTTCCAGCAAAGCACGATGTTTATCGTAAGTTATCGCGGCCTTGCCCCACCCACCAGGCCCCTTGGGCAGTAAGTCATTAAATGCAAGGCGCACCGCTTCGCGATTGATACCGGCTCCTCCGGCCAGTTTTACGATGGCCATCTGCATCGACGGATCGTTCAACACTTCGATTTCGATCTCTGCCTTTTCCTTCAGGTCGGCGATAAGCCCGACGCCTTCTTCAAGCAGCTTCTCGGCCATCTGCCGGTCGGCGAGTTCGACAAAGTTGATGGACTTTGGCCAGTAGAACTCTGGTGCGTACCTTGCCATCACCCGAGTCATCGTGCGTTGAGCCAGGCGTTTGTGCGATGAAGCCAGCTCATCGTCGAGATTTTTCAGCTGCTTTTGGCACTCGCGTTGCCGCGATTCGATCAAGTTCGTTTGGATGCTCTTACTAACAGCGACGGCGTCGACGTTGGCCAGACTTTCTAACTTTTGCTTCAACTGGGAGCGTAGATCCTGGACCTCAGCTAGTTTTGCTTCGTGAGCCTGACGCAGTTGGCTGACTTTTTGCTCGTGGACCTCCATCTCTTTAGTCAGTTTTTGCAGGTGGTTTTCTTCGAGCGCTAGCGAGCGTTCCTGAGCGATATGGTCTTCTTCAGTGATCTTCATGTCTTCTTGCCGCTCTTTGATGTCGGCGTCGAGCTGTTCGATCATTAGCTGATGCTCGTCCTCCAGCCTTTCCGCTTCATTCTTGCGTCGCTCAACCGCCTGGCTGCGTGCGTCGGCTAGAATGTCATCGTGCTGGCGCTGGTGATCGGCGCGAAGGCGCTTTGGCAGTGCGTGGTAGACGACGAAAAACAGTAGGTAACCAACACCGATAGCGGCGATTGCTAGCAACAAATAGGGCATAGGCGGAAACTCCTTGAAGGCTAATCGAGCTGGTGTCCCGAGCGTCGTGTGCTCTGGGTGGCAGCCCGTATCGTACCGTAATACAATATACTGCGGTTACTTGTCCTGGGGATGTCATTTGACGCCCCGCTTTCAGCTTTTGTGGGGACCTCATGGTACTTGATAAGAGGATCAGCTCCGAAATCTACCATTTCTTATCCGAGACGATGGTACTTGCGGCCAAGGAGCTCGAATCGCGGCGGGGTAGCACCCTGCAGATCTCCCTCAAGCCTGACACCAGCTTGGTCACGGCTGCCGACCTGGCCAGTGAAAAGGTGATTATCGACCGCATCAAGCGGCAGTTCCCTGGCGATGACATCTATTCCGAGGAGGCAGGGCGCTCGTCGGCCGCGGCTAGGCCGGGTACCTTCGTTTGGGTGATCGACCCGCTCGATGGCACCACCAACTACGCCAATGGCTATCCATTTTATTGCATTTCGATTGGCCGGGGGCGATTTCGCGCTGATAGCTCGATCGAAATGCTGCATGGCGCGGTGTTTGACGCTCCCCGGCAGCGCTTCTATTATGCTGGTCTAGGCGAAGGCGCCTATGTGGATGGACGGCCGATCCGAGTCGCCGCCAGCCGCCCCTTTAGCCAATGTTTTCTGGTCGCCGGCTTCTACTATATGCAGGGGAAGTCATTGCAGACCGAGATTGAACGCTTTGCCAAGGTGTCCACCCACTGTCAAAGCATCCGTCGCGATGGGGCTGCCGCACTCGACCTGGCCATGGTCGCTGAGGGGGTCTACGATGCTTTTTGGGAAGCTGGTCTGCAGCCCTGGGACGTTGCCGCCGGTTCGCTTTTAGTGACCGAGGCGGGGGGTGCCGTTGGCAACTATGTGCCGCCCGACGGGAGGACTTACGATATCCAGGGCGCTGGCATCATCGCTGGGTCGCCTTCGGCCACCCAAGCGATCATCCAGCTTCTATGGTAAGATGAAGGCTCCCACTCCATGCTCCGAAGTTTGCCCTACAGATGCGAATGAGTCAGTGAGGAGGAGCCTATGCGCCGTTTCGCTCAGGCGTGGTTAGTCGCCTGCTATATAGTCCTCGGGTTCGCTCCAGCTGCGTCGTCTGCCCCTTTGGTTGAGGTGGACGACCGCCTTGAGGTCAACTGGAGCACGCTGCGCTTACGGTTTTTCGGCCAAGCGGCTGTCGGGTCCGGGGCCGAGGGATTTAAACAGGCGGAGAAAGATGCCTGGCATGACGGCATGGCCTACGCAACTGAGGCAGTGCGGAGTCTCAATATGACTCTGGTTGCTGCTACCGTTTCAGGTGTCGATGAATCGTCCGAAGATGCGGCCAAGTCCCTTAAGCAGATAGCTAGTTCGACTCATTCCTATAATACGACCTATGTTGCTGACGGCACGGTACGCGTGCATTTGGAGAGCGCTTTGCCTAAGGCGCTGTCTGTGTCTGGCCTGCATTTTCGCCAGCGTGAAGCGGCCGAGCTCGTTCCTGCCCAGTATACTGGGGTGGTGCTGAACGCCAATGCCTCGACCAAGCCCAGAGCATTGTATTCCATCGTCGATGAGCATGGTGACGTGGTCTTTGACGTCCGCGACATGGCCCAGGAGTCCTACAAAAAGAACCTGATGGGGCGCTGGTTTAGGCACCCAACCGGAGACGAGTTGGAAGGGGCGGTCGGGAAAAATCCGTTGGCCATTGCCGTCGTCCCCAAGGATGGCCGCTTTGTCGTCAAGCGTCAGGAATGGGACGAGGCCATTCATGGCCACAAGTCACTCTTGATCAATGGCACGATTGCCGTTGCCTTGCCCTAAAAGCTTGTGCTACATCCTTCGATTCTTGGTTGGGCCGCCGCAGTAAGGCGGTGTGAATCGTAGGTCTGCTGTTTTTTGAGGCAGTTGCAATGGCATACAAAGTTAAGACGAGGAAAGCGGCCGCTAAGCGCTTCAAGATCAAGCCATCTGGCAAGATTAAGCGTGCTCAAGCCGGTAAGCGCCACATTCTGACAAAGAAGGCGCGCAATCGCAAAAATAAACTGAAAAAAGGGGCATACGTTCACCCGTCTAATATTAGTCGTGTGCTCCCCTGTCTGCCGAACGGTTAAGTTGGAAGGATACTCGTAAGCTATGACCCGCGCCAAACGGGGCTTTAAAGCCCGCCGCAGAAGAAAAAAGATCCTTGCCCTAGCCAGCGGCTTCCGTGGCTCGCGCAAAAACCGCTACCGTACAGCCATTCATGTGGTTCGCCGGGCGCTAAAATTCTCGTACCGCGACCGTAGGACCCGTAAGCGGGACTTCCGTAAGCTGTGGATCGTCCGCATCAATGCGGCAGCTCGTGCTGGCGGCCTGCGCTACTCCGAGTTTATCCATGGTCTGAAGATCAAAGGCATCAGCTTGGACCGCAGTGTCCTTGCCGAGCTAGCGCTTCATGATCAGCCAGCCTTTAGCCAACTCGTTGGCCAGGCTAAGTCGGCACTAGCGCAATAAGCCAAAAAAGCTTCTTTGACAAAGAAGGACTGGGCCTCGCTGGCCACGGTCTTTCTTTGTCTTGTGCTGTGTTCGCACAGAGGGAAGGTTCATCGCCTGCATGCGTTTAGCATGTGCGGGCCATTGGACCATACATGGTTAGAACGCTGCTGCTTGCCGCCGAGATAGGCGCGGAGCGTGCGCCATTTGTATTTTAGTGCAAATTCTAGATGCACATTTTTTGCATTAGATTTAGCATCCGCAAACTTTGGTATTCTGGACACCCTAAACGAGTCGCGGACTTAAAAGGACAAGCCATGAAATGGCCGGTAATGATCGGGCTTGGCATAGCTCTTCCTGCGCTAGGGGCGAGCGAGCCATCGCCGAGTGCTGAAGAGGTGGTGGTAATTGGCAAGCGTCATATCAACTCAGCACCAGCTAGCGTCAAACAGATAAATAAAGAGGCGATCGAAAGCATGCCCCAAGGCGGCGATATTACGCTGCCAAAGCTGCTTGCTACGACGACGCCTGGAATCGTCGAAGGGCCTTTTGGTCAGACTTTTGTGCGAGGCAATCACGCGAATATCCAGTACCAGATTGACGGGGTGCAGCTACCCGACTCGCCATCGAATACCTTTGGCCAGTCCTTCAGTCCGCGCAACATCGACCACATGGAAGTGATCACGGGCGGTATTCCCGCCGAGTATGGTGAACGCCTTTCCGCTGTGATCAATGTGGTTAGCAAAAGCGGGGCCGAGGAACCAGGGGCGACGGTTGGATTGTCATACGGCTCCTTTCGCACCTTTACTCCGAGCCTTGAAGCCAGCGGTTCGACCAAGGACGGAGTATTCAAGTATTACCTGTCTGGCAGCTACACTAAGACCGACCGCGGCCTAGACACGCCGCAGCCTGAAAGCCCGACACGGCAGGTACAAGGAGGCCGCCAGGCGGTCCATGATGCAGCGAATTCGGACAATGAGTTTGCAAAATTCGATCTGATTCAGGCTAACGATACGCTGTCGCTCATTGCCTTCAACTCCCGCAGTCACTACCAGATCCCGAATTATCCCAGTTCGTTTAGTCCAACGAGCCCATTTTTTGCTGGTGACTTCGTGGATCATTGGGGCAATGAAGGGGGCTTCAAATATGCCCCAGCCACGACCGCGGATCATCAGTCGGAACGCAATCGGTACACTCAGCTGGTCTGGAAGCATAGCTTTGCGGCGGATACTTATGTTCAAGTTGCGCCATACTGGAAAGGCTCCGACATTGTCATTGGTAACGATTTAGCTGCTGATTTGACCGCTGCCTCGGTAATCCCGGGCGCGACGGCATCGTCCTTTGCGGAAGATCGCACGACCAATAATTACGGCCTAAAAACGGACTTCAGTACTCATCTTGGCCAATCGAACCGTATTAAAGCTGGCTTTCAGGGGCAACGTTCACGGACCACCGGAACGATCGACGTGTATACTGCGACGGCTCCTGCGGCAGGAGGCGTGGCGCCAACGGTGATTGAGAGCAAGGACGATGGTACTGATAAAGGGGAATTCGGCGCGGTTTACCTCCAAGATGAGATCGCTGCGAGCCATTGGCTAACGCTAAATATTGGTCTGCGCTACGACTACACAAAATTTGAATTCGAAGATGAGAAGCCCCAGGATCAGGCATTGCAGCCGCGGCTCGGTGCCACCTTCCTTGTCAGCGAGACCACTCGGCTGCACCTGTTCTACGGCAAATTATTCCAGCCGGCGGCTGTCGAGAACCTGCGGAAAACCTTTGCGGCAGTCGGTGGGGGGCAGCTGCTTCCCTACGATATTAAAGCGGAAAAGGACGACTACTACGAAGCGGGATTGGCGCAAGTGTTAGGAGACCAGACCTTGGTGGTGAACACCTGGTATAAGAAAGCCAAAAACATGATCGACGATGCGCAGCTACTCAACACCTCAGTCGCTCAGCCGTACAATTTCAAAGAGGGCTATGCTTATGGCACTGAGGTCTCGCTAGCCGGGCAGTTAACCAACCATTGGTCGGACTTTTTTAACTACTCCTATGAAATCGCCCAAGGGCGCGGCCTTTCTGGTGGCTTATTCATCTTTCCATCAGGCGATGGACCCGGTGATTCCTACACCTATCTCGATCATCTACAGATGAATACCGCGAATGCAGGCGTCACCTACAAACACAGCGGCTTTTGGTGGACGACTCAGGCGCTTTACGGCGGTGGTTTAAGGACTGGAGCCAATAATAGAAGGTCCTTGCCACCCCACACGACTGCCGATACGACGGTGGGGTATGCCTTCGCCAAGTCCGAGGAGTTGACCTCCGGTCTAAAAGTGTCCGCCGATATTCTAAACATTTCCGACGATCGCTATCCCATTACGGTGGCCAACGGCTTCAACGGGTCGCACTATGCGGCAGGTCGAGAGTATTTTGTTCATCTGAGTAAGGAGTTTTAGCGCTTTACCTCGCCTCGATGAGCAAAACGGCGGCTTGGCTGCTAACTCTAACTATTTCAGGGCCACCGACATAGTCGATGGTCGCGAAATAATTAGAGTTTGTAGGTTCGATCACACTTCCAGTGAGGACCTAGAGTCGATCACCCAGGCCAATTGCTCGTGCGCCGATGGACCAAGTTAGGCGCCGCAGGTAAAGACACTCGGCTAAAATGACAAGGTAATTGCGACCAAAGAGACCCTCTCGCGCATTTTTACCTAAATAAATTTTGGATTTGACCGATGGCCCTTTGTGAACCTGGTTTAAAGGTTGAGGGGACGTGGACGAATTACAACAACAGCTTAGGGCTACCTTCCTCGAAGAAGCGGTCGATACGCTTGAGACGCTGGAACGTGCGTTTTTGGCTTGGGAAAACGATCGAACGAATACCCAGCTCATCGATCAAATTTTTCGTTCAGCCCACAACCTAAAGGGCAGTTCGAAGGCTGTGGGATATGCAGAGATTGGTGCGTTTACTCATGATCTCGAGTCCTTGATGCTGAAGATTAAAAATCAGGATATTCCTGTCTCTCAACAGGTCTTTGACTTGCTCTTACTATGCAATGACGAACTTGGGCGTATGGTACTCGGTCAGCGCGGCGGTGACGAAGTTGCCACCGATCTAGATCTTGCTGAACGACTAAAGGCGGCGATCAACGGCCAGCTAGCAAACCCAAGCAGTGTTGCTGAGGTTGGCTATGAGATATTTGCAGATTCCGTGGCACCTGTAGGAACAGAGCACGCTGCTGCGGCCCCCATGCTTCACCCACCTGTTGATCAAACCCTACCACCCCCAACAGCTAACCTTGTCAAGGTGCAGGTTGAAGTCGCTGCAGCTAAGAAAGCCGTGTCTTCCGTTGTAGACGACAGTATCCGCGTCAGTCTTGAGCGGGTTGACAGCCTAGTTACCATGATCGGTGAGCTGGTCATTTTGCAGACTGTTTTAAGTCAGCAGCGGCATCAGATCGAATCACCCTTGCTGCAAAAGACCGTGGTTCAACTGGCTAAAATCACGAAGGAAATCCAGGACAATTCAATGAGTCTGCGGATGATGCCGCTGCGCCAGACCTTTCAAAAAATGCAGCGCATCGTCCGCGACACGGCAAAAAGCCTGGATAAGGATATCGAGCTAGAACTCAATGGTGAAGATACTGAATTGGACAAGACGGTCGTGGACCTACTTGGCGATCCATTGGTGCACCTCATACGCAATGCCTCTGATCACGGTATTGAAACACCTAGTGAACGCGCGGCGGCTGGTAAGTCTCCCAAAGGTCGCATCCGCCTTTCTGCGGGGCATGAGGGTGGAAAAATCATGCTGGAGATATCCGACGACGGGAAGGGACTAAACTCGACTGTTTTGCGGCAGAAGGCCGTCGAGAAAGGTCTAATCCGAGCCGACCAGTCTTTGACCCAAGAGGAGTGCCAAAACCTAATTTTCGTCGCAGGGTTTTCCACCAAGGCATCCGCATCAGATATCTCCGGGCGTGGGGTTGGCATGGATGTGGTGAAGACCAATGTCGAATCGGTGCTTAAAGGCGAGATCCAAATGGTGACGGAGCTAGGAAAGGGCACGACTTTTCGCATCTATCTTCCGTTGACCCTAGCAATTATCGATGGCCTCGTGGTGCGGTCGGGTAGTGAGCGCTACGTGATTCCTTTGACGCAAGTGCATGAGTCCATTCGAGCGCGCCGTGAGGATGTTCATAACGTTGTCGGGCTGGGCGCCATTTTGAGCCTGCGGGGAGAGCAGATTCCGATGCATTCACTCGCCACACAGTTAGGTCAGCGCGGACTGAAGAATCAGACGCCCGACGAGACCGCGATGATTATTCGCGATAAAGGTCAACCCTTTGCCATTACCGTTGATGAAATATTGTCGAGGCAACAGGTGGTGATCAAACGACTCGGCAGTGAAGTCAGGCAATCACGTGGAGTGACCGGAGGAGCCGTACTTGGCGATGGCACTGCGGCGTTGATTCTTGATCTCAAGGAGCTAGTTAAAAGGGAAAAAAGATCGAAAGGTGCCGCATGAATGAAAGACCTCATCAGGGACTAGCACTAGTTACAGGTGCTGCTTCTAGTCATCACAGTCGCTACCTTCGCTTCCGGCTTGCCGAGGAAGATTTCGCAATTCCGCTTCTTTCGATTCGGGAAGTTGTTGCCATGCCCGAGACAACGCGAGTCCCACACACTCCCGCACACTTTCTCGGTATCATGAACCTGCGTGGTCAAATCATTTCCATCTTTGATTTGCGATCTAAACTTGGTTTTAAGTCGGAGAGGAGCAGTGAAACCGCAGTGGTCATCTGTGATTTTGAACCACTCAGGTTTGGTGTTGTCGTTGATTCCGTGGAGGCCGTGATGACCTTGGATGATGCGGATATTGCTCCGCGTCCAGACGTCGAAACTCGAGTTAATTCTGAATATATCCAGGGTGTGGCTAAGCGGGATCAACGCTTAGTGCTCTTGCTTGACCTGCCAAAGGCTCTTTCGCTTGAGGATTTAATCGCGATGAAAAAGGTGGCCGCAGCATCGTAAGGCCTTTTTGCAAAGAAATTCAACGAACAACATAGGGGTATATATGCAGCATCGTTCACTCAAATTTCGCCTCCTGGCACTGACTCTGGTTCTTGGGATCATCGGCGTTTCATCGACGCTCATCAATATTTGGAGCGAGATTCGAACTATTGACAGAGGTCGAGGTATTGTGTCTGAGACGGCGGCAAAGACCATTGCTGATATTCTCGACCGTAACTTGTTTGAGCGCTACGGCGATGTTCAAGCATTTGCTTCGTCTGAAGCGGCAATAAGCGGGGATGTGCAGAAAATTCGCGACTTCATGGATGTCATGATCAAGATCTATGCGCCGATCTACGATCTTATGACGGTCTACGATGCAAAGGGAGTACTTGTCGCTGTGAACAGCGGATCAAAGACTGGTCAACCGTTACAAATGCAAAGATTTATCGGCCAATCCGCGGCCGACGCGGAATGGTTTAAAGCGAACACCAGCGGTGCCGTTAAGCCTGGAACCTCCTTTATTGAAGACCTGTATTTCGATGCTATGAGTGGCCAAACATTCTCCAACGATGGTGCATCCATGGCGTTTTCAGCGCCGATTCATGGAAAAAACGGTGAACTTATCGGAGTGTGGCGAAATGTCGTATCATGGAAGGATGTTGTTCAAGCGGTCCTAGCCGAGTCCGCAAACACAGCGAAAAGCGAGTCGGTGCTGCAGGTTGAGACGATTTTAATGCGCCAAGACGGAACCACGCTTTCGGATTCGAGCAAAGAGACTGCGGTGCTGAAGGAAAAATTCCTAAGCTCGGAGGCCGCAGCAGCGACCACGACACCGCGCAATTTTGTCAGGGACACGCGGGTTGCTGGGTTGTCTGGGTCTGCCCATATCGGGGTTGCCCCGTCCAAGGGCTATTCCTCTTATCCAGGCCTAAATTGGCGCATTGGTGTCATGATATCCAAGCATGATCCAGCCGAGGGCGATGTATTGGTGATGGCTGTGGTTTCGATTTTGCTTATTTTTGCGACCTTGGTGGTTGTCTACGTCGCGATAAATCGCACCACCGCCAATCTTACCAGGGTAAATGCAGCTCTAGTCCAAGCGACTGACGAAACCAGGCAGGCTGCCGATGCCATTTCAACGACCTCAAATGAACTAGCTTCAGCCGTCACCGAACAGGCTGCTGCGGTGCAAGAAACCGCGGCCTCGGTCGAAGAAATGAATGCGATGGTGCGCAAAAGTGCTGAGAATGCCGAGCAGTCTCGGCGAGTAGCCGCATCGAGCCAAGATGCCGCTGGGCGTAGTCGTAGCGCCGTACAGAGCATGATTGGTGCTATGGACGAAATCAATGCGAGCAACTCTGAGGTCGCCCACCAGGTTGAGGAATCGAATCGTCAACTGGTCGAGATTACGCGAGTGATCAATGAAATTGGCGGCAAAACCAAAGTCATCAACGAGATTGTCTTCCAAACCAAACTACTGTCGTTCAACGCCTCGGTAGAGGCGGCCCGTGCCGGAGAGCATGGCAAGGGATTCGCCGTCGTTGCCGAAGAGGTTGGAAATTTGGCGCAGATGAGCGGTAAAGCTGCGAGGGAAATTTCTGACATGCTCGACGGTTCGATTCGGCGAGTCGAGCAGATCGTGAGTGATACGAAAACGAGGGTGGAGCAAGCTGTACGCAGTGGCCGCGCCCGGGTTGAAACCGGCGTCGGTCTGGCCCGTCAATGTGATGTAGCTCTTGAGGAAGTAGTGCAAAACGTGACCAGTGTTGGCGCCATGGTCGGTGAAATATCGAATGCAACGGCCGAGACATCGACCGGACTTGCAGAAATCACCAAGGCAATTAATCAGATCGATCAGGTCACTCATGCTAACTCTAGTGCGTCAAGGTCTACTGCGGAAGAGGCTGAACGGATTGCAGAGCGCGTTGCGACGCTGGCCCTCAACACCCAGGAGTTGCGGCAGATCGTTCAAGGTAGTGCGGACTCTCCTGCGTCCCGCACTCCACAGCAGGCGCATCCGTTGGTATCAAGCGCTAAAACCAAGTCTTCTTCGCATCGCTCGACTGAATCCGGTCGTTCCGCTCAGGTACACGAACTAAGGCGGCCCAGTCCATCACTTGCTGTGGCTAATGACCGTGCAGTAAGTACGGCGGCTGGGGGCCGCCCACGCGCAGCTAAAGCCGTCGGTGGTGACAGCGTGCCGATGGCCGACGATCCCCGCTTTGAGGATCTTTAGATGTCCACAGTTGCGCCATTGCTCCCAGCAGCTGAGCTTGGCCAGCGCTTGATTGACCGAGTCTCGGGTTTGGTTCACGAAATTACCGGCGTCCAGCTTGGCGAGCGCCAGCGTTCGATGGTCGAAGCGCGCATTTCCCGGCGTATGATTGACCTAGGATTGTCTGATCCACGTGCTTATGCGCGCTACCTTGAGGCACATCTGACCGATGAAACCGCTGTTTTGGTTTCTCTACTGACGACGCATCATACCTTTTTCTTTCGTGAATTCGAGCATTTTGAGTTTCTAAGGGAGCAGGGCCTTGGTCGCATTGCGGCAGCTCTCAAGGCCTTAGGTAAAAGGCATCTGCGAGTTTGGACTATGGCATGTAGTCGTGGTCAAGAAACCTACTCACTTGCGATGTTTTTATTGCACCATTGGCCACAACATATGCCTGGGGGTACCTTCGAAATCTATGCCACCGATGTTGACCCTGAATCGGTGGCGATAGCCAAGAATGGCGTCTATCGGATTGATGAGATCAAGTCTGCCCCAGCAGTCTATACCAGTCGTTGCTGGGCGCGCGGGACTGGTGATATCGCGAACTTTGTGCGCGCTAAGGATGTTCTGCGTCAGGTTTGTCGCTTTGATGCCGGTAACTTGATGGCCATTTCAGCGCCCAAGCCGGGAGAGTCCTACGATCTGGTCTTCTGTCGGAACGTTTTTATTTATTTCACGCCGGTACAGATACGCGAAGTTACTGCGCGTATTATGGCCTTTCTGGCCTCTCATGCGTACTTTATTATTGGCACGACAGAAAGCCTCAGTGGTTTAAAGCTGCCTATTGCTAATCTTGGTACCTCTGTCTACCAGCTTGCTCCCAAGCCAGATGTGTTATCCAGCCCAATGACAAGTCAAGTCCCAGGAAGTGGCGCTGGGGTGACCAAGTCTACTGTAAGCACGGTACCGACGAAGACGCTATCACAGTCGCTCATTCGTGTTTTGGCAGTCGATGATTCGCCGACGATACTGGCAATTCTTAAGAGTATTCTGACGAAGGACGCGGGTTTTGACATCGTTGGTACCGCAGCCAATGGCGAGGAAGCCTTACAGCTGGCGTCGCGCCTGAGCTTTGACGTTATGGCGTTAGACATACATATGCCGGTGAAAAGCGGGGTTGACTACCTGCAGCAGCGACGAGTCCTTGGCCATCCGCCGATCGTCATGCTCAGTTCAATTGCTCGTGAAGAAACGACGCTAGGCGTGAAAGCGCTCGAGCTAGGCGCCGTCGACTACGTGGAGAAACCCTCTTTGGGCAACATGGCAGAACGCGGTGATGAACTGAAGATGAAGCTTAGGTGTGCGGTAGCAACCCATGCGGCCGGTACCGCAGCTGCATCGACGCAGGGCGCCTTGGAGACTCAATCTCAAGTGCACGCGAGTAAACCCTTGGCGGCTTCAAAAGGGATGCCACCTGGTGAATCCCACGCTTCTAAGAATCCAAATGGTGGTCTGCTGCCTATTGAGCGACACCTACCCGCTTCTGCTGAGAAGACTCGGGTATTGATTGTCGACGACTCCAAGACAATCCGACAGGTGTTGCGCAGTATCTTTGCTCGGGACCCGGACATTGAAGTGGTCGGAGAATGCGAAAATCCCTTGGATGTGGAAAAGCAGATCGCGCGGCTCAGACCAACGGTCCTGTCCTTGGATGTCAATATGCCTCAGATGGACGGTGTGACCTTGGTACGCCTTCTTGTGCCAAAATTGCGCTTGCCGATCGTGATGGTCACGTCCCTGCGTATGGAGCAGGGTGATCAAGTGATGCAAGCCTTAGCGGCGGGTGCCGTCGACTACATTCAGAAACCGTCACTAAGTGAAATCGATGCGTCTTCGACCGAGATTTGCCAGCGCTTTAGGAATGCTAGTCGCGCTAAGGTGCGCGTCGAGCTAGCTAGAGTCACGCCGATTCGGCGTCGGATCCAGGCGAGTGGGATTCGCCCGATTATATTGATTGGATCATCGACCGGAGGAGTTGAAGCTGTGCGCGAGATTCTTCGGGAAATGCCAGCAAATATTCCGCCAATCGTCATCGTGCAGCATATTCCCGCTCAATTCTCCAAAGCCTTCGCCGCGAGCCTTGCCGCGACGATGCCGTTTGAAGTTAAAGAGGCGGCTGACGGCGACGATGTTAAAGATGGTCGGGTATTGATAGCACCTGGTGGCTATCAAATGGATCTCAAGCAAACGACGTCTGCACTTAAGGTGCGCGTCTCTGCTGGATCAACGGTGAGTGGGCACATGCCTTCGGTCGACGTGCTGTTTCGCTCGGGGGCCCAGGTTTTGGGTGCGGGCGCCGTGGGTGTCATTCTCACCGGGATGGGGAAAGATGGGGCGGATGGGCTGCTCCGCATGCGGGAGTCTGGGGCGTACACATTGGGCCAGAACGAGGCGACCTGCGTTGTCTATGGCATGCCTGGTGCGGCAATGCGGATTGGTGCTGTTGAAGTAGAACTGCCGATCCAAGAAATAGCGCAAAAATTAATCGACCTTACCGATCAGTGGTCGACGCGGCGCACGAAGAGTTTGCGCAAAGGCTAGTTAGTCGCTGGTGCGAAATAGAATTTCGCGCCAGCGACTAGTTATGGCTATGGCACCTGCCCGGACAATTTATTTGAGGCGTTTCACCCAAAGCGCGCGTCCAGCCGAGCCGACACAGTAGTTGTATTCAGCATTGCAGCGCGGACCGTCATTTTGTATGACCTGAAAGGTGTCGCCGACTGCGGCGTTGGCTTTGAATCCACTGAAACTGTGTCCGGCCATGGTCTTATCGCTGTGGTAGTAGAGTCCGCCATCGTCCTTGCCAGAGGCATCCTTAACCCCGTAGTTTGTATAAAAAGTGTAGGTGCCGTCTGACTGCTTTTCAAAGACTCGTCCCAAGGCGCCGATAAACATGTTTTGGCTTTCGGCGAGGGACGTGGTCCGAGACAGCAGAGGTTTACCAGTTGAATCGTAGGCGAGCGTGAGGATAAGCGTCTTTTTAAAACCGCCTGCATTGGTGGGTGACCAGAAGCTATCGAAGTTCTGGTCGAGTGAAAAGGCAAACACACCGAAAGTCGCCTTGCCGACATTTGCGAAGCCAAACATCGGAATATAGTTGCCGACGCCAAATGCCGGTTTACCCTCCGGATAAAAGTCAAGCTGGGTGAGTCCAACATCATGGCGGCGGCCATCCGCAGGGATATTGTCCATGGGGAAGGGAAAGACAGGCGGTGGGACTTTGCCGTCACCGCGGACCAAGGATGTGGCGCTTGAGGTTCCAAACCGCCCATCCCACACTTTGATCAGGTACGTGGTGTCAACGACCAGTGATAGCGAAAGGCTGAATGGCGGCACCGTGCTAGCCGCTACCTTCTCTCCTGCTGCTGCCTTTGCGTCGACATCCGTGGTGGGGATGGTGACTGGCTGATCGAATACTGTGAGGGTGCTCGAGGTCTTCGTTGACGCCGTCAGGCTATCTGCTGTCAACGCGTTGATATAGCCATAAACATAGTAATCATAATCACTTGGCATGGCGGCAGGATCAAGAACGCTAGCCACCTTAGTGACGCGGGTTGCCGTTGTGTAAATCGTGGCGTCAATCGTTCCATCGTTATTCGTGTCTAGGTAGGCGTAGGCCTTTATCGCCATCTTATCGAGCATGGAGACAGACATTTGGTTGTAGTCGCCAGGCTTTATGTAGGTCTTAATCGTCTCGTTAAAGGTTCCTGCATATCCCTTGGCGATCTGCAGTTCCTTTGGTGAAGAAGACCAGTCGGCTATTGACGCCGTGCGATTGTTGGTGTTGCTCGAGTTCGAGTCGACCTGGTTATTTAATGCGAGCCCCGTGACCCAGATTTTTAAACCATCGACAATCGTTTCCCCGGAATTTACGCCGATCCCAGGATACGGGTCAGTAGTAGTCAATCCGAAGCTCTCATTAGAACTGAGGCGTAACGAACTGCTGGTCGAGTCGACGCCTTTAGCATCGATCTTGAGCGCCACGTTGCTGACCCCTACCGAACCTGTCCCGGTTCCCGCCGATCCAGAG
>JAPLFX010000088.1 GCA_026390445.1 Pseudomonadota bacterium
ACTATCCCCAGGCGCAGGCTTGCACGATCCTCTCCGCGCCGAAGTTCAGCCAGCACTGGGTCGGCAAGAGCTATGACTGGGACCAGGAGCAAGGCCTGCTCGTGGTCAACAAGCGGCACATGCAGAAGACCGCTTTGCTGCTGGACCAAACCAGCCGACCTCTCACCTGGACATCCCAGTTCGGTAGCGTGACGTTCAATCAGTTCGGTCGTGAATTCCCCAATGGCGGGATGAATGAAGCGGGATTGGTTGTCGAAATCGCCTGGTTAGATGACGCCGCCTACAACAAACCCGACGACCGCGCGGCGCTCAATGAGCTGCAATGGATCCAGTACCAACTGGACCGCTTTGCCACGACGCAGGCGGTGACTGCGCACCTTGCCAGCATTCGGATCGAGCCCGCCTATGCCAAGGTCCACTATCTGGTCTGCGATGCCACCACGAGTTGCGTCACCGTCGAGTATCTGCATGGCCAGTTGGTGGCCCACAGTGGTCGAGAACTCGATGTGCAGGTTCTGACCAACGGTATCTATGCTGACTATCGGCAGGAGCTGAGCAAGTATCAGGGATTTGGTGGATCAATGGCCTTGCCCACCGGTTCCAGCTCGTTCGCCCGCTTCGCGCGGGCAGCGTCCTTCGCCACCCAGCCGCAACCGAGCTCCACTGGGGGGCGCGGCGAGTTGTTCAAGGCGCTCGCGGCCGTGAGCCAGGGCGACTACTCCAAGTGGAAGATCGTCTACGGTACTGGCGATCGCTCCGTGTCCTGGGCCACACTTTCTGGCGACAGCGTCAAGTCATTGAGCCTTAATGCTTTTGATTTTTCCTGCCACTCCCCCGTTCAGATCTTCCCTGTTGTGAGCAGCGCCCGCGGCGATGTCACAGCTCAATTTGTCCCCTATTCGACCGAGGCCAATCTGGCGTTGGTGTCAACGACACTCAAAGACCTAGCTGACTCACTGCCTCCTGGCATCATGCAGGCCGTGGCCGACTATCCCGACGAGACCGTTTGCACGGAGCCATGATGGCCGACCTCGCGGCGCAAGCAACCCAGCTCGCGCCATCCCGAGACTCGCCATTTGGTTAAGGATCTAGCTATAGATCGGTTCGTTCGAGCAACAGCCCGGCGACCAGGACCGCGGCGAGGCCGTAGGCAAGGGCGACCCAGGTGGTGAGGGCGAAGGGATCGAAGGCCGCAGAGGGGTTGTGCCAGGTCACCAGGGTACCGAGGCTCGCGAAGGGTAAATAAGGGACGACTGCGGCCAACTGTTTGTGCTCGAGGGTGAAGGTCAACATTGGCTCGATCAGCAACGGCCACAGCACCAGCAGCATGATCGCCGGGACCGGACGGCGCAGCAGGACGCCGCTGAGGACGGCGGCGTTGAGGAAGGCCATGCCGTAGATGAGGTAACCTAGCTCGGCGCGAAGCAAGGATAGCAATGACGAGGCGACGCCGACATCGGCCTGCTCGATCGAGGCGTAGCCGAGGAGAAGGCCGCATGCGATGGTGGTGATCACGCCGCATGCGACGAGGAGGAGGTTCTGTACGACCCAGCTCAGCACGATCTGCCAGCGCTCTAGTCCGGCGATCACCTGCGCCCGCACGACCCTTAGTTCAAATTCAGCGCAGACCAATTGAATGACAAAAAAGGCCGGAATATAGAGCAGCCAACGACTCAGTCCGACGATGGTGCGCCAGACTGCCGGCCGGGCAAAGAGGCCGTGCAACTGGTCGACGCTGCCTTGGATGTTGAGCGTGAGCTGCGCTGCAGCGTAGCTCAAAAGGACGATCAAGCCCAGGTGGAGCAGAGTGAAGCGGTGAAAGCTCCGGTAGCCGAACAACTTGGCGGTCAGTAAACGGATCATGTCGGATCTCCCTTGCCCATCAAGGCCAGGTATTGGCTCTCTAAGCTAGGTTGGCGTTGGACGAGGTGGTGCAACACGATGCCTGCGTCTAGCAAGTGTTTATTGAGTTGGGCGCCGCTAAGGGTGGACTGGTATACACGCAAGATTCCGTCGCTAGGCTCGATGCGGGCACGCGCATTGAGCTTGCGCAAGGCTCGCTCTAAAGCCGCGAGGTCGACGGCCCCGAGTTCCAACCAGCCACCGGTCGCGAACACCGCCTTCGTCGGTCCGACATGGTGCAAAGAACCGGCCTTGAGGATGGCGACGTGGTCGCACACCTTCTCGACCTCATCCATGATATGGCTGGACAGGATCACCGTGCCGCCGCCCTTGGCGAACTCGCCGATGATGGCCCGAATGTCGTAGATGCCCTGCGCGTCGACGCCGTTGGTCGGCTCATCGAGGACGAGCACGTCGGGCTTACCTAGCAAGGCCGCGGCGATGCCGAGCCGCTGCTTCATGCCAAGGGAGTAAGCGTGAAACAGTTGATGCCGGGCCGACCATAGGCCTACCTGCTGCAACGCGCGTTGCACACCAACCGCAGGGACCCGCTTGATCGCCGCGATGGTCGCCACATTCGCCTCGCCCGACAGCCATGGGTAGAAACTCGGCTGTTCCAGCAAAGCCCCAATGCGCAGGCGTTGGCGTGCCGATGCGGCCTGACCAAACCAACGCACGCTGCCACGATCAGGCACGACCGCTCCGAGCAGCATCGCCAGAGTCGTGGTCTTGCCACTGCCGTTCAGACCGAGCAGACCGAAGACCTGCCCGGCATCGACAGACAACGACAGGCTCGTCACCGCCGCCTTGCCGGCGTAGGCTTTGCTCAGTTCGTGCGTGGCTAATACTGCGCTCACAGTAGGTCCTTTCGCGAAGGGGGGGCTCCATTTAGTCGATGGATACGATATGGTATATGCGATCAATCCCGGATATTCCACCGCCGTTCCTTATTTGCTTTAAGGATGCACCATATGCTTCTGCAAGACCTGTTCAGATCGTCCTTGCGCCGCTTGCCATGCTTGTCGTTACTGACCCTAGCCTTCACGGGACTCGCCGCTTGCCGGACCAGCAACAAGGTCGGATCGGACGTCAAGTCGGAACCAGCTAGCAGCGCCGCCGGGGTTGTTGCGACCTTTCCGGACAACTTCTTTTTTGGCGTCGCCACGGCGCCAGCGCATGTGGAGGACCACCTCGACGATATGTGGCTTCAGTTTGCCCAAGATCGATCAAAAGATGGGGTCAAGGCCTGGCGCAACGCCGGCTTTCCGGAGCTGCGCCTCAATTTCTGGACCGACTATAAAACCGAAATCGATTTGGCCCACGAACTTGGTAGCAAAGTCTTTCGCATGGGAGTCGACTGGGGGCGCCTGGTTCCAACCCAACCGTCCTTGGATGGTTGTCCCGGTCGGGAGGCCAGTTGCATGCCGGGCGTCATGGACAAAGCGGCCTTGGCGCACTACCACGAGATCGTTCGCTACGCCCGCAGTCAAAATATGACGGTGATGATGACCCTATACCATCACTCCCTACCGATTTGGCTGATGAACCTAAAGCGCGACAGCAAGGGCAACAACACCGAAGGTGGATGGACCAATGCCGATACCATTGACTACTTTAGTGCATTTTCCAGAGACGTCGTTACGGAGTTTAAGGCTGATGTCGATATGTGGGTGATCTTCAACGAACCAGCGGTGTTCGCCTCGCTGGCCTACGGTGCTGGGATTTGGCCGCCGGCCAAGGGATTTGATATCACTGCAGTGTTTAATTCCAACTACTATACAGGAAATGTTTACAAAGCATTTAATAACATGATCGCGGCCCACAACCAGGTCTATAGACTCATCAAGAGCATTGACACCGTATCAAGTCAAGATCCCTTGACGGACTCCTACGGACCAGCAACAGTCGGCATCGCCCACAACGTCGGACTACAAACCGGCGAATCTTTTATCGATAAGAAGCTGGCCGACTTCACGCGCTCCAACATGAACTATTATTTCATCGATGGCATCCGCGATCATCTCGACTTTTTGGGGCTTAATTATTACGGCGAAGAGCATATTCAAAACGCCAGCATTGCGCCTCAACCCAACCGCGAGTACAGCGACTCTGGTCGAGGAGTCAATCCGACTGGCCTATTCCTCACCCTCAAGGATATGCATGACCGCTACACCAAGGACAAGCCGCTGCCGATCATCATCACCGAAAACGGCATTTCCGACGCCAGCGACCTGCTGCGCCCCTCTTATCTGATTGAACACCTCCTCGCCATAGCCGCGGCGAGAAAGGCCGGCATGGACATCAGGGGCTACATTCTTTGGACTCTCTCAGATAATTGGGAATGGGCGGATGGCTATTGCCCGAAATTTGGCGTGGTCGCCGTCGACCGTTCAACCGAGCGTTTAGAACGCACCAAGCGCGGCTCCTTCGCCCTATACCAAGAGATTGCCGCAAGCCACCAGATCACCCAGGAACAACGCAACACCGCCTGGGCGACCGTGCGCAGCCATGTCGGCCAGAACCGGCCTTTCTGTCGCAGCAGCGACGGCCAGAATTCACTCAACACGCCGACCATGCGCGCTATCGTCGACAAGGATTGGCGCTTTACCGACCCGACCGTCTACTACTAGCGGGTGACAGTGGGAGTTGCGCCCTCAAGCGCATGCTTGATCTCAGCGAGGTAGCGGCGCGCCTCGGCCTCCTGGGCAAAGTCATTACTCAAACCCACGCGACCTAGATGCAGATCATCCTCAGGTTGTAGCGTTTGCTCGAATTCCTTGGCGGCGCCGCGCAGCTCGCCGGAGGAGTAGAGGATCAAGCCGAGATGATAATGCCCTCGCCGCCACGATGGGGCGATCTTTAAGGCCGCATGCAATTCAGCAGTGGCCGCACCCAGTTGACCGGCTTGCGCATAGATCAAGGCGAGATTGCCATGGACCTCAGCGAGCGCTGGATTCAAGGCCAAGGCGCGCTTGAGGTGAATCGTGGCTCCGGCTATGTCCTGCCTTTGGTAGCACACGCTACCTAGGCCAAACTCTGCCAGAGCATAGCTTGGGTCGGCCTCTATCGCGGCTTGATAGGCTGCGGCCGTCGCCGCTAAGTCGCCCCGAGCCAGATAGAGATTGGCCAAATTATAGTGCGCAAGGGCTAGCTGCGGTGCCGTCGTCACGGCCTCTTGCCACAGCGCCAACGGACTAGCAAAGACACGGGCGCGCTGTGCGGCCAAGAAGCTTAGGATCGCCACGCCGCCGACACCAGCCACACGCATCCAGACCAGAGGTAAGGAGCGGTCTGCAGCATCGACGACAATAGCAAGCAAGGCCGGCAAGGCTAGGTACTGCCAGTGGTCAGCCACCCAAGCCAGCCGCATAAAGGGCAGCGGCACCAGGCCCAGCGCCGGCAGTAACAATAGCGCGTAGGTGCAGCTCGCCATGAAGATGCGCTTTGCCAACGGTCTTTCGCGCCATCTGACGAGCATCAAGCCGAAGGCGACCGTCATCCCAACCGCTAGCCACGGCATCAAACCGCTTAGCGACCATTTTGGATAAAATAAAGCCAGGTGCTCGGGCCACAACGCTTTGCCCAGATAAAACCAAAACACCGTGACGATCTGCAGCATATGCGGCACAACGCCATGCCACTCTGGCTGCTCCGGCGCAGCGACCTGAAAGCGCACGGCGATCAAGCCGAGCACCAGCGCAACCGCGGCGTGTGGACTGACGTAAGCCAAAGCGCGCCGCAAGCCCAATTCCGGGCGTTGCTGCAAGACAAACAGGAAACAAAGTACGGGAAGCATGACCGCCGAGGTCTTAGCGAGCAGCGACAAGGCAAACAAGACGACGCTTAATCCATAGAGCACGTTGCGCCGGCTGCGGCAAGCATCGACGAAGGTACACGCCGCGAGCAAAGCTAGAGCCATCGCCAGCGTCGTTTTTAACTGAAAGATCCAAGCTACGGCCTCGACGTTGATGGGGTGACACAGGAACAGCATGGCAATCAGCCACGGCTGGCGCAGCTTCAGCCTCTGCAGTAGCGCCAGCAAGAGAAAGGTATTGCCCAAGTGAACGGCGAGATTGAGCAGGTGAAAAGCTAGCGGCTGATCTCCCCACAGTCGCCACCAGGTCCAAAACAATGAATAGGACAGCGGCCAATAGTCGATATTCGCCCCGCGCCAGATGGCGGCGAGGCCCGCGGGAGAACGCACGGCCGGATTATTGACCAGATAAGTTAGATCATCGAAGAAGAAAGGCGCAGTCCATGTCGGAGCATAGATCAGCACGGCTAAAGCGAGCAGCAAGCCGCCTTGGATCCAAGTGCCTAGACGTGGTTCAGTGCACTTCAAGCGGTGCCCATCGGATAGATGGTTAGTGGTATACAAATGGTCGCCGAGGTCTTCGACGATTGCGTCGCAGCTAAATCGACCTGCTGGCGCGTTGGTTGATGCATTCGTCTGGCTAGCTTATCATCAAACCAGACTGAAGATGTATTCGTCTATAAGATCCACAGCTAAGCGGCGTCAACCGGCGGGGTTGGCAAAGGCTGTAAGATCGAGGCGCCGGGGATCATCTGTGCCACAGCGCATCACGTTCAGGCCACAACGGCACACCATCCTCTTGCTATACCTCGGATTGGCGTTGACGCTATCCGTCGCCGTGCTCTATGCCTTTGCACCGATTCTTGGCAATGATTTTGTCAATTGGGACGATGGCTATGCCATCCTCGACAATGCCGCATTGCAGGGACCGGGCGCTGAATGTTGGTCTTGGGCCTGGTCCACTAGGCTCCTTGGGGTTTACCAACCGATCGCCTGGCTGGCGCTGCGCTTGCAGTATCTCAAGTGGTCGCTAGATCCACGTGGCTACCACCTGGTGAGTTTAACGCTCCATACGGTCAACGCATCCCTCGCCTTCTTATTGGCATGGCGTCTGCGCCACCTAGCTACTGCAAGGCGCGATGCGGCCGACCTGTGGCTGTGCTGCGGTCTCGCCGCCTTTTTTGCCCTACATCCCGCCCGGGTCGAAGCGGTCGCCTGGGTTTCCTGCCAGCCTTATCTGCTGTGTACGACCTTTGCTTTGCTGAGTTGCCTAGCTTATAGCTTTGTCAGCGATATAGCGAAGCAGCGTACTCGCGTGTTCTGGTGCTTATCGCTTATCTTGTTTATCTGCAGCTGTTTAACCAAAGCCACTGGCGCGTACCTGGCCGGTGCCGTGCTTGCCATAGACTACCGCTGCTTGCCTCAGCGTCGCGGAATAGGGCGCGCCGTCCGCCTAGCCCCGTTCCTCAGCGTCGGCTTAGCGACGATGGCCGTAGCGGTCTGGGCCAGAAGTCTCATCGGCACCGAGATCTTCACCAAGCATCTAACCATCGACGAACGCCTACTCCAGGCTTTAAAGGCCATCGGTTTATACCTGCGTCAAATCGTACTGCCTGAGGCCTTGTCTCCATTTCAGCCTCTGACTAGCGGCAGCTCCGAAGTCGATGGATCGATGGTGACGGCTGCCATCGTGCTCATGCTTTGTATCTGGTCGGCGTGGCGCCTAAGGCGACGTTGGCCGGCCCTAGGCGTGTGCCTTGGCCTTAGCTTAGTGGCCTTAGCACCGACGCTCGGTCTCGTTAAAATCGCCGACACCGTCGCCGCCGATCGCTACACCTACATCGCCATCCTGCCCTTTCTCGGGCTGTGTACCGTGCCCTGGACTTTAACTTTAAGGTCGCCTGCACGCAAACAAGCTAGCCGCTATATGGCTGGGTGCATCCTTGCCATACCTTTACTCATCGGACTTTGGGCTCTTGCCCACCTTAGCCGAAGTCAATGCCTGATCTGGCGCGACTCGGTGACCCTATGGACCACCGCCATCGCCCGCGGGGCGCAAGACGAGGCGGCCGTGCACAACAACCTCGGTACGGCCTACGGCGTCAAAGGGCAATGGCCGGAAGCTGAGGGCGAATTTCGCGAAGTCCTGCGCCTGCAGCCGAATTACGGGCTGGCCTATTTAAACCTCGGCATCACCTTGCACCGCCAGGGTCAACTTCAAGCCGCCAAAGAGGCCTTGGAGCATGCATTGATCCTCGTTGGAGACTTACCGCAGGCCGCCGTCCAGCTCGGACGGGTGGCGATGGATCAAAAGGATGTTCCCGAGGCGGAGCGGCGCTTCAAACAAGCACAAGAGTGGCAGCGGAGTATAGAGGGGAGAGCAAACTAAGTCCGTCGCACAGATTCCCGAAGTCGTGCTACATTAACCCACGTCAATTCAAAACTATCTATTTAGGAGTAGCAATGCGCGTTCATAGAATGTTCCATTTCACCATCATGGGCATCTTAATGGTCAGCTGCGGCAAAAAATCAAAGAGTGATGATACGGCTGCCAGTGCCGGAATTGCCGAGTTGCAGGGGACGTGGGTAACAGGCTGTGTCGTATCAGCGAAGCAATCATCGAAAACGACTTATGTTTTTTCAGCTGCAAAAGCCACTGGGACAACACAAAATTTCTCGGACACCACCTGTACCACTCAATCGTATTCGGGAAGCTGGAGCGGAACAGTGACTGGAGGAGACGCAGCAAGCACGCCGGCGGACGCCAAGAAGTTTGATTTTACCTATGCAACGATTTCCTACATCGCCAACACCGCAGCGATTGCTACTAGTCTGAATAGCGTCAAGCTGTGTGAATACTCAGACTGGGTGGTCAATGTTGCCAAGGACGGTATTGGCAAAAAGTGTGGTGCCACGACCGATGAAGCGATCAACGTCGGGACGGTCCAATACAGTATTTACAAGGTGGTCGGAACAAAACTGTCCGTCGGTGTTGAAGACACCACCAATACCGGCAAAACCGATGCCCTTCGCGAAAAGGCCTTTGAGGCCGATACCTATACGAAACAGTAGGTATCGCAGCGATAAGCCTAAGTCTTTTGGGCTTGTCGTCAAACCCGGCCTCGCTCTATCCGTCTCGCTTACGACCCCCACTCCCCTTAGCGGATACATTTGTCCAACAACTCCTTAAATTCTATAACACGCTGATCTTATTCACATTAAGTTGGGGCAAGTAAAGATTTTTTGTTAGCATCCGACCTTTGTTATGGCAGCTGTGATTACCCCCCAATTTTTGGAGCCCACGAATGACTCATCCACTCCTATCTAAACGCCAGTTAATGTGGACTGGTTCGGCGCTAGCAACGGCCGTGATCTTCATGCCGGCATGCGGCAAAAAGAAGAGTTCTGCTGCAACCGACACCACGACGGTGACGACACCGGCAACCACTGACACCGGCACAAGCAATACGGCCACCACAGCACTCAACACCCTCGCTGCGGCCATCCCGGGCAACCTTAGTCTGACTGCCTTTTCGACCTCGACCACCTCGTCGGCCTTAGCTCTAGACGATGATGGGTTGCTCCTGGATGACGACGCCTCGGCAAATGCGGGATCTTCTCCAGCCGACGAGCTGAAAGAAAAGCAAAAAATTCTCATCGGTAGCGCCACTGATGGGTGCTTATCCGCTGGCTTTAAAAAGCCGCCAGCCCCGCCCACCAGCGAAACCTGCTACGAGTTTGACAGCGATATGATCCAAACCAAGAGTACCAATGCCGGTAACCCGACCGCCCAAACGACGGGTACCGCCAATGGTAAAAACGCCAAAGGCGAGGCCTGCCTCGTCGGCTTTGCTCGTTCACAAATCGTCAAGATCAAGGATCCTTTAGATCGTGCCCAGGCCGTCCTGAATGCAGCACTGTGTCAGGCCAATAAAGACCAGAAGGCAAAGGCAAAAGCAGAGGGGACTGACCCAGCTAAAGTCGATCTTATACCTGCGAATGTCGGTGATACTCTTGACCTGGCTCCGGCTTTGAAAGCTGCCTTTGCTGAGGGTAAACGGACCAAAGAAGTCGTCACATCGATGTCGATGAAGCGCTTGAGCGACGTATCTAGCCAGAAGGTGTTTCAGTCGGTCTTTAAAATGACCGACGATCAGGGGAACGTTCGGGCATTCACCCTGAACCACTCGCCGAAGGATTCAAGCAACGAAGAGTATAACGGCACCTTATACTTCGCCGTGAAGCCGCCAGCCGGCAAGGCCGACCCAATGGCGGGTGCTTCCGGCGACAAAGATGTGACGACCTATGTCTCGATCGCCTACCAGCGCGTCAAAGCTGCTGATGGAAGCTTTACCATGTCTTATGAGGCCCGTTCGGGACGCTTCATCGCTGGTGTTGACCCGATTTCTTCGACTGGCCTGGTTGATTTCAACGTTGGCGCCGACTTCAGCGTGGCCACGAGCGATCCAAATTATGGTGCGTACAAAAAGAGTGATAATACTTACTACGCGCTAGGTAGCGGTCCCGGAAACGGCTTCAACTACGTCACCGTTAGCAACACCGAGAATAAAGATGGCAAGCCAACTGGCCAGACCATCGGCTTCTGGATGAATCCAGGATCGACCTATAAAGAGAATGCTCGCGGTATGGTGTTCTCGGCAAGTGCCAACGCGACAACCGGCTTGATGGAAGGATGTGCCAACTCCGGATCAGCATCCATCGACTTCTCTTCTGGAATCTCCATTCGCCGCGCGCTCAAAGAGGGTGACGCAGACGCCTCAATCAGCCTTAAGCCACGCGGCATCTTTCACCCTTTCGCCAACACCGAAGCCCGCGTCGCAGGAACCACCATCACGACCAATGGCACGCCACTTTACAAGTATAAAAAGGTGGAGACCGCCAGGACTAGCGAATGGGCACCGCTCCTAGCGACTGGGACTGATCAAGTGACTTTCGTCGAGAAGGCCGTCGCAGCCGTGATGACCAGCCAGTGCTTTAAGCAAAATACGACCTCTGGCCTGTGGGAAATCGATGCAGCGAAAACCGCAGGTACCGATGGGTTTGACATTATCGGCACGACCAGTCCTAAGCTGCTCACGCCGCCTACACCGCCTAAGCCACCGCTGCAAGTGGCCGGCGC
>JAPLFX010000078.1 GCA_026390445.1 Pseudomonadota bacterium
GATACACTAACCGGACTGGCGGCAATGATTTGGCGCCAAAACAATAGCAGCAATTATATCAGGCTTGATCTGCGGATTGGCTTTGACAGCTTAGCAGGGTATTTGGGAGGCTGCGCCCCCAGCGATTCGCGACGGACACGGTGGGTTAACGTCGCGAGAGGCGTTGCCATCGCGAAGGTCGAGGGTTCGAATCCCTTCACCCGCTCCACGAAGTCCCTTCAGGTGCCGTTTGTCTTGCTCACGCCGACTCAGCGCATCGAACATATCCTCTTAAGATCGTAGCTTGAAGCTGGGGTTCTGGTCACTGGGCAGTATTTGCCGTGGTGCTGGCTGTTTTGGGGTTGCTGCTGCCATCGACACGGCTCTCAGCCGTTTAATTGCTCCAGCCGCCTCTTTGCCAGGTCTAGCACTGCGTATTGCCGCGGCTGCGTCACCTCGTAGGCATCGAGGGCTTGAATCAGAGCGTCTCTGGAATCCTTGAATCTTTTGACAAAGGCAGAGACGCTTCGCGGTCCAAGTTGCAGGCGACTCGCTAGGGTTTGGAAGTCCTTCTTCGTAAACCTATTCTTGCGGCTGACGAGGCTCAGACCGAGTTCGTCGGTATCTCTTGGAGCATAAAGCAGCGACGGACATATATCGTAGAATGGCGTTAATCTATGGGCTGGCCCGGCTTTTTCGAGCGTATGAAATAGCGCAAAGTTCTTCAGGTGGGCATCGGTGCTCCCAAGTAAAAAGTTGAACAGGGTCATCTTCAAGAAATTTACCCGATCCTGGTGGTTTCGATCTTCTGCAATGGATGTGTTTGCAGCTCGACGATAAAGTCGAGCATCGGCAATTTAACCTTCGCGTCATAAATCGCTTTGTTGGAATTGAACCAGGAGCGGTCATTGTGCCGCGCTAGATTGTGGAGGCTGAAGCCGTTAACCGAGTAGCAGCGCTTGCTCTTGGCGACTGGACTTCCTCAGCGTAGCCGAAGCCACCACCGTTACGGCGCACGGTGCAGCTCATAGTTAGGTGCTAGTGCCGTAGCACAAGCAACTGAGTTGTGTGCCCTGCATTACAGTCCTCGTAAAAAGCAAAGAGTTTAGCCGTCTCATCTTTTTTTAGGACGATTTTGATTTTTTTAATCAAATTGAATCCGTAATCTACAGTGGTATGTTTACCTTCATGAGTTTACCAACCTGAAGGAGAGATCAATGAAACTTATCTCAAAGTCAATGTCCTCGTCGTTTCGCAATTTTTTTGGCTCTATGTTCTTAATCCTTACAATGTCGCAAGGGGCTATGGCCGGTGCAAATGAGTACTGCGAGCCAGTTTACTCGGGCGGTGACTCGGCCTACGTCCCTTGTGTCTCGTCGGTCGACTTGGGTCATGGCCGCTCGGTGGTCTACGATAACGACGGCAACGTCGTCCACGAAGAATGGCGCGGCCGCGGCGGCGCGGTGACCAGCAATCAGTGCTATGCTTACAACCGCGATGGTCGGACCTGCAGTTTCGTTGGCTTCAGCGAAGGTCAGGTCGGCTATCCATGGGGCGGTCAAGCCGGCAAGTTTGAGTGCATCAACGGTTGTCTCAAGATCGTAGGTCCGTAGTTGCTGCTCGCGCCGACGTCCCGAGTCTGACGCCTTTGTGCTTGTTCATTCTGCTGCGGCGACACCAGTTCAAGATGGTTAGTGGCCAAGATCTTGGCGCGATGTGGGACTTTGATGCTAGATAAAAAGACGAATAAGATGGCGAACGTTCTGATTTTGCTAATCTCCTGCGACGTCTGATTTTTGATCGACCACTTAGTCGAAAACCCACTTGCCAAGGCGGGCCCAAAGGACTGCATGGCCTGCGCCGTTACAAGTCCAACCAATACCGCTGCTTTCGCTAGCCTCATCGTCCACCGCCTTTGCAAAAAAGGCTATAGGCTTTGATCAGACGTTTGTGTCATACCTTCCTCTAGTCACCTTATTAAACGTTCAACCAATCCCCTGCATGGGTTGCGTCAAGTGCACAGATTCAAAAGACGTCAAACCAAAGGAAGCAGAGTAGGGCCCCAACTACCGCCATAGATAGTCCCCAGGCCAACATCTTGTTGAACAATTGGTCCCGTTCGCCAGTCGCCGGCACTGCAGAAATGCAAAGGGCTCCGATTGTCGAAAGCGGTGAAACGTCGACAAGATGCGCCGCAACAGCGATTGATGTTGCAAGTGCAGCTGAATCACCCGAACCCATGCGGTCAATGAGTCCAGGGACCATTGGCAAAAAGGTGGGTATAACGACCCCCGACGAGCTGCTAAAGATTGACGCAAAGCCACTTACAAAGGCGACGGTACCCGCCATGGTCCCTTTCGTAGAGTATTGCGTCATCAGGTCAGCCAGTAACCCCAGTCCGCCAAGTTTTTCAGCTAACGAAACGAGAAGCACAACACCAGAAACCATGATGATCGAGCCCCAGGGCATGGATCGCATAATCTCTGTCTCTGCTCGTGGGGAAAGGATGCTAAGAAGAACGCCCCCGGACAGGCTCACCAGCGCAAGTGGCCATTGGAGCCCAGCTGCGAAGATGAAAACGCCTGCGAGTACTACGATAGTCCTCCACTGCACTCGTTGAAATGACACAGGCTCAGTACTAGGGGAAACATTCGAAACTTCAACTCTATAGCCTCTACAGAGCCAGTAGGCTGCCAAAGAAACAACTGCATGAATAACAAGGCTGTAGCAGAAGATAGACCAGCCAGCTTCCGCAAGTCCAAATTCCTTAAGTTTTGAAATCATTAGAACACCTGTCGGGGCCAAAGGCGACAATGCGCCGGCGTTTGCACCGTTTCCGACCATTATAGCGACAAGGAACGGCGACAACTTCCAATCGCGGGCCAAAGTCATTGCAAGCGGAGCAATCAACGCTGTTGTTGCTATGTTTCCCGCTCCAATGCCAGAAATCACAGCGGAAATGCCAAAAAGAGCCAGCGGCAGAAGTGTCGGTTTTGTATGGATCCACCGCAGCATCGTCTTTACGATTGCTTCGAGCGTGCCATTTAACTGGGCCTGACCAAATAAAAACGTAACACCCAAAATCGTTAGGAATAACTCGGTAGGAAACCCGCGCAGGATATCTTCAAGGGGAACTTTTCCAAATCCGAGGCCAAGAACGGACGCAGCTAGTATTGCGAGCCACCCCACGTTAATCTTAGAGGCGATGCTTACTCCGACTACCAATACAATTGTGCATAGGGAAAGGGTCGCTAAGTCCATTTAGTAACTCGCTTTTTCAGGTACCGTAGTTATAGCTACCTTGAGGACCCCGTCACTATGACTTGCGAATATATCATAAGCCTTTGGGATATCATCGAATACAAATCGATGTGTCACTATGGATTTAAAATCGATTCTTTTCGACGCGACAACTGCCATCAGTCATTCCCTGCTGGCGCTGAATCTTGGCGTCTTTCACCGCAAGCCTGCAGGAAGGCGGTGACGAGTATTCGACCGTACGATTCTCCGCCAACCTTCTCGACTACACCGTTGATGAAAGGACCGAGCAGGGTGTTGACGGCAGCGATTCATCACCGGTAAAGTTCGAGGAGGATTGGACCTTCGCCAAGCCAGCGCGTGGGGATGCCTGGCAGCTCGTGGGCATCCAGCAGGTATAGGCGCTAGCAGCCAGCGTTCGACGTAGATGGCTGAAGCAGCTCTTTGGTTCTGCCCGATTGTAAGAGAGGAGAGGACGGTGGCCGGAACGAGCCTGCTTGCACTGATCGATGATATCGCCACGCTTCTCGACGACGTGGCGGTCATGAGCAAAGTTGCGGTCAAGAAGACTGCTGGCGTTCTGGGCGATGACCTTGCGCTCAACGCTCAGCAGGTCACTGGTATCGACGCTAATCGCGAGCTAGCGGTCGTCTTGGCAGTTGCTAAGGGTTCGCTGGTCAACAAGGCGATCCTCGTTCCGGCAGCTCTCGCCATCAGTGCTCTGGTGCCGGCGGCGATCACGCCGCTGTTGATGATCGGCGGCCTCTTCCTCTGCTACGAAGGTTTCGAGAAGCTCGCCCATAAATTCATCGTCGGCAAAGATGAAGATGACCAGCACCATGCCGAGCTAGTCGAAGCGGTCGCCAGTCCTGCCATGGATTTGGTCGCTTTCGAGAAGGAAAAAATAAAAGGCGCTATCCGGACCGATTTTATCCTCTCGGCCGAGATCATTGTGATCTCGCTTGGAACCGTCGCCAACGCAGCTTTCGGCATGCGCGTGGTGGTCCTGATAACTATTGCACTCGTGATGACCGTCGGTGTTTACGGACTCGTCGCCGGCATCGTGAAGCTGGACGACTTTGGGCTTTATCTCGGTCGTCGCCGTGGCGACAGCGGACGGGCGAAGATGCTCCGCGCGCTCGGTGCCGGAATCCTGAGGGCCGCACCGCTCCTGATGAAATTACTCTCGGTTGCAGGTACGGCCGCGATGTTCATGGTCGGCGGCGGTATCCTGGTACATGGCATCGGGCCGCTGCACCACTGGAGCCAAAGCGTCGAAGCAAGTGCGGCTGCTATTCCTGGCTTTGGCACATTACTCGCGGGCGTGGCAGGCGTCGTGCTCAGTGGCCTCGTAGGCGTCGTCGCAGGCATCGTCGCGCTAGTCACCGTGTTGGCTTTAAAGCGCATCATAAGGCGCAAGTAACCAGGAATCCCCATTCTTGACTATTGCCGAAGGCCACCCAAACATCCGCGACAAACGAAGCGATGAGCATGGCCCTGCATACGGTCAGAGCGAATCGCCTGTGAAGTCTTCTGTTCGAAGATGTCGCAAGGCATCCGTCATTGGAGATACACCGATAGACTTTGAAATCCGAGTTTGATGGCTTCCCACCAAACAGCGAAGTAACACCAGGTACCGATGGTTATAAGATGTCCGGCGACGATCACAAGTCCGTCTCGTTCCAGATAGCCGAGACATAGAAGAATGACGGCCCAGGCCGGTAGAGAGTTTGAAAACAGGATGACAGGTGGCAACGGTAGACTGAGCGCCAGACCACTGACAACGATGCTGACGCCAACAACGTTGAGTAGCGGCGGCCTGAGCATGACCCCTAGGCGTGGCTTGAAGAAGCGCTCGACATACGAAAACACTCGCGCCGCGCCGTGAATGATCTTACGCAGAGTTCCGGCGTCGACGGTCCTTCGCCTTATAAAATGCGGAAGACCACCTGCGGAACCGAATGCGAGACGAAGCCCGAGTGCCATAAGGGCAATGCCTAAGATGACCGAGAGTCCCGGCAGGGGAATAGGCTGAACGAAGGGAATGCAGAGGATCAGGCTGAGTGAGGCGAAACCCCGGCCGTGCAGTACCTCTTCGATCTCGGCAACCGTGACCTTCTCGCCCGTTGTCTTGAGGGCGATGGCCTCAAGGTCACGAGTAAAGCTCTCTTCACGGACCTGCGCTGATTCGGAAGCCAAGCGGGCCTCACTTCCTAAGATTCTATCAATTCATCAATACGGATTATAGGCTATATATCGACCGTAAGTTCCGCTAGACCTTGGCAAAGCCCAATTGGTTAACGTGGAGGTTGTTTGTGCTGGAAGCGGACTATTTCGCGATCTAAACGCTCGTTTGACCATGGGCACTCCACGGGCGCCGACAGCATCTACCCGAGCGCACGGAACTGGATGCCTACATGGCGTCTAGGCCCACGGGTAAAAGGGGTCATCTCTGGGGATTTGTCGCGCAAAAGGACGTCAAGTCCAGCTTCAAATGTCTCATGGAGTTTTATTCCGGCGGGAACTCTTGGCTCGGGAGACGTGTGATTCTTGGTGATTTAGCGAGTCCGAAAAGGGCGGCGCTGAATTATGAAGCTCTCCAATCGACGGCCTAGCCGGCGAACGAGCAAGGCGGGAAACTGTTCGCCCGCCGCCTCGTGATCAGATTTGATTACGGCTTAAGGAACGGTCTCAAGTAAATCGCCAAGATCCGAGCCGCCGGTGACGGGCTCGCGCCTTCGACCTCGCTTGCGAAAGTTGCTGTCCTTAACATCCGGAGAATCCACGATCAGACCTCTTAACCGCCAAAGCAAGGAGGCGTAACCAATGAATATCATGAATCCGTGGCCGTAATCAAGTCGTCTAAATACTCAGCATAGGTATTTAGACGAGTAGCTTCCATCTAAATACACATACCAGGTATTTAGACGCTTCGATTGACTCTAAATACCTACGCTAGGTAGATAGACCAGCCCGGAGCCAGTTCTGCCACGGGGCAAAGGGCGGCGGATACGGAGCGGTCAGCGCAGCGGCCAGCGCCGGCATCGGCGACAGACAGGTCAGCGGCAAATCTTCTCCGCTGGATCTCGTGCGCCTCAATGCGTCCTGGCACCCGGCGAAGGCCCGTTGGCTCATCAAAACGGTCCGGGTATGCACTGGACTCGTCCGCCAATAACGCCGCTGACCAGCAAGGATCAAGGACGTCACCTGATCCTTATAGACCAACAAATGGTCATAGGGCGTGACGATCAAGTCCTCGTTATGGATGCTGGTCATATGACGATACTCAAAGATCATCTCTTCGATACTATCTGGCGCGTGCAGGCAATCACTGGCGACAAGGTAGACGAAGTCAAAACTGCGACTACCAGCCAACTCAACCACGTCGATCTCGACGTCCGCAGCGGCACTGACTTCGTTGGCGGCAAATGGGCAGCGACGCAGCAACGCGCCTAAGGCATCGGTACCCACTTGGTCCAGACTCGACCTGATGACCTCCAGATGGACATCCCCCACCACTCCAGAGCCCAGAGCTTTGACTAGCGACATGATCAAAGCACCGAGGCAACGCAATTGGACGGACGCATCAGGACGTTCTAGCTGCCCATCAAAAACCGCGTTGCGGTTTGACCGATCGTCGCCGCCAAAGTCTAAGCAGAACAGGACGTGAAGTTGCATCTGAAGTCGCTCCGTGAGTATTCGCTGGAAACGCTATGTTTAGCTCAATTAAAATCCTAGGTCTTCGCAACCTCTGCATGCCGGTCCCACCACGTACGCCAGTCGATAAACGGATCCTGCTCCGTATCGTATTGCAAGTGCAGGGCCAGCGAGGGAATCGGTGTAAACAGGTGAAGACCGCGCCGAATAAACAACTGGTTGATCGAATCATCCTCCATGGTCGGCGATACCTCGCTGCTGCCAAAGCGCTCGAACAGGTCCCAATGCGTGCGGATGACTTCGTGATGCGTCATAAAACAAGACGCGGTGTGGTAGTTCGTACGCCAGTGGCGGTCGCCGCCGCGCACGATGTGCACCTTTTCGCCGACGTTGACCGGCAGGTAGCGATACGGGTCATTAAACGGATAGATCGAGACGTACTCGCCGAGGTTGGTGGAGAATTCCAGACTTTGACGCAGCATTAGGGCGATCGCCTTGGGCTCATAGAGGTAGTCATCCTGGACAAAATAGACCCAGTCTCGGCCGGCTTCTAGTCCATGACGGTAGCACGCGAGGATCGAGGGCATGATGCCGCAAGTCTCCAGAGAGACGAGTTCATTGGGACACTCCGCTTGGCGCAACACCGCACGCAGGTCTGCCAGCGAGGACTCGTCGGAGTGATCGTCGAACACCATCAGCTTGATGGTCAGGTCATCCATTAAATCTAAAGCGACGTTTATGGAATGCACCAGCGAGGCGACACAGCGACGCATGACCTCAGGCTTAGCGGCCTCACAGTAGCGCTGCTTCTTAAGGTAGTGCTGTGAGTCGCCGAGCGCATGGGTTTGGAGCACGACTAGACATTCCAAGAGACTGATCCTTTACGAAGGAGTCTAACATCCAGTGTTACAACGACGATGCCGCCTCGCGCTGCACCGTACCCCCAACGCGACGCGGCGCTTCCTGCGGCGCTTCCTGGCTAAGTTGCCACCATGCTGCTGCCGGAATATCGGTCGGCACTGGCTCATCGCCGTAGAGGGCCAGCGCCAGCGCTGGCGTTGGCGCCAAGCACGGAATCAGCCGGTGCATCGCCTCCAAGTCATTGCCCACGGCTTGACGCCCAGCGCGCGAGCGCCGTGAGTCGAAATCAAATACCTCCCAAAACCGCTCCAAGACCGCTGGCGTCAACATTAACGTCCGACTGCTGCGCTGCAGGGTTCGCCACTGGAGACCAGCCCCGTCGTCCGCGCTCAACTCCCCGCCCCCATCACCCTCTCTGGCCGCCAGGGGCGTCAGGATCAAGTCACCTGCAACCCGGCTAGACCACCTTTGATACGCCGCCACCAACGCCGTCACACTGTCAGGACCATGCAAGGTCGAGCTTTCCACCATATACAGGAGATCGGCTTGTTGCCCCCTCGCAATACCGCAAGTCCCTCCCTCTAGCTCCGCCACCATCGTCGGCACCAAGCGCGTCGGGTAAGTCGCACGGCTTAGGAGGCGTCGGACCGCGTTGAATTCTTCGTCAAAGCCACCGGCAAGCACCGGCATGACGCTGGCCCCCTGCCCCATCACCACCGTCAACGAGGCCACGCTTAGAGTCCCGGAAGCAAAGGCTTGCTGCAGCGAGCCCATCAGCGCAGCTAAACAGCGGCTATTGATCTCGCCGCCGTGAGCGCCTAGGGCGCGCGTCCTGACCGTTGCGCGGGGAGCCGGGGGGAGCAGGTGAAAGACGACCGCTACATGCATCGAGAACCTCGTTAGTGAGTGGCATCCTGGCGCTTTAAGATGGTGAGGCCATGATTGTGCTCGTGGACCGCTTCGATCGTCCACTCCGGCGTCGCCGCCAAGAACTCAGCGACGGCAAAATTCAGCCCCTTATAGACGTCGTCGATACTATAGCCGCTGTCTTCGGCCACCTTGATCAAATCGCTTTGCCAGCGTACTGCTTCGCCAAAGCGGCCATAGACGTTGGTGTCATGCATGATGATCCATTTGCGCACCTGGTTGTGGTGCTTGGCCAGCTCGCGGCGAAGGTGACCGTAGCAGTGCCACGAATCGATAAACAGCAGGTCGACCTCGGGCAGATCGATGGTCGCCGAATTGGCCTGAACAAACTCGGCCGGTATCCCCGACGAGCGTGCCAGCGCCAAGGACTTCACTCCCGAGCAGTCGGCGATGTCGACGCACAGGAGTCGGCGCTGCGCCTTGCCGTTTTTGGCCAAGCCCAGGGCAAGTGCCGCCGTCGAGATGCCGTCGCGCACGCCGAGTTCGCAGGTGGATTCACTGCGCTTGGCGTAGTCGAGGAGTGTAAACAGATGTTCGTTGACATCCCCAGGATAGTCCACTAGTTGATAGAGATACTCGGTGAGCGGCTGCAGGTGATCCATGACATGCTCCTATAAGCTTAAATCTGCTGCTGACTGGGCCGGACGATGCCCCTGCCGCGGCGCTTGACCGTGCAAGACCGTCGCATCTTGATGCTGCGCTGGATGTCTTAGATGCTCGGCGGCAAAGGCTTCGAGCTGCGCTTTGACCTGCGTCATCGGCGTCTGCCAGTCGTCAAACTTCGTCTGACGAAACAGTCGCACCGACGGGTACCAAGGCGACGTGGCGCCCGGAGTGGCCCAAATATAGTACGGGCTCAGCGGACTGATGATCCACACCGGCTTGCCTAAGGCACCCGCAAGATGTGGCACCGAGGTACAGGACGAAATCACCAGGTCGAGGTGCATCATCGCCGCCGCCGTATCGTCCCAAGTCTCTAACTCTGGCCCTAAGTCGATGACCCCAGACTCAGGCCTGAATTGCTCGCTACCCTCATCTCGCTGCAGCGAATAGAAATCGATCCCGGCGACCGCGGTGAGCTGCTCCATCAAGCTAAAGGGAATAGAGCGCCGTAGATCCTGATCATAGAGCGCATTGCCTTGCCACCGAAGGCCGACCTTTAGGCGTCCCGGCTGGGCGGGCAAGCGGCGACGCCATTTGTCGAGATAGTCTGGTGCGGCCCGCAGGTAGGGATCATGCGGCAGCTCATGCAGGTCTAGTTCGAGCAGGTGCGGAAGATCCATCGCCGGCGCCCAGTAATCATAGGCTCCCAGCATGGCGACATCGCGAGTCACGACCCGTTCGACGCCCTGTGCGCGACCCAAGATCGCCGCGAGGCTTTGGCTTGGCAGCCATTGCGCGCGTCCACCGCGCGCCTGGATCACCTGGGCAAAGCGCACGTTGATGATCTCATCGCCGGCTCCGCCCTCGCCGCACAGCAGGACGGTTTTGCCTTGCACATCGGTCCCACGCTCCAGCTTGGGCCGTGGATAATTCGACGCGGCAGCACCCCAGATGCGCAGACTCCGACCGATGCCGAGGTAGCCCATCCCGCGCTTAAATTCACCGCGACGAATGTAGTGCCAACCGAGGTTAAAGCGCACCACCGCTGCATTCAAATCGCTTTCCGGCACCACCTCTAAAATCGACTCAAGCATCGCCCAAGCTTCATCAAAATGGCCCTGCGCCCCGATGTACACGGCTAGGTCGATCTTCGGATCGATCCAACTCGGCCTGGCCGCCACGACACGCGCCATCAACTTCTCGGCTGCAGCCGGATTACCTGCAGAATTTTGGCACTTCGCAGCATTAAAGGTCGCTTCGATCGAGTCGGGCAACAAGTCCAGAGTGTGCATGGCCTGGGTCACCGCAGTCAGATAATCCTTGCTGCGGCAGTAACCAGACGCCAGAAAGTCCGAGGCCGCAGGATCATCGTCTGGCAGCACCCGACCAATCGCGCGCAGCAAGGCCTGGGCTGCGGGATACTCTTCGCGGTGGATCAACCATTCCAAGGTTTCCTGAAGCTGCTGCGGAACGGGAGCCTGAGCTGC
>JAPLFX010000017.1 GCA_026390445.1 Pseudomonadota bacterium
CCGATGATTCAACGTTTGCTTGAGCGCTTTCCGCCGCATTGGCCGTGTACCTTTGTGCTCTCCGAGCACCATGCTGCGACGGCACTGCCAGGACTGCTCAAAGAGCTAAGGCCCGACTGTCAAATCGTCTACTTGCACGACGCCAAGATTGCCGAAAGCCGGCTACGTGGTCCGGCTCGTTCGGCTTTGGAGGGGCTTAAGGTCATCCCAGCGGACCACCGGGTTTTTTTATCTTACTGCGACTACGACATGGTTTGGGATCATACTCAATTTGAACGGTTTGTCCGGAGCAACGATTGCACGGCCTGTTTGATCTCATATCGTGGCTTTCACGCGCACTACTTGACACCGCTCATGTACGCCTATGCACAACTAGACGGTGAACTGGTCAAAACCGTTCGGGAAAAGGGTTGCTTCACCGCAAATCGGGAGCAGGAGTATGCCTCGGCCGGTGGCTACTATGTTCGCTCCGCTGCGCTTTTGCGGGCCGCCCTCGACTATCAAGCGGAGCATGATCTTCAGGTCAACGGTGAGCACTATATCAGCTTGACGATCGAGAGTATCCTGCGCTCCAAGGCCGAGGCGCAGGTACGGATTTTTGAGATACCGCTTTTTTGTCAGTGGGGAACGCCTGCGGACTTGCAAACCTATATCTATTGGGAAAAGACCTTTGTCGCCTGGAACCGTTTGCAGGCTGCGGCGAGCACCTACGAGGTCGAGCAGGTCCTGATGCCGATGGCTGGGCTTGGGTCGCGTTTTGCGAAGGTGACAAAAGTGCCCAAGCCATTGATTGAGGTGGCCGACCGACCGATGTTTGTGCAGGCCTTGGCATCACTACCGCGCGCTCCTACCAATGTTCTGGTCTGTCTGGAGCAGCATCGTTCGATGGTCGAAACCAGCCTGAACCAGTTGCCGGCAAAGACCGCTCGGCCCCAGGTTAAGTGGCTGAGACAAACGCCGCAGGGGCAGGCATTGTCGACGGAACAGGGTTTGCAGCTGTTAAATCCGAGCCAGGAGGTGATGGTCACTGCTTGCGACCATGAAATCGTGCTCGATCCGGCTACTTGGTTAAGGTTTAAAGCAGACCCTCGCTGCGACGGCGCGATTTTCATTGTCCGCGGCTACCCAGGCGTGCAGCGGCGGCCTCAGGCCTATGCTTATGTAGACGCTGACTTTGACGGCGAGGAGTTCCCCCTGGTGAGGGCTGTGTCAGTCAAGGTACCGCTGTCGGCAAAGCCGGAGGCGGACGCTTTGCTCGTCGGGTCCTTTTGGTTTGCCTCCGCAGATCTCCTGCGCCGAGGCATCGAGGCGCTTAAGGTCAAGGACGCGCGGGTCAATGGCGAGCTCTATTTAGACTCGATCTTTGCACAGCTTCAGCTGCTTGGCCACAAGGTGCGTGCGATCCCCTTGGACGGCTACATCGGCCGCGGTACTCCTGATGAGTTAGCCGAGTCGCTCTACTATCAAGAACTGATTGGTGGGCGTCGGCCGACGCCGCGCCTACGCTTTAGCCTCGGGGATCACGACAGCCATGCTTGAATTTGAGCTGGTGCTACCAGCCTACAATGAAGCGAAAAGCCTACCCGACCTCTACAAGAAGGTGGCCGAGGCGGCGTTGTCATGTGGGTTCACCCCGGATCGCTGCCAGGTGGTCCTCGTCGACAACGGGAGTACCGATGATTCCGCGGTGGTGCTGAAGCAATTACAAAGCACCGCTCTCGGTGCATGGTTTAGAGTCGTCACTGTGGCGCTGAACCAAGGCTACGGCTTCGGTGTGAAAGCCGGACTTGATGCGACGACGGCACCTTTTATTGGGTGGTCGCATGCCGACCTTCAATGTGACCCCGTTGAGGCCTTTCGCGCCGCTGTATTATTGCAGAATTTATCTGCCTCAACGCCGCTGGTCATTAAAGGCAAGCGCTTTGGGCGCTCGCTATCTAGTCGCATCATCAGCAGCGTGTTTGCCTTTGCGGCTGGGGTCAGCCTGGGGCTTTGGTGCGGCGAGATCAACGCTCAGCCCAAGGTTTTTCCGCGCCGCCTGCTCGGCCATTTGTCCGGTGCTCCAGTCGATTTCAGCTTCGATTTGTTCGCTCTTTATCGGGCCAAAGCTGCCGGCTTCAGCTTGCGCACCATACCAGTCTACTTTCCCAATCGGCGTCATGGTGTATCCAATTGGTCGGCAAGCTTTAAGAGTCGACGTCGGACCATCGTGGGCATGCTGCGCTACTGTCGGCATCTGGCGCTCACCGAGGGCCGCCTATGAAGGCTTTGGCGCAGTCCAAACTATTTTGGCTCGGTCTACTGCTCCGCTTGGGGGCGCTGCCATTTTTTGGCTCGCATGATATGCGGGATCTTTTTATCCCATTTCTCGATGCTGCAGTCACTCATCCGGGCAGCAACCCTTGGACCTTACTGCCACCCTCGTACTTTCCTTACGGTTCCTTTCTCTTCGTGCTGCTTTACGTGCCGCGTCAGCTAGCGTTTTGGTTGTTTGGGCCTGGCGTCTTAGCCACGTCTGGCGTCAGCCTGGCATTGTGTAAGGCGCCACTTCTGGCGGCTGAGCTTTGCCTGCTTAGTGCTATGGCCAAGCGTCTAAATTTTACCCGCTCGCTTATGATCTACTACTGGCTCAACCCCGTGTTGTTCTACATCACCTATATTTATGGACAACTTGACGCGGTCATGACTGCGTGTACGGTACTCAGCTTATTCTTGTTGATCGATCGGCGCTTGGTTTGGTCGGCTTTGCTGATGAGCTGTGCCATTGCCTCTAAGTTCAGCGCTGCCATAGCTGTGCCGTTGGTGCTGACCTATCTGTGGCGTCGGGAGTTCCCTAAGGTCGCCAGGCAACAAGCGGCGCTTTGGTTAGGCATCTTTGGAACCGTGACACTCATTGGCTTTTTGCCCGTGTTGACGGCGGGACAGCTCGGTTATACCAGCGTCGCCTCGCCGGAGGCGTTGCGGATCTTTGCGGCGAAGATCGACTTGGGTGGTGGCTTGATGCTGGATCTTGGCATCGCTTTGGTCTTGGCGGTACTCGGTCGTCTTTGTCTATCAACGACTCTGTCGGCAACCGGTTTGCTGTATGGCACAGGTATGGTGTTCGGACTTTTGGTGGCGACCACCAACGCGGCTCCCGGCTGGTATTACTGGCCATTGCCCTTCATGGCGATGCTTTATGCTAGCCACGAACCCGCACCGAAGGCGCCGTGGTTTTTGCTACACGCGGCTTATCTCTTCAATTTCGTGGTGATCCCAGCCCATATGCTTCCCTTTGGGCTGAGCCCTAGTGAAGACGCTAGTGCTGCCTTCAGCGTTTTACAGACCGGAATGTTTGCACTCCTGGTGGTGATGTGGGTCGTCGCTCTCAAAGGAGAAGCCAAGCTCGAGCGTCTGATCAAACCTTTGATGATCGGCATCGCTGGCGACTCGGCAGCCGGGAAGAATCGCTTGAGCCATACGTTGATGACGCTCTTTGGTGAAAAGCACTGCGAGATGCTCGAGGGCGATGATTATCACCGCTGGGAGCGAGGCGATGAGCGCTACCAGCGCTACACTCATCTAAGCCCGCGTGCCAATCATTTGCGGGTCTTAGATAAGCACACCAAGCGGTTGACTGCGGGTCGGCTGGTCCAGCAACGCCACTATGATCATGGGACGGGACGATTCACGGCACTGCGACAAATTAAGGCCCATCGTACCGTGGTAGTTCAAGGCCTGCACACATTCTACCTGCGCAATATGCGACAAGCGTTCGATCTCAAGGTCTTTCTTGACCCTGATCCGCTCGTGCAGCTAGCCTGGAAGTTGCACCGCGATGTCCAGGAACGCGGCCACAACCGGCAGAAGGTCTTGGCTAGTATGGAGGCTAGGCGTCAAGATGCACTGCTGCACATCGCGCCGCAACGCGCCTTCGCCGACTGGATCATCCAAGCGGTGCCGCGCGGTGATGCGTCAAAGGACAGTGTTTTAGACGGTGTGATGCCGGAAATTATGCTGCGGCATATCCTTTGGAATGATGTTGACCTCGATGGATTCATTCAGATGCTCAGCCAGATCGATGGGGTCGAGTGGACGCTGGAGCGGGAGGGCGGAGATCTCGATCGAACCGCCCTCTTACTAGCGGGAAACCCTTCGGTTGCGCAGATCGCTTGGATGGCAAGCCAGCTTTTTGCGCACCTGCGGCCGATTACCCGTAGCCCGCAGTCACCGCAGTGGTTAAGCGGACTCGATGGTCTGACCCAAATACTGGCGCTAACCCTGCTAAGTGGCGGGTCCCACGCAGCCCATGAGGAGAGTCGATTTGGATCTGATCAAACACCGAGTGAACCAGGTCGCGGATCTAGCGCCATTGCCGCAGGCATGGGGGGCGGAGGTAGACCTGCGTTCCCACACAGTGCCGACGATCGGCTTGCACCTAGCGCATGATCCTTGGAGCGAGGGTCCTAGCTTTGACAGCTGGGTTCAGACGGTCAAGCGCCAGGGGTTGCGCGGGCCGATTATCTTAAACACTAAAGAAGACGGTCTTGAGGATGCTTGCCTTCGGGTCATGGCTGCGGCTGAAATCAGCAACTTCTGGTTTTTGGACACAGCCCTTCCCACCTTAATCAAATGGGCGGTCCGTGGCCATGAGCGGCGCTTTGCCGTACGTTACTCCAGCTACGAGCCACGCCTGTTGGCGGAGCGCTTTGCCGGTTTCGTGGACTGGGTATGGGTTGACTGCTTTGATGGCGTGCCGGCCGATATCAAGGAGGTAGAGGCCCTAAGTGCCAAATTTAAAATTTGCCTGGTGTCGCCAGAACTACAAGTCGGCCTGAGTCCTGATCTAGGTAAGCGGATCGAAGGCTTTAAGCATCTGGCGCCACTGGCCGCGGCGGTGTGTAGTAAGCAGCCAGAGCTGTGGCAGCCGTAGGTAGTTGCATGAGTGCACACGCCGGATCATTTGCCGCTGACCTGCTTAAGCTGTGCGGCATTGTAGGCATCGATCTGTGCTTGAAGCTGGACAATCTTAGCATTGACGGCGTCTAGCTGACCCTGAAAATTCTTGCGCAGACTGGCCGCTTGTTCGAGCGTAGCGCTATTCGCTTTGATCGTTTCGTCATGCTTTTTTTGCGCTGCTGCATCATTGGACAGCGCAACACCCGAGCTGACAGCGCCTAAACCGCCAAGGATGAGGCCGCCAATGCCGCCTGTGGCGACAGAAAAGGCGACTGTCGCTGCACCTGCGGCAAGGCCGATGCCGTCGGCGGTGCTAGAGTGTTTGGCGTTTTCTTGATCGGCGGTGATATTGTCAATGCCGGTGCTGGCCGTCGCGACGCTGACGAGACTGAGCTTCTTGGTGAGGTCGGTGCGCTGTGCCTCGAGTTGCGCCATCGAGTTGGTCAAAGTATCGATATTGACCGTAGACTGCAGATTTTGCCCGGACACAGCATTTGCGGCGCTTTGATCGACCGTCGCTGTCGATTTGCCGTCCTTCGCCTGGGTGGAGATCGGTGCAGGAGTTGGCGAGCTGTCCTCAGCACAAGCAGTTAGTTGCCCGCACAGCACCAGAGTGGCCAGGGCCATACTGCGGAGTTTCATAGCGTTCCTATAAGGTATGTAACCTCTGACCATGACCATGTACCTCGGTAGTCAGTATGCAAGTTCCATCGTTAGGTCTGTGGTCTTATCGGCAAGTTTGGGCAAAAACTTTAGTCGGATCTGCTTGCGACCGTTAGGTGTCTGGTATGACCGGGAATTTGATCGGCAAAAACGACCCTGTTCTATGCCGCCACAATTAATAACTGTTACCATTAATGATATAAACAAAACATCGTCTGACGAGGCGTCGATCCCTCGTTCCAAGGATAGTACCGATGCTGGGACGGCTAAACAAGTTGCATTTGAATCGACTTCACTCGATCCTAGTCATCATAGTCGCTGCCTTTTTGGTCTTTGGCGTGGCGGTACGCTACGGCTTTCTTGAACATGATGATGATCAGAACATTTCACATAATCCCCGCTTGCAGACAATCACCGCCGATGGTCTGACGGCATTTTGGGAGGGGTCCTACCTCGGCCTGTATATCCCGGTGACTTACACGTATTGGGCCGCTGGGGTCGCCTTGTCGCATATTGGCGAGCCTGATAACGAAGTCCCTTACGCTCGGCCATGGATCTTTCATTTTGGCAATATTCTACTGCATGCAATCAACGCCTGTTTCGTCTGCATTCTGCTCCGACGATTTGGCGCGAAGGATATGGCGGCGTTGGTTGGTGCAATGGTGTTTTTATTGCACCCGATGCAGGTGGAGGCGGTTGCGTGGGTGAGCGGGGCGAAAGACCTGCTGTCGACGTTCTTCGCTCTGACGTCGATGATCTGTTACAGCGCCTTTCTCGGCGTTGGTAGTCCCAAAGGCAAGGGACGATATCCCCGCGCAGTGACCTATCTAGGCGCACTGCTGCTGTTTTGTCTGGCGATTTTGGCGAAACCGTCGACGGTTGTAGTGCCCGCGTTTCTCTTCATGGAGGATGTTTTCGCGGCGCGGAAAGTCAGGTGGAGGGCGTTTTTGCGCGTCGTTCCACATTTGATCGCGGTTGGCCTACTGTTGGTCTTGTCTGGCGCCTCGCAGACGAACGAAGGGCCGTTCCCGCCGGTTCCCTATTGGCTGCGACCCTTGGTCGCCGGAGACAGTGTCCTCTTTTACCTGCGTCAGCTGTTTATTCCGCTGCATTTTGCCATCGATTATGGCCGGCGCCCCGACTTGCTATTGTCCGATTACGTTCGCCTAGCACTTGCTACCGGTCCCTATATCTTGGGCGCGGCGCTGCTTTGGCAGTATCACAAAGGGCGCTTTAAGGTGGCCACCGCAGCCTACGCCTTGTTCGTCGTTGGCTTGCTGCCAACCTTAGGCTTTATGCAATTTGCCTATGCCTTCTTTTCTCTGGTCTGCGACCGCTATGCCTACTTGGCGATGCTGGGAGCGGCGGTGCTCGCCGCATCACTGTTTCAGGCTAAGGACCATCGCCTGAAGGTCGCGATCACTGCCTGCTTGCTACTGTTTTTGGCGGTGCAAAGTGCTCTGCTGACGCGCACCTGGGAAATTGAAGCGTCCCTGTTTGGCCATAGTATCGAAGTCGAGCCAGAGGGCTCGGTGGCGCTGGTCGCACTATCCAACGACCGCGCTAATAAGGGATTTTGGCGCGACACGATCCCACTGCTCGAACGCGCTTCGGCAGCCCTGCCGGTTTGGGGGCGGCCGTATAATAACCTCGGCACGACCTATCTCAACCTCGGTAACAACGAGGAAGCGGTGGTCAAATACCGGATGGCTCTGAAGTACTTTCCGACCTACCCGTTGGCCCACAGCAATCTCTGCGCCGCACTTGCTGGTCTAGGTCGCTATGACGAAGCTGAGCCCGAATGCCGCGCGGCGATAGCTCTAGCACCCGAGTTTGACATGCCGTTACTTAATCTCGGCTTCATCTACGCTAAGAATGGTAAGATGGCTGACGCTGAGCAAGCCTTTCGCTCGGCGACGGCCTTGGCACCTGGGTCCTTTAAGGCGCGGCGTAACCTGACGATCGCGCTCAAGGCGCAGCATAAGTGTGACGAGTCGATCTCCCACCTACGACTGCTAAATCAGGATTATCCAAAGGACCAGGGCGTGGCTTTGGACTTCGCGGCTTGCCTGCAGGAGTTGGGTCGACAGGCGGAGGCTGAGGCGGTGCTTCAGGCCTTTGTTGCCTTTAACCAGGGCAGTTCGGGAGCGGACACCGTGAAGAGTAGTTTGGATCAGCTTCGGCACAAATGAAGCGGCATGTGGAGACGGATCAAATTTGCTGCCGTGTTCTAGCCGGCTTTAGGCTTTGTTGCATAAATCCTGCCCTCCAGCCTTCCCGGCGTCCCAGCAGCTAAAGCCGCTGCCCAAAAACTGGAGGCCGGGAAGGCTGGAGGGCAGGATTTATGCAACAAAGCCTCGGCTTTATTATAAGCTGCCACAACGGCAGGATATCAATGAATGGTTGCCGCTCAACATTTCTGAGGGTTTTGACATGCGACATATACTTTCCGAAGCTAAAATCAGTCCAGAGGCTCTTGTGGCTAGCAATTCGTTTCATGCGGACGTGGTGCGGGAGGTTGCCGCAGCGGTCGCTGCCAATGAATGGACCGTCGTAGGTATGTCGGGCAACCCATTCGTTGCAAAAGCACGTCGCTATCTTGAAAGCAAAGGCACGAGCTTCAAGTACCTTGAGTATGGCAGCTACGTAAGTGGGTGGAAGCCTCGCTTGGCCATTAAACTATGGAGCGGCTGGCCGACTTTTCCACAGGTATTTCACAACGGCGTACTGATCGGTGGATTTACAGACTTGAAGCGGTATTTGCCCTAAGAGAGGGCAAGTAGTCGAGGTGGCACGTTCATTCGTCGACAGGGATCGGGTGGGAACGCATGGGTTTAGCAGTGTGCATTCCATCTTGGAGCGTCGAAAGGTCATTGCGCCATGGCGATGACCTTGCTGACTAGTATGTGTGCTATTTGTTTGTCATGTCTATCGTGCTTGGCGAAGGCCAATCCGACTTCCTTCCTTCGCGTACATCGATGGCACCATTGGCCTTGAGGGTCGCCGAAATGATTGGCAATTGAACGCCGCAGTGCCTTTCGCCAGTGGCCCACGAGACATCGCCGAGTCCTTGGATATTCAGGGTACTTGAACAACCAAGGGAGATCACGATCCTTCTTTCGACTTCGACTCTGCCTTGGCTGACGGCAGGCTGCGCATCGATGCAGTACCAGCCATGAGGATTCGTCAAGGAAAGTTCGAAGTTTTGCTGATCAGTACTCGTCATTGGTATGAAAAAGAGTTTTGGCGCGATGGAGTCTTTGAAATCGTACCAATCATACCCAAGAATATTCCCTGTGCCCTGATATAAGATGATGGGTTTGGCAGTCTGCTCTACCGTAAACGGATGATTTGGCCAATTTGCCAGGCATTTTTGCAATGCTGCATTTGTTGTTGCTGGGGTTGAAGGTGTTGCTGCCGCGGCGTTGGCTTTCGGGTCAGCTTCAACCTTATTTTCGGATGGTGCGACGGCAGTTGCTGTTGGCTTTGCGCTTGGATCCGCCGTCGCCGAGCCAGAGCCCGAACCGTTCTGGTACGATAGCGCAGATGCGGCAACATCTGCTTTCTTCTTGTTGCTATCACCAAGCAGGCCGGCCGCACCGCAGCCGGTTGCAAAGGACAGGGCCGCTGCGATGACCGGTAGTCCGATCTTCTTTTTAAGATGGTAGTTCGGTTTTTGATACATTGTCGTGGGTTTTAATTGTTGTGACATGTGGGTATCCTCATAAGATGGTTTTGTTTTGAAGTCTCTTTATTCGCCTTACAAACTACCTTTCGGCATTTTTTTTCCGCAACTTTAGTCTATGGCATAACAAATTGATTTAAATGGAATATTTTAGATCAATTCGATGGATTTAATTGTCAATGCGCAAATAACTCGGAGTTGAGTTGCGGTTTTATTCATGACGAGAGATGTTGGACCGCGATACCGTGGCCTAAGTTGCTGAGAAGATTAGATGGGCCGGGGAGGGCTCCCCACCTTTTGTAAACGAAAATTCTGCGTTTCTGGTGTTCGGCGCTTCGGCGGTGATAAAGACGCAATCGTCCAACCGCGGAAACGCTGAGGAGTGGAAAACGCGGGAGGTCGGGCCTAACAATATGAGACTCAGGCCGCCGCTGACCTACAGGCTTCATCAAATAGAGACCGCTGCTTCAACTGTCCCCTTCGCAGTGCTTCAATAAGGACAGTTACTCGATAGGGGCTGAATGACGGCATTGGAAAATACCTGACTCAGCACTGCGGCGAGACCAGGATCATGGGTGCTCAGTTTGGCTTTGGTATTGTAGCCGTCGTTGACATCGGAGCGCTGCGTGACACCAAACCAAGACTGGGTGCCCTCCGCCCAATACTCCTGGGAGCTGGCCATCATATAAACACTACTTTTATAGAGATTTTGGCCGCGGGCATTCTGGTAAGCTGACTCCGACTGCGACGCAAGAGCGGAGTTGAAATGAGATTTGATGCTGTGGGCGAATTCATGGACCAGGATATCCTCTAGGTAATAGGGCTGGTTTGCTGCACATAAGAGGTTTTCCTCACCGATCGAACATAGCGTATCTCCCCCTAAGCCGCGCGTGCCAGAATCGTAGGAGCGGCCGTCCGAGGTGGTTTTGCCTTTAAATTGGGTGTAGTCGGGTAGATCGCTGAGTACTTGACCTGACCCGATGATGGCCACGCGGAAATGCTCCTCCTGCATCCTTGTGCGAATCGTCGGAATGTTGGCAAGCATCTGATGGACGATATATTTGGCCCGATCGAACGCCGCATCGGCTACTTGGGCTGAGCCGACGATCCAGACGCCTTCCGCTGACAAGGCCTTGCCATAGAATGGATCAAGTTTGAAGGGCACCTGAACGCATCCGGTGGTCTGCCCGTTTTGGCAGACGGTGTAATTCGGTAGCGGTGAGATAGGCGCTATGTTGGCACCACTGCCACCGAGTTGGGCGCCTGGTTCCGGTAGCGACACTAGGTGGCCGACGCTGGTTCCGCCACCGTTTGTCTCGCTGGGTGGTGTTGCGGGCAATGCAGAAGAGTCCATGCTTCCTTGATCAGCGGACGGTTTGACGTCAGCTTCCTTTGGCGAACTCACTGTGGTGGTTGTCGCAGGGCCCTTAGCGACAGGTTGATCCACCGGTGCAGGCTGTGCGGCATTGCCGACTGAGTCGCGATGATCCTTGGATTGAGTGCGTCCACCGCAGGCGATCACACTGACCAATAGAGTCGTGAGCACGGCTATACCTTTGGCTCTAGTCAATGAGTGCAAGGAGTGCAAGGAGTGTTCTGACGCGAATTGGTTGGCGAAAAACACGGGATGCTCCGTCTTGCGCTTAAAGGTTGCCGGCGGAACCTCGCAAAAATGCGCTAGTTTGACCACACTTTATTTATCTAACAAAGGACCTATCGGCATATTTTTTCCGCAACTTTAAAACGAATGATAAGCATAAGAATTAAATGGACTATTCAACATGAATTGCTTGGATGGTCGTTTCCAATACGCAAAGAAACGGCGGTCTCGTTGCGGTTTCGATCGCGATGATGGTGAAACCATACGTTGAGATAGCGTTGCCTCGGTCGTCGTTCAAGTACGGCGCTTCAGCGCTAACTAAATGCTTTCGATAAGTAAATCATTCGTTCCAAAATGCCCCCCTTGGCACAACCGCAAATAATCCTCAAGTTCGTTTTGCTTCGTGCCGATAAGTCTTATGAATGGGGGTGCCCTTGGTTAAGCCGCTTTACAAATCGCTCATCAAGCCGTCGAGTTTCGTCGACTATAAGGCTTATTTGGGCGCGGTTTATGAGGCGCAAAAGCAGGTGCGACCCAGCTATTCCTATGTGAGCTTTTCGGCGGAGCTAGGTCTTGGGGTCGGTAACGTCGCCTGGCTGATTATCAACGGGCAGCGCAAGCTCACCGCCAACACCACGGCTAAGGTGATCCAGGGCTTGGGTCTCAAAGGCTACGAAAAGCAGTATTTTGAGAAGATGGTCCTGTACACGCATGCGTCCAAGCCACAGGAACTTGATAAAATCCTGCAAAAGCTCGTCAGCTTGAAATCTCATTGCGTCGATAATGCCACCGATGAGCAGGTGCTGGAGTTTTACAGTCAATGGCATCATGCGGTGATCTTTGAGCTGGTTGGAATCAGCAACTTTAGCTCGGACCCTAAATGGATCCAATCCAAGCTGAATTTTCACCTGCCAACCCGCGAGATTCAAGCCAGTCTTGCGGTTCTTGAAAAGCTTGGACTGATCCGCTTCGATGCAGAAAAAGGGCGTCACGTCAAACTGACGAATGACTTTGAGACGATGTCAGAGGTGGTCGATTTAGGTGTGGTTCAGTTTCACAAGAAGATGATTGATCTCGGCAAATCATCCATCGAGAATTTGCCTGCAGATCAGCGTGAAGTTGGCAGTGTCACCATTGCGGTGTCGCCAGCAGGACTGCAAAGAATTAAGAAGGAAATTCAGGCTTTCCGAAGTTATTTAATGTTTATCGCCTCGCAGGATGTCGATGTGTCCGACGTCATGCAAGTCAATATACAGGCATTCTCCTTATCGCAGACAGAGCCTAAAAAGGAAGGTCAGGAATAGTATGAATGCCTTAAATAAATTGGCCTTTTTGACAGTCTTTGGGCTGCTCCACGCATCCTGCGCGGTGAACACTGGCAATCCTAGCAAGCCGAGTACGGGAAAGCCTGCTCCTTCGGGCACCACGTTGTCCATCGACCTGAAGAGCTTGCCCAAGGGAGCGTTGGTACTCGGCATCAAAGCTGTCGCATTAATTCCAGTAGGTCAAGCATCGACCAACGCTAGTATCGCCCAGATCGACTATCGCTCCAATCGTCTGATTCGTACCGGTGAGAAGGTCACCTTGGTGACTGCGAGTATCATTCAACCCCTTAGCTACGACCGCATGAAGCTCATTCTTGATGATGACAAACCGATGGTTTATGTCGATGAGAACAAGAAGGAAGTTCCAGTATCGGTGCCGCCTATCGTCGAAAACCCAGACGTCACCAGACTGCTCTTGAATACCATCGCCGCTTCACCTGCGGACTCAGGACTTTTTGCTGTTGATCCAGCAAAGAACCAGATTGTCGTACACCTGGGCGGTGAGCCAACAAAAATCGATGCTGATCAGTCTAAAACCATCAGTTTATCAGTAGACCTTGGTAGTAATCTGAAGGCGACCACGGTACCTGATCCAAACGATCCAAATCACACCGCGCAGATTACAACGTACGTGTTTGCTCCCGACATTACGGCGGAGAGTATCACCGTGACACATTCGACGGCCGCCACGGGCGGCACCAATCCGCCTACTGATTTATATGGGAGCAGCGGCTATAGTCTGTCGTTCGACTTGTCTTCCACATTGAAATTGACCTCGCTAAGGCTCTGTCTGTATTCAAAGACATCCGGCGCTGCGGACTATACGAAGTACAGTTGTGACGGCGCGTCTAGCGTGGTAGGCGTTGCAAGCTCTAGTAGTACCGTTGACTCCTGTAACACCGGTAAGATCGGGACTTCTGGCGGCTCTGTGGCCCCAGCGAGCGCCTCGACCACATCGACCACCTGCACCGCCGCCAGCGGGGGGCCCTCGTCCGTTCTGAGCAGCGGTGTGCAATCATTCCAGCATACCTTTCAGATCCCAGCAGGCTCCTATCAGGTGGTTGGATTTGATGTATCGAGTCAGCAGGTCGTCTATTCTTGGAGTGGCGACGTCTCAGCACAGACGGCAAGCGATCCGATTAAGGGATCACTGGCGTTGAGTGGTGTGATCGCACCGGTGGCACCGGTGGTGACCAGCCCGGCTCCAGCGGTCAAATGAGGCACTTGGCTCATCGATTCACGGCGTGACTAAACAAGCTCAGCCTGCCAGGTATTGATCAGCAGTCGCGGCCGCTTGGCGTCCCGGACGATCTCGCTGGCAGCACCTTCTTTGACCTAGCTGGCGCAAGTATCCGCGCCTACCGGCGTGTACCCGAGTCCGTTCGGCTGGCTCTGACTTTGTGAGATCCGCGCCGCCATGCAGGTTGCCTGGCCCCTGTTAGCCTGAGTTTTCTTCGATAGTTCGGTATCTTGCGGAGGCACGTTAAGAAAATTCGATGACCTGCCGATACTTAGTAGTATGTAGGGGAGGACGCTATGTTTAGTAAGGGTAGCGATCAAAAGCACCAGCAGGGCTTCGGCTTAATTGAGGTCATCGTCTCGGTCGGCCTGATGGCGATCGTTGCTGCCGGCATTTCGAGCTTGATGACCAACCAACTGAAGGCGCAGCGGACGGTCGAGCTGCGTGGAGATCGGTCAGCTATGATCCGACAGCTCAGCCTGTCAACCTCCTGCCAAGCCACGCTTGGTGGTAACCCAGCCGCTGCTTGTGCCGGCGGTACGATCGCCCTCAACGGGATGACCACCTCGGGTACTGTCTTTCCACTCCTGCCTGCGGCCGGGAAGAAAGTTGGAGCCTGGACCTATCAGGCCCGCTGCACGCCCGGAAACACGATCAATGTCCGGGCCGTCAGGGTGCGTGCAGGTGCCAGTATCAATTCCAGTAATGCCGGCGATTACCTCCCGGATCCGCTGACCAATAAGGTGTCTTACCTACCCAACGATCCGGCAACGCAGTTGTATCCGGGCGGGGGTGAACTGTGCGCTGGCGGTGGCACCCTCAAAACAGCGTCCGGCAGCCTGTCTTTTGGTCCAAACGGGGTCAATCTAGGCGGACGACCAAAGACTATTCTGTTCCATGTTGCGGTGGCATTTCCTCTATTTCCGCCGGTTCCCTTCAGCTGCTTTTATGACGTCAGCACCTTTACAAACACGACGATGCACTGCACTGATCCCGGAAGTGATCCATTTAACCTTCTTCAGGTATACATCAATCCCACCGGCTTTGATCTTGGCGGCGGCTTCAGGACTGCCATCCGCAATCCTCTGGTTGGGCACGGCGGACCAGATATCGTCTATTTTGCAACGTACTATGGTCAATAGGCGCCTGCCGTAGCGGGACGCAATCACCAGGCGCGGAAGGCGTCCGTCAAGGCGTCCGGCAGCTGCAGCATTCTAGCTCCCGGTACGGCATAAACAAGGTCAGCCTACCAGGTATTGATCACCGGTCGTGGCCGCTTGGCGTCCCACACGATCTCGCCGGCGGCACCCTCTTTGACCTGAGAGGCATCGTCCCAGTCCTCTTGGTTTTCCGGCATCAGTCGCAGCTTGTAGGCGTAGCGGCCGATCGGTAGGCGCAGTGTTTTGGCACGAGCGTTGGGGATGATGAATTCCGTTTCGCTGGTGATGCTTTCAGCGAAATAACGATCGGGTGAGAAGCTGAGGTTGGGCACCATGTCGGACTCTTCGCAGGCGACCTTCGGGGCTTCCCCAGTCAGGGCGAGTTGGCGGGCTAGGCGGAGGAGCCCAGTGTCTTCTGCGAAGACGGGATGCCAGCACGATCTTGGTGCCTCCACACTGGGCAAGGAGGTGCTGTGACCAGGGTCACCTTGCCACAGATTGCGAGTCTGCTGTGCGACATTGTCGGCGACGTCGCTGCGGGGAATCAAGGTGACCAAGACATCGCGTCCGTGCGGCACGGCATTCGGAATACGCAGCGTCAAAAGGCCCAGGCGGCTGGTGCGATCAAACAATTGCTGCATGAATTCGATTTCGGCCACGGTTTTGGCCAGGCCAAAGCGGGCGGCTGTCAGGCGGTGGCCGAGGTCTTGGCCGCAGACGGAGGCTTGCCAGCGCTTGCTGGCAATGGCGGCGGGCAGCTCGATCGGGAGCGATGCCTGGATGACGCGGCAAAAGGTGTTGAGACGGTGATCGTCTTGATCGGTCGTTTCCAAAGCATTGGCGAGCGAGATGCCAATGGCCAGTCGACGCGTCAGGAGATACGGTTGCCGGCTCCAGCGTTTGATCATGAGCGTCTGCATCCGGTTCAGGTCGGACCGGGCGGTGACCGGTTCGATCTGCGGTAGGTGGCAGTACCAGCCGCCGGTGGCGGTGGCCCCGGCGCTAACGCCAAGCTCGAGTTTTTTGACCGGCGTGAGCGATTCGCAGTCAGGCGCGATCTGCGCCAGCCAGCTGCGGGCTTCTTCGAGAATCTTAGGTTCGACGGCGAACTCGGGGGAGTTGGTGCGAACGGCATTGCAAACCTCGCCCGCCAACTTGGCTTTGACCGCCATGGTGACCGGAAAGCTCAGGCGAAAGCTTTCGATCTCCGCTCGTACCGTTTCGGCGCCTTCGTTACCGCGCAGGGTCAGGTGGACGGTTTGGCTACCAAAGTCGGATTCGAGCTGGGTCTTCAGGCGAACCTCGGCCTTTTCGACCGGGGCGTTGCAATCGGATACCGAGACATTAAAGGCGAGGCCCTTGGAGGTTTCACCGACAGCAGCCATGATGACGCTGGTCAATTGCCCGGTGTGCGTCAGTTCCGCCGGAGCCAACGGTGGTCGAACCATCAACGGCGGCGCTTCGGCGGTGACGCTGTGCGGCGGCTCCATGCCTGGCTTGCGACTCAACTGACAGCTAGCCACCGAGATGATCGTGGTCAGCGTGCAGATAAATGGCAAATCGTGACGCAGAAAACGCGGATCAATAGACAGCGATCTCTTGAACCGCCATGTCGATTTTCTCATGGAATCCGCCTAGTGCCGGGTTTGCCGCCTCTACCGTCCAAGACAGGGGCTGACACATGCGCAAAACATACCGTGACACCTCTGAGCCGTCGCGATTCTCGACGATGACCTGGACGTTTTTGAGGTCGGCGCGGCCATGCATTTCGTTTTTGGCCCACAGGTAGAGCGATGGGTCAGTGACGAAGTCGCGGCGAAAAGAGACCTTACGCACCAGACTGCCGCTGCGGTTAGCAGCCGTTGGGGTGAGGCCTTCAATCTTGTCAAAGGTTCCGTAGTTGACGCCGTCGATCTCGACATGGGTGTGGAGATCCTGGGCCGAGAAGCCAGCGGTCGACATCTTGGCGACGATCACCGCGCCAAGGACGGCAGTGCCCAGTAGCGCCCGTGTGAGCCAAGATTTAGGTTTTAGAGCTGTAGCTTTCAACGTTTGCACCAGCAAAAAGAGGAACTAGGCGGCTGATTGTATTTATAGATTAATGTTAGCACAGATGAGTTTATCGATCCACTGCCATTGCCGTTTTTTCTCTTGACTCAACCCATCCTTCGGCTGTCGACCTAGGGAACTTGAGCCACGCACTCGATTTCAACGGCTACATCCTTGGGAAGTCTCGCGACTTCGACCGTCGCGCGGGCCGGATAGGGCGGCTTAAAGTAGCTGCCGTAGATCTCATTGACGACCTGAAATTGCTGCATGTCTTTGAGAAAAATCGTCGTTTTTACAACGTCGTCGAGGCTAGCCTTGGCCGCCGTCAGAATGGCCGTCAAATTTTTTAACACTTGATGCGTTTGTGCTTCGATCCCACCTGCCACCACCTGGCCGCTGCTCGGGTCAAGCGGGATTTGACCGGACACAAACAGTAAGGAGCCCGTCCGAACCGCTTGCGAATAGGGGCCAATTGCGGCAGGAGCCGCCGCCGTCTGAATTGCCGACTTGCTCATTGATCAAACTCCTTTTGGTACGGGTGAAATACTTGCAAAAAAGTTAGGTCAATGCAAGGTGGCCGGTGTTTTTTCCTCGGTCAAGGTGGTCGCCTCTACTCTGAGGTCGGCCAGCGCCAGGCGGGCTTCTTCAGGGAGCAGTGGGTCGACTTCGGCTTTTGTCAGCTGGTCGAGCGCTGGTTCGCCTTGGCCAAGGCTGATCTGAGCCTGAGCGCAGTGGACATGCAGCTGCCACGGTAAGGGCTTTGAGGTCGAGCGCTCGGCTTGCCATACCAGCGGTGGGATTTTGCTGAACTCGCTGGCGATGCCGTAGGCTCCGGTCAGCTCGACAAGGAACAAAGGATCGCGCTCGCCTTGCTGGTGCAGGGTTTCAAGAAGTGTGGCTTTGAGGTAGCGGTCACCGGTCGAGGTCAGATTGGCGGCCAGCGAGAGGCCTGCCCATGAGCAGCGCTTGGTGGCCAAGACCATGAGGGTGTCGGGCATATACTCGCCATGTCGTTCGCGCATGATCTCGGCGGTGAGGTCCCACAGGGTAAAATTATTTGGTTCAGTGTCGAGGCCGGCCAGGGCCCAGGCCTCGGCTTCGTCGAGGCGCTGTTGGCTTAAGAGGATTTGCACGAGATTGATATACGGCGCTGGCTCAGCCGGGAGTAGCTCCTGGGCCAGGCGCAGGTGGATTTCGGCCTGTGCCTGCTGCCCCGTCAGCATCGCTGCGACACCTAGCGAAAGTTGCGCGCGGAAGTCGTGTACAAACAGCGCCTCATCATAGCGGCTGGCGAGATTGAGAACGGCCTCGGGCAGATCCATGCTGACGAGTTCGTCGAGCAGATCGACGACGGCATCGGGAGTCTGCTCGGCCGCGATCTCCGGCTCGGGCTGGAAGTCGCGGAGAAACGCGGTGAAGGCCTGCGCGTCGCGGGCATCACGTTGGCTGTCGCTGCCTTGGTAGAGGTCGTCAGCGATCCCTAAATAGGCGCGTAGCCGCGGCCCCATGGGATAGGCGAGAAACTGGTCGATGCCGCTGGTGGTGGAGGCTGAGCCCATCGGTGGTCCTTTTGACTGTTGAGTCGGAACGGTAAAAGCCTTATCACATGTACTGTGCGGGGCTTTTGTGTTCAAGGAAAGTTCGCCTCATGGGGCGGAAAACACCTTGCTTGCAGGGGCCTCGGGTGCTACGGTACCCACGCGCAAAGTAATGAATATGACTAGACTATCCCCGACTAGTCCCAGCTCTTACCGGGAGTCCCGCTCAGATGACGGAACCTGCAGAGGCAGCCGCTTCGACTTTTAATGCCGGCCTAGGGCGAGACATCGCCACCAGGTTTCCTGCTTCCGGCTTGGAGTATGTCGCCAATCCGCAATATGCCGACGAGGATACCTTTGTTGTCAACTCCGGCTCTGTGCTCGAGGTGGCGCGCGAACTGAAAAAGCACTACCCGTTCCTGATGGACGTGTGCGCTGTCGACTACCCCGACCGCGCCGATCGCTTCGATGTCGTCTACCACTACGCCGACCACATCAATAAGCGACGGCTTCGGGTCAAGGCCAAGATCGGTGATGGTGGCTCGCTGCCATCGGTGACGTCCGCCTACCGTTCGGCCAACTGGTTCGAACGCGAGGCCTTTGACATGTTTGGCGTGCGCTTTGACGGCCACCCCAACCTGCGCCGCATCCTGTGCCACGAAGACTTCGTCGGGCACCCCCTGCGCAAGGACTATCCGGCCGATCGCAATCAGTCCCTGGTGACACCGATGGATCACACCTTTGCCAAGGATCGCGCCAGGATGCAGGCGGAGGAGGAGGATCACCTGTCGGACCGGGTATGGATCAATATCGGCCCGGCGCACCCCTCGACCCACGGCACCCTACGCTTTATGGCGGTGCTCTCGGGCGAGACGATCGAAAAGGTCGATGTGGAGATCGGCTACCTGCATCGCTGCTTCGAGAAGATGTGTGAGAGCCACGATTACAATCAAATCATTCCGTACACCGACCGCCTGAACTATTGCTCGGCGCCGATCAACAACCATGCTTGGTGCCGGACCATCGAGAAGATGCTAGGGGTCGAGGTGCCGCCTCGCGCCCAGGTCATGCGCATGATCATCGACGAGTTTTCGCGCATCATCGATCACTTTGTCTGCATCTCGACCAATGCCCTCGACCTTGGCGGCATGACCAACTTTTGGCTCGGCTTTCAGCCGCGCGAAAAGGTCTACGACCTGTTTGAAAAATTATGCGGTGCCCGCCTGACCGTCTCGCTCGCCCGCGTCGGCGGTATGGGCTTTGATCTACCGGCCGGATGGGTCGAGCAAGCACTTAAGACTATTGGCGATATTGAGAAGGCGCACCACGAACTCGATGTCCTACTGACGAAAAACCGCATCTTCGTGCGGCGCATGGTCGGTGTCGCCTCGATCGATCAGGAGCGGGCGATCAATTGGGGGCTTACTGGACCGTGCCTAAGGGCTACCGGCGCCGCCGTCGACACCCGAGTCTGGGATCCCTACTATCTGTACGATCAAATTGATTTCGACATCCCCGTCGGCGAGCGCGGTGATAGCTACGATCGCTACATGGTGCGCATGGAGGAGATCCGCCAGTCGTGCCGCATCCTCAAGCAGCTGCTGCCGAATATTCCGGCGGGACCGATTTCGGTCGACGATCCAACCATCTGCCTGCCGCGCAAGCAGGATGTCTACGGCAATATCGAAGGCCTGATGAACCAGTTCATGCTGGTGATCCACGGCGTCAAGCCGAAGGCCGGCGAGATCTACCGCGCGCATGAAGGCGGTAACGGTGAGCTCGGCTTCTACGTGGTCAGCGATGGCAGTGGCAGACCCTACCGGGTCAAATGCCGGCCACCTTGCTTTGCCATCTTTCAGGCCTTTCCTGAAATGGTGGTGGGCGGCCAGATCGCGGATGCGGTGGCGGCTCTTGGAACGATTAATATCATCGCGGGAGAGCTGGACCGATGAGTGTGTTTGGCGATGGACTAAAGGCCGAGATCGAAGGATTTCTCAAGCGCTATGAAACTAGGCGCAGCGCGATTTTGCCGGTGTTGCATGCGATCCAGGATGTGCATGGCTGGATCAAGCCGGAACATATCGAAGAGCTACATACCGTTTATGGTCTGGACCGGGTGCACGTGAAGGAGGTCATCACCTTCTACGACATCTACAAAGACAAGCCGGTGCGCAAGTTTCAGATCCGCTACTGCAAAAACATCACCTGCCATATGCTCGGCGCTCGCCCGGCAATCGCGCGCATCCGCGAGCACATCGCCGCCTTGGACGCGGCCCATGGTGAAGACGGCGCTTTTTCTCTAGAAGAGTTCCCTTGCCTGGGCAAATGCGATGGTGCGCCGGTGATGCTGGTCAATAAGGAGCGGGTGGAGCATGCCACGGTCGACAAGATCGATCAGCTGCTGACTAAGTACGCTCCGACGGTGCTGCGTTAGGCGGCGGAACGTTTTCCGGTAGATGCTTTATTTGAACGAGACGCCGAGGACCCCACGCAGATGGGGCCAGCGTTGAACGGAGTGAACCATGGCCCAGGATAAACCTCGGATCATTTTGCGCACGGAAGGCCTTGCCAACCCACGCGCGTTGAAGACGTATATCGAGCACGCGGAAGGCTACACCGCGATCAAAAAAGTGCTCGGCGGTGCCGTCACGCGCGAGCAATTGATTGAAGAAGTGAAGGCGTCTGGACTGCGCGGACGCGGCGGGGCGGGATTTCCCACGGGCCTAAAGTGGACCTTCGTGCCGCAAAGCGACACCGGGCCGAAGTACCTCATCTGCAACAACGATGAGAGCGAACCTGGCACGTTTAAAGATCGCCATATCTGCACCGTCAATCCGCATCAGGTGATTGAGGGCATGGTGCTAGCCGCCTTCGCCATCAAGGCGAACAAGGGCTACATCTATACCCGTTGGGAATTTCAGGAAGAGATTGGCTACCTGGTTGAGGCTATCAAAGAGGCCTACGCCGCTGGGTTTCTCGGTAAAAACATCCTCGGTTCGGGCTTTGACTTTGACCTCGATCACTATTCGGGAGCGGGCGCTTATATCTGCGGCGAAGAGACCGGCCTGATCAGCTCGCTTGAGGGTAAAAAGGGTCAGCCCAAAGTGAAGCCGCCGTTTCCCGCGGTCTCCGGCTATTTGGGGCGGCCGACGATCGTCAACAACACCGAGACCTTGGCCAATGTGCCGTGGATCGTCAATCACGGCGCTAAGGAGTTTCGTCAGTATGGTACCGAGAAAAGTCCTGGGTCCAAGCTGTTTTCGATCTCTGGCGCCTTAGTTAGGCCCGGTGTTTACGAGGTTCCGCTCGGATATCCGTTTGAACGCCTGGTGCAGGAAGAGTGCGGTGGCTACCTGCCTGGCCGCAGCCTGCAGGCCTTGATCCCCGGCGGTGCTTCGGCTCCTCTGCTGACACCGGAAGAAGTGAAGGGCCTAACCCTCGACTACGAGGCGATGGCGTCCAGGGGCACCATGCTTGGCTCCGGTGCGATCATGATCATCGACGATCGTCAGGTGCTCGCTGAGTTGCTTAAGGTGACGATCGAATTTTTTGCCCACGAGAGCTGCGGGCAGTGCACACCGTGCCGCGAAGGTACCGGTTGGCTCAACAATATCATGGACGGCGTCTTGGGCGGCACGGCCAAGCCCGACAGCGTCGAGCGCATGCGGACGGTGGCTAAGCACATGGGCGGCAAGACCATCTGCGCCTTGTCCGATGCCTGCGCCATGCCGGTAACATCCTACGTGCAAAAATTCAGCGGTCAGCTGCAAGCCTACTTGGCGCAGGCCGCAGCAGCAGGGAGTCATGTCAAGTGAGTGAAGCAACGCAAGGGTCGGTAGAGACGGTCACCTTTACGCTCAATGACCGCGAGATCACCGTGCCCAAAGGTACGACGGTGATGGCGGCAGCGCGCCTGAAGGATGTCTACATCCCCCATTTTTGCTGGCATCCAGGTCTGAAAATCGCCGGTGTCTGCCGTTTTTGTTTAGTCAAGGTCGACAACCGGCCGAAGCTCGAAATCGCGTGCAACCTGACTGCCACGCCTGGGATGAAGGTCTCCTCGGTGCTGCCAGAGGTGAAGGAAGCGCATAAATGGGCGCTGGAATTTCACCTGGTCAACCACCCGCTCGACTGTCCCATCTGCGACCAGGCCGGTGAATGCAAGTTGCAAGACTACTATATGGAAGTCGGCAAATACAAAAGCGAGATGGACCGGCCCAAGGTGCTCAAGCCTAAAGCGCTGGACATCGGCAGCGAGCTAGTCCTCGATACCGAGCGCTGTATCCTCTGCGACCGTTGCGTGCGGTTTGAGGAAGAAGTCACCAAGACCGGAGCACTGGGGATCTTTAATCGCGGCGACCGCGCCGTAGTTGGTACCTATCCAGACAAAAAGATCGAGCATAACTACCAAGATAACTTGGTCGATATCTGCCCCGTGGGGGCGTTTACCTCGCGCGATTTCCGCTTTAAGCAGCGCGTCTGGTTTCTCAAGGACAAGCCGGCGGTTTGCCCTGGCTGCTCCACCGGCTGCCATGTCGACGTCTACGCCAAGCCCCAGGTGCGCAGCTACTTCCGTTTGAAGCCGCGCGAGTCGGCGGTCAACGGCTTTTGGATGTGTGATAAGGGGCGTAACACCTATAAGCATATGAATCAGGAGCAGCGGCTACGCTTCCCCTTGGTTGCCGAAGGCTCCGTCGCGCGTCGCAAAACCACGGTCGATGAGGCCCTGGCGGCACTTGTTGGTCGCTTGCTGGCGGCCAATAAGGAAGATGTCGCCCTTCTGGTGTCGGCGCAGTACACCTGCGAGGAATACAAGACCTTGTTCGACTTGTTCGTGGTCAAGCTGGGCGTGTCCAAAGTCTACCAGTGGCGCGAACCAACCGAAGACCTGAAGGCCTTTGACGGCCTACTCTACCGCGGTGATCACAACCCGAACACCCGTGGCCTCAGCGAAGCCCTTAAGGCCGCTGGTTTGCCGTCGGAAGTAAACAATGGCTTTGACGAGCTGGTGCGCCAGGCGCCGCCGTTGGTGATCGCTCTTGGGCCAGAGGTCGCCTTTCAGTTTCCTAGCTTGCCGGCCCAGCTTAAGCAGCTGGAGCAGTTGCCTTTCGTCTCGCTGTGGACGATTGATGGCGCTGCCGCCAACTACGCTGGCTTGAAGCACCTGCTGCCGATGAAGGGCTTTGCTGAAAAGCGCGGCCACTACCTGAACTTCGAGGCAAAGGTTGGGGAACTGGCCGATCCGTTTCCTGCCGGCTCCGACGATGCGCGTGATGTCACCGAAGTGGTGGCCGCACTCGGCGACCTATTCGCGCACAGTTTGTAAGTGGGTCTTGGTTTAGTGATCAAAGGCGAAGGAGTGATGCGATATGGCCGGAGTCGTTAAAGTAGCGCTGCCACCACGGGATACCAATCTGTTTCAGATGGCGTTTGGCTACACCAGCACCATCTTGACCGGGATGATGAAGACCTTTTCGATCTTTTGGGTGCAGATCACCGGCAAGGAAAAGACGGAGACGCGCGAGTGGCCCGAGCAGCCAGCGACCTACAGCGACCGTTTCAAGGGGAAGCATTTTCTGACCCGCCGCGATGACGGGCAGGTGCGCTGCACCGCTTGTTTTCTTTGTGCCACCGCCTGTCCGGCTGAGTGCATCCATATCGTTGCGGGGCAGCATCCGAGCAACGAGATCGAGAAGTTCCCGGTCCGCTTTGAGATCGACATCCTGCGCTGCGTGTTCTGCGGCTTTTGCGAAGAAGCTTGCCCGGTCGATGCGATCCGCCTTGGGCCGGAATATGCCATGTCGGGCCTATCGGGTGACAAATGGATCTACACCAAAGACTATCTGGCTGATCGTGGCGAGTTGCACGGCGGCATCAGCAGTGTCAAAGTTGAGAATGAGAAACACTTCACCACGGATCATCATCCGCACGGGGATGACCTAATTGCCACCGACGCGCCGCATATGCGTCACCATTGAGGTGAGCAGCGGCCAAAAGGAGGAGGCATGCGACTTGATTTAGTGTTGATCCGGCACGGTGAAGCCGTCGATGCCGGTGCCTTAGGTAACAAAGATCATGCTCGAATCCTAACCCCTAGAGGCCAAAGGCAGAGTCTCGGCCTTGGGGCGCAGCTGGTCCAAGCCAAGTCGCTGCCGAGCTTGGCGCTGGTGAGCGATGCTGCGCGCACGAAGGAGACCTGGGCAGGAGCGACGGCTGGTGCTGGTGCTGCTCTGCGAGACACCGTGGTGGCACACCACCGGTTGATTTACACCGGTGCGGTCAGCGAGCTGCAGTCGCTGATTGAACCGGTGGATGCGGCCCGGCATGTGGTGGTGGCGATGGTTGGACACAACCCCGGCATCTCGGAGCTGGCTTGTGATTTGACGAGCCAGGACCTGCGATTTTCACCGGCCGATTGCATGGTGCTGTCGATCCAGGCGGAGAGCTGGGCCGAGGCTATTGGCAGCGAAGGCGCATGGGAGTTAGTGGCCTCGTTAAGCCCCGAATGAGGTCTGCTTCGTCTGAGGATGTGTCCCATGCGGGGCCCGCGTTTAACCTGTTAACGGAGGCCAGCCATGGGTGATGTCACCCCCAATACCGTCGAACTTGTTCAAATCATGCAGGCGTCGATTGCGCCAGTGACCCTGATCTCGGGGGTCGGGCTACTCATCTTGTCGATGACGAATCGCTATGGCCGGGCGATTGACCGGACCCGGGAGCTACTTAAGGCCATTGAAGGCGAAAGCGTCGGCGAGGGTGAGGGAGCCGGGCCGGCCGTGGCCGATGTCCATCACGTCGACCATCACTTCAAGCGGCAGATTCGCATCTTGTACACGCGGGCCTTGCTGATGCGTTGGGCGATCGGTGCCGAGATCGGATCGATTTTTTCTACGGGCCTGACGATATTCCTCATCTACGTTCATCTAGCTTTCGGCAACAACCTGAGCGCGTTTGCGCAGACTAGCTTTATCACGGCCTTGGTTCTGCTGATCGTGGGGATGGGCTTGTATTTGGTTGATATGCGGTTGTCGCTCAAGGCTTTGCACTTGGAAATTCGGGCGGTGGATCCGGATCTGATTTAGGGCGAAATGGTCGGGTGTTGTGACACGGAGCGGGTGCCTTGTGCCTTCACCATATTATAGCACCGGCCGTCCGTTGAAGCCGAGTCGGCTGAACGCTTCGCGCCAGTGTATATAGGTCACTCCTTCGTCGATGCGTCCGACCGGATCCTGAGAGATGACATAGGCATCGGCATCCGGGAAGCTTGGTAGAAACGAACGCACGTGACGGCCATCTGCGTGAGTTGCGACCAGCTTCGACTTGATCTCAATGAGGGCGGTTCGTTGACCCGGTCGTTCCATGATGAGATCGATCTCTGCTTGGTCTGTGCTGAGATAGGAAAACTTGGCCTCATCCTCTTGGTAGCTCGATAGGCGGTGGAATTCGCTAATCAACCATTGCTCAAAGGCCGGGCCAAAGTCGGCACTTCCTTGCAAGGTCGGTATGGTCAGGTGTCCCCTAAGGGCCTTAGTGACACCGCCATCAAACAAATAAAACTTTGCGGCCTGACGCTGACGTTTACGCAAACTGTGATGAAATGATTCGAGGTAGAAGCCCAGGAGGGTGTCGCTAAGAATCTCGTAGTAGGTCTTTACTGTTTTGTCGCGAACTCCGACGTCACGAGCGATCGAGGCATAGTTGATCACCTCCCCCGACATCTGCGCTGCGATCGGCAAAAATTTCCGAAACGGCTCCAACCTTTCAATCAAATGCTCTGCCCAGATCTCTTCTTTAAGGTACGTGGATGCGTAGCTGCGCAAGAAAGCCGCCCGTTGCCGGTTCGTCTTCAAGCCGAAGATCTTCGGCAATGTCCCCCAATTGAGCGCAGTCTCAAGGTTGAAATCCTCCGCTAACTCGACATGAGTGAGCGGGAACAGGTGGTTGACAAATGCTCGTCCAGCCAAGAGGTTGACGCCCTCACGCTTTAGCTTACGGGCGCTTGATCCGGTGAGTGCAAAGTGGACTTGGCCAAGACGTTCATCTTCGATCACATCATGGACCACGTCGAGCAGCTTTGGGAGCTTTTGGATTTCATCGATCACCACCCACTTAGGCTTCCTCAGCTCGACCTCATTGCGGAGAAGACCTGGCTGGAGGGCAAGCCGCTCTTCGTGGGCGGCTACCAGCAGGTCGTAGCGGAGGACGGTGGCCGCGTCCAAATGAGCAAAAATCTCTCGCAGCAGCGAGGTCTTGCCGGTTCCGCGGGCACCAAAAAGGAAGAAGCTCTCACTTAAAATCGGTTGTGCTAGCCGTGTATATCGGGCCAATTTCATACTCCCTAGAAGACGGATTATGAGGCATAATCCGTAGACAAGTGTACTATATATATCGGCAAGTGTCTAATTTTAATGAATTGTATGTGACGGCGGCCCATTGCACTGATAAGTTTCGATTAGGCGCTACTTCGTGGCCCCATCAGCATGGCCACAATCAAAAAGAGTGCACCGGTCCAACAGACGCCGTTCCATCCGGCATGCTGCCATGCTAGCGCGGAGGTATAGGAACCGACGGCGCCGCCAATGAAGTAATGCATTTTGTAAATGGTATTTAGCCGCGTGTGGGCGGAGGAGTGCAGCCGGTACAGCTCGGTCTGATTGGCAACTGTCGCAGCTTGCGCACCCAGATCGAGCAGCACCACTCCGGCAATCAGCCCAACGATTTGGCCTGCAAACAGACCCATGACGGCAAACGCGGTGAGCATCAGCACGGTGCACCAACGCACCACGCGCCGTGGTCCAAGGCGCTCGATCGGCCGCTGCACCAGCTTGGCCGCCAGGGCTCCGGTCGCGCCAAGTAGTCCGAATGAGCCCGCTGCCGACGGCCCCCAGCCGTATTGTTTAAGGAGAAAAAAGGCCAGCGGCGTCCAAAAGCTGCACAACGCTGCGTACATCAAGGCCCCGACCACAGCGATTTGGCGCAGCTTAGGCAGACTACGCCATAGCGTCCACACCGAGGCGATCAGCATCGGGTAGCGCGCCGAGCTTGTCGCTTTGTCTTCTGGCAGGCTGCGCCACAGAGCCACCAGTAGCACTACCATGATCGCCGCTGCGACCAGATAAACGACGCGCCAGCCAAACTGGTGGCCGATGTAGCCGCTGAACGTGCGCGACAGAAGGATGCCGATCAGGGCGGCGCTCAGGACGGTGCCGAGATTCTTGGCGCGTTCCTCGGCTGAACTGAGCAAGGCTACAAAGGGAATCTGTACCTGCACGACCACCCCAGCTAGTCCGATCACGGTCGAGGCACAAGCGAACACCGTGAAGCCAGGCGCTAGTCCAGCGATGCCAAGAGCCAATGCCGCTAGCGCTAGCAGCGCGATAATCAACCGGCGCTTGTCCATGACGTCGCCCAAAGGCGTCACGAACAGCAGTCCGGCGACATAGCCGATCTGACTAAACGAGGGAATGCTACCAATCGCTGCAGCCGTGGTGGCAAAGGTGCGACTGATTTCCTCGAGCAAGGGCTGCACATAGTACATGATGCCTGACGTGAGCATCGTCGCCCCGGCCAGCAGCCAAATCGCCTTTGTGCTGTGCGCCTTAGCCAAGCTGTGTCCTCTCGTCATCAGGTCAAGTTATGAGACAGCCAACGCGGTAAGGTCCTACCGGAGTAGCGCCGGCCTAGTGCATAGCTGAAACCGGTCGAAAGGGTCGCCGCGGTGAACGTTGCTACCACCAGCATCCTCACCAGCTCTGGCGCCAAGAAGTAGCAAGCGACCGCGCCGGTTAGAAAGCCAAGGCATGCCGGAATAAGCACAGCGTCGGCGACTCGATCGGCATTTCCTGTTTGCCATACGGTGACGTCGCGGAGTTCCCTTTTAATGAACTCGGACTCGAGGGCAAACAGCTTGTCTAGGATCCGCCGCATCATTTAGTCTCAAAAGGCTCCGACTCGTGGTGTTAGAGGGTCGGAACAAATGTCCTTAGACTCAAGGTCGGAGCCGAATGAGGGCGTTGATGCGTCGACGTGGGTTAGGACGATGGTGCTAATTTTTCGATCAATTACCAGAATATGAGGATCTGGACCAAAACTTCTTGACGAGCCGGAGGTCCCGGTTTCTTAGGCCTCCTGTAGTTGACGCCAAAGGCCCGAAGTCGGCGTGAACTACTCCGGCGCGCCGCCGCGGCGATCCCCTTTCATCGCTCGCAAATTAACGAACGGAGTTGCCCCGCTGGTCACTTGCGGCAGAACTCCGTCCCATTTTTCAATCGCCCGATTCTGAATGATGTTTTCGTTTAGAGTCGATTGCAGAAGTCGGTTAGCCTCCGCCTCCCCTTTGGCTCGAACCATAATGGCCTGAGCCTCACCCTCGGCCTTAGCCACGGTCGCTTTGGCTAGGGTTTGCTGCTTTTGCAGTTCGTACTCTGCCTGCTGTGCCTGCTGCTGTGCTCCCATCTTTTCTTGCATTTGCTTTTCGATCGATTGCGGCAGATGGCTGGCACCTAAATTCACCTTATCCAACAAAAATCCCATTTTGCTAAGCTCGGCCGTCAGATTGTTTTGAATCGAAGTCTGCAGCTGACCACGCTTAGAGGAGATCAGCTCGCCGAGTGACACCTGCCCGGCGGTATTTTGGGCGACAGTGATCACCGTGCGGCGAATGAAGGTTGCCTCGATTTCACCCATATCGGCACCGCGGAAGGCACGGAAGACATCAGCGGCTCGCTCTTCGGAGGTATTGTACGTGACGGAAATATCTTGGCGGATATGTTGCCCTTCCTGGGTAGGCAAATCGATACTGTCATCTCCTGTCGCGGAGCCCTCGTTAGAGCGGGCAACCATCGTATAGGTGCGAAGAGCGGTCGGGTAACTCTGGACCCGAGTAATAAATGGAATGCGCCAGATCATCCCTTGTCCCACCGTTCTTAGCGCTCCAGTCCAGAGATTGAAGACGACTCCAGTATTGCCTGGTTCAATCACTGAGAAGGAGCTTGCTCCGACAATAAGGACTGCTATGAGTGCAGCGGCACTTAGGATAGGGCCAAGGTTTCTCTGTAGGGGAACGATATTTAGATGGAGCGTTTGCTGGCTATTCATAAGATCTCCAGTATCGATGTTTGTTGATGCGGCAGGCGTATGCGTCGCTGATGCGACCTGCCTTAGATTGAGTTGCGATCTTGCCCTGACGGGAGCGTTAGCGCTAGCTGATGGTTTGACCTAGCCCGAATACAGCTTCTCCTTTTCGTCTCGGCCTATAACAATTCAATTTCATGTAGCAATTTGTTAAAATGGAGTAAGGAACTCTCCCCCCAGCATTTGATACACATATTCTGAGAGGTATCTTGCGATATGAAGAAGACTGTAAAGACCACGGGCGATTCCCCATCCAAGCTGATCGACGCGAGAATCAAGGAGCTAGCCGACTGGAGAGGCGAGACTCTCGCTCATGTCCGGGCTCTGATCATCAAGGCAGTCCCTGGTGTAGTCGAAGAGTGGAAGTGGAGGGGTGTTCCGGTGTGGTCCCATGGCGGTCAGATTTGTACCGGAGAAACATACAAGAGCGTGGTCAAGTTGACTTTCTTAAAAGGTGCATCGCTCAAGGATCCAGCTGGGCTGTTCAACTCTAGTCTCGACGGCAACGCAAGACGGGCTATCGATATTCGTGAAGGTGAAGACCTCGACGAAACTGCTTTTAAGATGCTGATACGCGCTGCCGCGGACCTGAACAAAGGATCCGGTAAATAGGCCTAGTGGCTAAAGTGTCGCCAGGCCTTACGAACACCACTGCCGGAACTCGCTTTAAGTCGCCCCAGGCCCGCCTGTCGTGTCATTTAATTGTTTTATTACTGATGGTTACAAGAAAAATGACGTTCTGGCTTTAGTTTGTTGGCAATTCCTCCGAGTCACACCTAGGAGGTATCACACGAGTGGGAATCTGCATCATAGAACCTAACCAGGATGATCGTCTGTTCTTTGCGGCCGCGCTTAATGCTGCGGGCTATCATCAAGTGACAGTATTTTCCTCCGCCGCAGACTGCTTGCAGAGCCTTGGTTTGACCGACGATCTCCAGGGTGCTCGCCAATTTGGCGTGGAACTCATCATCCTTGGTGTCGGCAGTCCGGAAGAATGCGTCGATACGTGTCGCGCGATTAAGAACTCCTTTCAGTATCAGGATGTACCCATCATTGTTGGATCTGGAGCCGCACCAGCAGACGGTATTCCGGTCGCGATAGCGTACGGAGCGAATGACTATGTGCGCAAGCCGTGTCATCCGCAGGAATTTGTCGCCCGCGTGCGGGGGTCACTGCGCCTCAAGTACGAGATCGATCGTCGCAAAGCCAGGGAACGAGAATTGCTTGAGGCCACCAGGCAGCTCGCTGATCTCAACACGACCTTGACCCGCTTGGCCCTCATCGATCCGCTCACCGGCATTGCCAACCGCCGGGAGTTTAATCGCGCCCTCGATAAGGAGTGGCGGCGAGGTGTCCGCAGTAAGCGCTCGCTTGGCTTGATCATGATCGACATCGACTACTTCAAGGCCTACAACGACCATTATGGCCACCAGAGCGGTGACCAATGCTTGATCGAGGTGGCACGCCAGCTTAAGGAAGCGTTGCGGCGACCCGGCGACGTTCTCGCCCGTTATGGTGGCGAAGAATTTACGGTGATCCTTCCAGACACCGACCTTGAGGGCACGCGCATCGTCGCTGAGAATCTGCGCGAAACCGTGTTTGCGCTGCACATTCCACATCTAGGCTCGGTCAAGGCGAAGTGCGTGACCATCAGTCTGGGCGTTGGCTGTTGCGTCCCCAGCGATCATATCAAGGCCAAAGACCTTATCGAACTTGCTGATACAGCTTTGTATCAAGCTAAGGCCAATGGTCGCAATGCAGTCGTCGCCACAACGCAGTCCCTGGAAGCACCGGCGGTGCCGAGCTTGCCAAAGGGTGC
>JAPLFX010000158.1 GCA_026390445.1 Pseudomonadota bacterium
CTAGATCAGAGTGAAGTTGAGCGCGAGGGGCCCCAAAGGCGCCGGAAGTTGGGCAGGAAAGATGGAGCATTATGGCCACGGTGGCCAAGCTTGAAGGGGCGGCTACTTAAGTTGACCCTATCGAAAGTACTACAAGCGCGCCCCCAGTCGACTGCGCATTCAACAGCACGGAATACGGTGTCCCAACTTGTTTGAAAAGCCTCGGCCGTGTCTTTCCAGGATAGTCGCTTCGCCCACGTCGCCAAGAACCGCGCATAGCGTAGACGAAGAACACGATGATGCCCCACAGCGGGACGAACTGAAAGCGGCGTGGCTTCATGGTGTCATAGGTTCGAGAGCGTTCACCGCAACCAGAACAGTAGCCCCGGCTGCCACTACGAGGTCGAACCTCAATAAGCAGGGTCTTGTCGGCTACCGAAGGGTCCCAAACAACATCGGTATATACAAAACCCTTGTGTTTCTCTATCGAATTTAGGATAGCCTTAAGCTGCATGCCTGCTCCGGGTCTAGGGTTAGTGGTCTCACAACTTCGTAATCCCAGAAACGGATGCAGGCTGCACCTCCAAACAGATAATCCCAAAAAATACAGCGCCCATTGACGCGTCCGACGCGGCGATGGGCTATCAAGCGGTTTCGGCATCAGGGTCATTACTCGGGGTGTGTCCGCGCGATAGCATCCCAGCCCCCGCGCCCCGCAACCCCGGCGCCCTAGTCCCCGATCCCTTAGTCCCCATCCCAGCGCAGCGGATCCCCATCCCGAAACAGAGGTGTCTATTATTCTAGAGGGATCGGGATCGGGATGGGGTTTGGGGGGTCGGCCTTCGGGTTTGGGGAATCGGCCTTCGGGTTTGAAGACATGCGCTTTTGGGAGCTCGGGTGGGCGACGCAGGAGTCAAGATCCCTCTCAGTCTCAGCCATCCACACTTTCTGCCGAAGACCCAAATATTTTAGGTGGAATCGACTTTTCGGACAGGTTGTTAGGGCTATTTATCTGTAAGCAATTGACCCGGTCGATGCGAGGCCACATGGAGGCTAGCAGTACCGCCGGTCGGGGAACTTGCATTCAGCTGATCTTTGCCGTCTAATTAGCCTAAACCGCGGCCGACGTCGTCTGGCATTCACCGCCCGCGCGCCTTGCAAGATGGTGGTGGCGGCCAAGTCATCGAGGAGAAGATTCTTTGCAGATCATGCCTAGTCGACGGTGAGCTCGGCAGATACTGGACGATACTGGGCAATAGTCTGGGTCAGGGCGTGCCGCGACGAGGTCTTGATCACATAGTCCGAGAAGCCGATCGCGAGGCAACTGTTTCTCTCCTCATCCAAAGCATGCGCGGTATAGGCAACGATCGGTGTGGTAAGACCAGCGCCACGCAGGGTCCGCGTGGCCTCAAGTCCGCTTATTCCCGGCAGAGAAAGATCCATCAATATAACGTCAAAGGTCTGGTCGCAGCTGCATACGGCGATAGCTTGTTCGCCGGACTCTACGACCTTGATGTCGCCCCCACTGGCTCGAAGGGCATGTTCGGTCAGAAATCGCATATCTTCATTGTCTTCAACGAGCAATATCTTCAGCCCGGCCAAGTTAGCTGCCGTGGTGCCGTGAGACGACCCGGCGATGTTATGATGCGTGGACGTCTTACTGGCCAATCCGGCGCCTTCGTCAGTCGTGAAGGCGGGACCGGCGGGTAAGGTTAGGCGAAAGACACTGCCTTTTGCCAGCGTGGATTCGCGTAAAACCAGATCGCCGCCCAGCTTGTCGGCAATCTTCTTGGAAAGGTATAGACCCAGACCAAAGCCGGCGACATTGGCGGTGGTCGCAGCACGCTCGCCGAACGAAAACAATCGCTCTTGATCGTCTTGAGCGATTCCGGGCCCGCTATCGCTCACGTCGATAGCCACCTGGTCGCCGCACATCCGTGCTTCGATCCTGACTACGCCGCGTGCGGTGAATTTGATCGCATTACTTATGAGATTGTTTAAAATCTGAGCGATTCGATGCGTATCTGAAAGGATAGTGCCATTGATGACGCGGTGAATATCCGGATCGATATTGCATTCCAGACTCAGACCTCTTTTGTCGGCTGCCGCCCGCTGCGTCTGGGTGATTTGCTCAAGTAACCCGCCCAACACGACGGGCTGCCGTTTGATGTCGATCACGCCCTCTTCAATCAGCGAAAGGTTGATGACGCCGCCAAGGAGCCTGCGCAGTTGATTGCAATTTTGATTGATGACGGACAATATGTGTTGCCGCGAAGCAAGATCTGCTTGATCTGCCTGATCAATGAGAAAGTCGGAAAACCCCGAGATGGTCGCCAGGGGAGTGATAATCTCGTGCGATAGACTGGCTAGGTACTTGGTTTTTTCCTGATTTTTACGCGCTATTTCGGCCTTCTCTGCTCGCAACTGCTCGGACTCGACCTTGTAGTTGAGGTCCCGCAAGGCTACGACGCTTGCCACGTTGCCACAGCCGTCAACACGAATCGAATTAAATTCCAGTAGCTTGCGTTCAGGTCCGTTGCCCTGGGTGAGTCGGACGCTCGAGCGTTCTGAATTCATGAGACTCTGCAGATGGTCTTTATCGGTCCAGCTGCGCAGGAGTTCATCAACCGCCATACCGGTAAGATCAAGCCCGGGATGGCCACAGAGGCTGCCAAATCCCAGGTTGTGTTCGACGACGCGCTGGCTCACATCGACATGAGCGAGTCCGTCAAACGACGCGAGGAGCACTGCTTCGTGCAACCGGACCGCGCTGGCGACCTTTTCATGGATCTTGATCAAACTGCGCGTGTATCTGTTGCGCACACTGGCTGTAGTGATGAAGACGCAGTTGAACAGCGAATTGAAAAGTACTGCATCCATCATCTCGTTGGCCGGGATATGGTTGATTCTAAAGAGGACGAAAACAGCCAGGACTTCGACGACTGCAATGCTGATGGCACAACGCCGGGGCATGACCATGGCAACGAGTAGAATTGCCAAAGGCGTGAAACGCGTGGTAGTGAGCATGCCTTCGGAACCACCAGTGATGAGACCCGTGTGCAAGAGAAAGCCCAATATCAGCGTCGCCATCTGCACTGCTGCGATGCGATAATAACCCAACCGGCTTAAGCCAATGGCGATGATCAAGGCGGGCACGGTGATCACCAGATACAGCATTGCGTAGGGGTCAGGATAAATGTGCCAGCGCTGTTGCGCGACGATGAGTCCAGCGGTGATCGCCAAGCCCCCCGTACAAATATAGGTGATACATGCCGCGGCGTTTCGTTCGAATCGCTCCCGCATGTTGACGTTTGCTTGGACCGCTAAATCAGGGCTGTCGATGACTGGGTTCATAACACATCCCGTGCATGGATCGCACAATTGAATGGTCGCCTCGCGCTACTTCCTATTGAATGCAAGGTTAGCGCCAGTTATTTCCTCAGCCAGGACGTATCATTAGCGATTTTTTGCTGTCTAAGGATTTGACAGAACGATACGATCCGTCCAGTTTGGCGTTTCTAGAGTCTGGAGACATCGCACCCAGTGCGACGTCTTCAACGCTTTTGTAGGGGGAGTGACCGGCTTAAAGCTTCGAGGTAGTCGAACCTTGCGTTGACCCTCTCATCAGTCGGCGGCTAAGCGATGGAATTGTAGTTCCAAGGGGCACCGTCGACGCTAGGTGTGCTAATCTTTGTGCTCACGGTCCGTCTTGCATGTTTTGAAAAAGTCTATCCCATTCCTTTGGTGACTCGCCACGCTCAGCGCAGGTCTTCGTACGCTGGTTTCGGGGGCCTCACTTTGGATCAAAGGAGTCAAAGGGATCAATGGCTGATTTGCCTTTGGCCGTGATGTAACTGATTTGGTCCCTATAGACCCATAAGGAAAAAGTACATTGCCCACTTGGACTGAGATATTAAGTACCGACAAAAGTAGTCTCTCGGACATTGCCCAAAGGTACGGTGTTCATCCTCTGGCGTTAGAAGATTGCGAGCATCGCGACCAAAGGCCTAAACTTGATGACTATGAAACGCATCAGTTGTTGGTTTGGTTTATCTTCGCCAACGATCATATTTACGAGATTCAGATCTTGATTTTTCCGGATCGGCTGATTGTGGTGCCGCACGAGCCGCCGCCACAATTGACGACCTGGCATGACTATTTGCGGATT
>JAPLFX010000202.1 GCA_026390445.1 Pseudomonadota bacterium
GCCAACTCCGCCGCCGCCTTATTGATGGCGAAGGTCTTTTCCTGCAGATTGTGCCCGCTCAATTTATAGTTGCTGGCGCCAAAGCTATTGGTCGTCAGCACCTGAGCGCCGGCCGCTAGATACTCCTGATGCACCTCCTTCACCAAACCGGGTGCGGACAGGTTGGCATCCTCAAAGCAGCGATTGATGAAGATCCCTTTGGTGTAGAGGACCGTGCCCATCGCGCCGTCAAAGAGTAGATTATCGCCGTCGGCCAAGGCCGCTTTAAACGGTTTAAGCGTCAAAATGTTGATCCTTATCTACTGCAGCCAAGGCCGCGACCGCCGCCACCGCGGCAAAGGATCGATTGTAGCTGGCTCGCCAGCCATTTAAAGCACTATTTTGGCCGTGCTCGGCTTTCACTCGCGGCACTCGGCGCCAGCTGGGGATAACCCCTCGCCAGCGTCACCTGGCCTTTTTGCGGACTCCGCGCTAGCAGCACAAAAGACAGGAAAAAACGGCTGCGGTCACCGCCTTGCCGGCGCGGGAAAGACCATGCGCGCAGGCGCGAGCGAAAGCAATTCAGCAAGCTCAGATCCGGAAGGGACTGCGGATCCAGCGCCAGTACCTGGGCTTGGCCGTTCGGCTGCACCTCCACCAAGGCCCCGACGATGCCGCCTGGAGTCAGCCCGAGGTCTCGACTTTGCGCGAGCAGGTTGTCGTAGCAGTCGGTCAGGCCGGCAAGATTCTGCTGCACGACGGCCGTTACTTCGGCCTTGTTAAAGCCCTCGCCTGGGCGGAGCCGACGATTCGCCAGGATACCTCCGTTAGCGGGCTGCGGCTGGCCGCGCAGCGGAATACCCAAGCACTTTTTCATGAAGGCATTGTCATTGACGCCAGCATCGACCATGCGCTGAAAACAGATCTGATAGCGGCTTGCGGCCAGTGCTTCGGGTGTCTGTACTGGTGCTACAGGCGCCACCGCAGCCGGAGGTAGCGCACCTTGACTGCCGCCGTAGACGGGTGGCGGTGGTGGCGGTGGCGCATCAAACCCGCCTGACGCGCTACCAGCCTCGGCCAAGGCGCTACCACTTAGCAGCCAACATAAGCCCACCCAACCAGCTAGTTTCGCCATCAGATCCCCTGTAACGCGACGCTTCCCCCACCCTTTTGCCGCAGGCTATAAGCCCGCTGCACGAGTTCGTAAGGTAACCGGTAATCGTCGTCCAAATCAACTAACTCGAGCAAGGTCCGCAGCGTCTCGGGATATTCGCCAAGCTGCAGCAGTCTGGTCGCGGCAAGCGCGCGCATGCTGATATCTTTGGCCATCGGTGCGCCACTGACGGTCAGCGCGGTGATCAGAGGGAGCGGGTCAAAGCCTTGATCCAAACGGTCTGCCACCCCTTGCATCAGCGCAAAGGCGAGGCATTGAATCTTGGCTTCGGACCAACCACGCAGCGGTTTTAGTAAAAACATTTGATTGATGCTTTGGCCGGAACCGGCGAGCTGCAGCTGGTGCTGGTGCGCCGCGAAGGCTTTCACCTCGGCATAATCCAAAGGACAGGTCGGCGCTGGCAGAGCATAGGCTGCAGCGAGGTGCTGCCAACGCTTCGCGGCGGCCGGATTAAAGCTTGCAGCAATCAACTCCATGCCGGCCCGAGCCTCACCTTCACTTTGCGCCACCAAGTCGCTTTCAGCGGCTTTGTCCAACTTGGACGCAGCAGCGACGTCGCTATGCGCTTGCAGACGCGCGGCGAGTTCCGGGCTAGGCGGGCCGGATTGGCCTTTGGCCCGTAGCGAGGACGCGGCAAAGTAGGCGCGCAGCCAAGGCGCCGACCACGGTCCGGTCGTGCCTCTCGCCTGTGGCTGGAGCGCATCGACGCTCAAATATTCGACGATAAAGGCGGTGCTAAGCAGATAACTCGCTGCCCAGCCGGCCGTGGGACTCAGCGGTGAAGGCATGATACCAAGACGGTCGACGCCCGCATTGGTCAGCGGCGTTGGCAGCTGCGTCAAAGCCTGTGGCGAGGGCGTCGCACCAAGCAGCAGCAGGCCAAAACCAAGCGCGCCCAAGCGCTTTGGTCCCGCCAGCAGTAGGAGGGGCAAAGCCAACAGGAGTACCACCGGCAAGCTTGAACCATGACCGCTACCCGAAGCCGCGACGACACCACAGCTTTTGCTGGCTGAGGACAGGACCTGTTGGGTGCGATCCCCTAAGCTCACACTAGTGCTCTTGTCCTGCTCTTGCTGCGCCAGAGTGCTAGCGGCTGAGGCCTCGGCTTGCTCGGTTTTGTAGGTCAAAAATGCCTGAACGAAGCTGGCACGGGTAGCCACGTTGATCGTCTCCTGGCCACCGCCGCCATCGATCTTGAGACCACCCCAATCAACGCCAAGCAATTGATTGGTCTGGCGGTCAACTAAACCGGATCCGCTTGAGCCATGGATGATGTCACAGGTGTGTTTAAGGCCGTAAGGGAGCGAGCGATCAAGCTCCCACTGACCGATGGGAAAGCCGCTGACGACGCGACAATTGCCGAGCGTGAGGGCGGCGGTTGGCACCTTTGGTCCACCGCCTGGCGGCACCACCATATGCTCATCGATCGCTGGATAGTGCACGACCACAGCATCGCGGCCATCCGGCTTAAAGTCGGCGGGAGCCACCTGCAATGGTTTGAATGCTGAGGGAATGGCCATGCCAAGCTTGAACACGGCGAGGTCGCCGTCGAAGCTCGTCCGCAGGGTGCCGACCTGGCAATTGCTGATCGATGCACTATCGGTCGAACCTGCGACAAAACCAAAATAGACCTTGGTGGCGACACACGCCTGCGGCAGCAACACGGCGGTGGCGAGACCTTGCGCATCTTCTTGGGCAAAGCAGTGGTGATTGGTCAGAATCCGCCCGAACTCGCCGGGCTGCTCCGAGGGAATCAGAGTTCCCGAGCAGAACTTCACCTCAGTCGGCGAGATTTTGGTAACGATCAGCGCAGATGCAGCCAGCACATCTTGATTGCCGGCTGGTACGGTGGACTTCGACGCCGGTAAGATCTGGCTCACCGGCCCAAGGATATATCCCTCACGATCGCCGCCAATGGGGCGCTTTTTGCAGCCACTGCTGATCATCGCCGCAAGCAAGGCCACCGGCAAGGCCACAGCTAAACCTAAAGGTCTGATTGACAAGCGCAAAGCTAGCTCCTTTTGGCAAACACCAAATTACTCCTGATCATCGTCTTCGTCTTTAGCACCAGTCATGAGAGTATTTGCATCGTGGTTGTCCGCGGCTTCGTCCGCGGCGATTTCCGTCCGTTCGCTACCAGTGGCCTCGCCTTTGAGCTGGCGCAAGACCAATTGCGCGCGATCTTTCAGGGCCCGGTCCTGCGTCCGGGATTCACGCAGCACCGCTACCAGATAGGATTCGGCTTTTGCCTTGTTATTGTATCCATTTTTATAGACAAGGGCGAGGTTGTACAAGGCGACTGCATGATTGGGGCGCTGACTCAGGATCTGATTAAAGACCTGGGCGGCAGCTGGGAACTGGCGACTGCGCGACAGGGCGATGCCCTCACCGAGCAGGGCGGCGATACAAGCATGGCAACGGCTGCCGACGGCCTTAAAGGTCGCCGCCGCGGCCGTTGCGTTGCCAAGATCGAGCTGCAGGTAGCCGAGGTTGAGTCCAGGTGCCACTTGGCGTTGATCGGCGTCCATAGCCTGCTGGAAGTAGACCGCGGCCTGGGCATAATCCGCAGGTCTGCTCGCTGGCGCCATCGCCCTGGCTAAACCCTTGGCGTTGAGGGCAACAGGGCTACCCGACTGGACTTGCTCGAGCATGCCGGCATAGTAATTTGCCAGTTCATAGTTACGCTCTAAAAGCAGAGCGGACACGAGCATCGTCAAGGCTTGGGCGTCGCCCGGATGCTGGGCGAGCTTGGCTTTGGCAAACCCAACGGTTGCCTCCGCTTCACCAGTCGCCAGGCTACCGTTCATCTTACCGACAACGCCTTTACCCTGGCGCTGCTGGAGCCAAAAGGTGCGTTCGTGAGGCGACATCTCCGGACGGTCGTGGCCGACCTGAATGACCACCGGGGCACCGCTTTCGACCAGCTCATCGCTTTTTGCCGCGCTGCGGTTAAAGGTCGTACAGCCATTCGCGAGGATCGCAGCGCCGACCACGAGTAAACATGTCATATGTTTTTTTGAGAGAACCATAGATGACTCCAGTTGTGAACAGCTTCCATCTCATAGGACCAGCGACCGCAAACACACTGACACCGTGTTTATTCAGCATTCCATTGGACATAACCTTGACCGGCGGCGCCGCTTAAATGATCCACACTAAATTCGGTCGACGCCTGCCACAGCACAGCCTCGGTGGTGCTCGGGTCGGTCTGACCTGCTTCGGTCGAGGCGAGTGCTCTCGCTTCGGCACGCTGCGAGGTATCGGCGACGTCGTTCATGATCGCTTGCTTGGCATTTCTGAAACGTTGGACGACCGTGGCCGCCAGCGAATCCTGAATCTCGATCTCGTCAGCTGCTTTGGCAAAGGTCACACTGAACTGATCCAAGCGGACCATCGCTGGCGCACAGAAGCTAGTCACTCCCGAGCCGCACACATCGATGTAGCGTTGCCGCACCGTCTTATAGGACTTGTAGCGCGCCTGCAGCGTTGCGCTTGGGTCGCTAAGGCCAAGGTTGTAGTCTTGATGAACCGCGCTTTTTGCCATGCTTTCAGCGATCAGGTAACGGGCTTCGCCAAGCGCTTCCTGCGCGGCCGGGTGATCGCTGGTGGCCAGCATCGCGGCAAGGCGTTCGACGTCTTTAAAATGCCCGGCCGATGCAGCCAAGCGTACCTGTGTCGCCAGGGCGGCGGCCTTACCCTCGAGGCTAGTATCCGCGCTGCCTATAACCGCAGCAGCTGCCACTCCAGCATTCGCAGAACTACCGTGACGCGACTGGAGGTCAAGTGTGGTCACCAAAGCCTCAGCCTTGGTGGCTGGATCCGGCGCGTGACTTGCGGTCAGACGTAACACCCCGAGGGCATCACCGTAGCGTCCAAGGCCGATATACAGCCCTGTGAGTACGTGACGGACGCGCTGCGCCTCGGCGTCCTGGCCAAACTGCATGACAAAGCGGTTAAAGAAGAAGATGGTATTGTCCTCGTAAGCCATCGGAGCCGACCAATCGCCGCCATTCAGTAAAGCCTGGCGGTAAAACGTCGAGCGCGGATATTTGTCGACAAAGGTGAGCAAGGTCTTGACGCCATCGATATGCCGACCGTCGCCATGGTAGGCCGAAGCGAGCATGAATAAGGCTTCATCCGTGCGCTTAAATCCGGCGTGTTCACGCACGACTTCAGCGAATTTTTTGATGGCCACACCGTATTGTTGCTGTGCGTAGGCTTGTTTACCAGACTCCAGAAGAGCTAAGGCCAACATATCGCCGACGTTTAGGACCTTGCCGTGGTAGGTCGGTGCCAGGTGACTAGCCAGGCACAGACGAGCAAGACTATCCAGGTCCTGCCACAGGGTCTCACCTTGGTACGTGGTTAGCATCATACCTGCAGCATTGGCGGCGTGAGCGCCTGCAGCATTTTTGCGCAGAAGCCCTTGCCAGAGGTCAAAGGCCTCGTCACGACGACCGAGGTTAAGCGATAACAGACCGCGCTGCGCCGCAACGAACCAAGCGTTATTAGCATTTTTGGCGCCGCCGAGGCGGGCATAAAGCGCGAGTAAGTCTTCGCGTTCGGCGCCGTGACCGGCGGCGACGCCACCCCACGGAGCCTGGTCTGGCCAAGCGGCGAGTTTGCCCTGAGCTCGAATGGCAAGGGCGATATAGCCGCTGGCCTTCGTCTGATCTTTGGTGTCGGCCAGCTCTTTGTACACACCCACTGCTTCCGCATACTGGCGGTGTGCCATGTAAGCCGTGGCGATGCGCGACTTGATACCTTCAATGGCGGCGGCATCACTCAGCGTCGTCAGAAAGTTCTGCGCCATGCGCACAGCCTCGGCGCTGTCGCTGCCGGAGCTGCTGGACGAAGCGGCATGCCGCAGCAGACCACTGACAAAGGTCGCGTGACGCTGCGAGATATCCTGCGCCGTCAGTTTGACCTGGGCTTCGTTACCTTCGCCAAGCAAACCTGGATCAAGGTAGGCCTTATAGGCGGAGGTCAGGGCATTTTCATAAACCTTATTTTGCTTTGCTTTGACAGCAACGAGGTGGCTCAAATCTAAAACACGCAGGTCAAGGGGGGCACGCTGCGGCGACCGCTCCAAGCTGGCTGCGAGGGCTTTATATTTTTTGACAGCAACCTCGGGCCGACCGCCACGCAAATCGTCCAAAGCGGCGCGCTCAACGATGGCTTTAGCCAGGATGGTATGGCTGTATGGGGCTAGCCGAAAGGGTGGCTTGCTCCAATCGATGGTCTTGCCTTCGGCCAGGCGCCAGATGCTCAGGCCGTAGGCGAGAGAGGCTAAGCGCTCGGCGTCACCTAAACCGGCAGCCTTTTGCAAAGCCGCAGCCAGCTGCCCGCGGTAGGCGGCGTTGGCACCGCTCACACGGTGGCCAGCAGCGTTAAGCCCAGCAACCCCGCGAGCCATCATCAAGCGCACCAAGACCTGGCCTTTAAGGGAAAGGCTGGATTGATGGCGCTTAACATTGGCCGCTGCTTGAGCCCGGTCTTTCACCGAGCCACGGTCGAGCCCGGCGATGGCGCTCAACATGTCGGTGCGCTGTCCCGCCTTCAGTTCGGCAAAGACCTCGCCGGAATAAGGCAAGCTGAAGCTAGGCGCTGGAACTGAAAGCAACGGCGCAAAGCCGGCGGCAGGCAAGCTCTGCTCGCCGACGTTAAAGCATAGGGCGAAGACCATCAGGCTGGTGACCGACAGTGCCGCCAGAGTCGAGATTAAGCTCACATGTTTTCTAATCTGTACCACAGTCACACCCCGCTACGCTTAGAGCAATGTTCAACGTTCATGACTTTGCAAAAGGCGTACTAGGAATCGAAAAAATTTAATTGTTTATTTATGAACGGTTACAACTAGACCTACGCAGGAATCACCAAAGCCTGGGCGTTGGCGTCAAATCTCTAGGCAGACCGACGCCATGTCCATGATGGCGCAAAAGCCCGTGTCTGCTCGCGCCGCGCGGCCACCCTGGGTGGCTACCCGAAACCGCGACCGGGCAAAATACTTCTGTAGTTATAGGGTGTTTACCTCCCTTTGAAAGCCCAGCCCTACACTTCCACCGGGTCGCCACCGATAACAACTGCGGAGGACACCTTAGTGGAGCGTTTAAAAACCCTATTGCGCCTAGCACTGACCCAGCAAGCCCATGGCTTGGTGTTGCAAAGCGGGCAGATCCCAGAGCTTGTCCTCGCCGGCGGGCGCATGCCCATCGCCGGCCAAGAGCCATTCGCGGCCGCTCATGTACAAAGTCTGTTTAGTCAGCTCTTACCCATCGAAACGGCGACGATTGCCGCCAAACAACCGGCGCGCGGTTATCTGCAAATCCCCAACGTCGGCCGCATCGAGCTACTGGCACTACCCTCCGCACAGCCCTGCCTGCGGCTGTATTTACCGAATGAGGGTCAGGCCCTATTCGCCGCCGAATGGGCGCAGTTCGGCAGTCAGCCACCGGTTTTGGCCCAAGCGAGCGGTCAAAGTTTCGCGCCGCAAGTGCCAGCGGCCGCCACCCAAATACCTGAGGCCGATCCTGGACCTCCACCAAACATGGGATTCATTCCCGCCGCCCTGGTCGGCCATGCACCGGACAAGAGCACCGTCCCGAGCCTAAAAAAAGTGCCGCCGATGCCGGCCCAAGCGCCTACGCCCGCCGCAGCCATCGCGCCGCCGCGACCGCTCCAGGCGCCAACTCCGATGCCCATCCAGATGCCTCCGCAGATGCCACCGCCGCCGCCTCTTAGCTTCGGTGGAGACGACTATGAAGTCGAAGATCACCCCCCTGTCCACGTCGTTAAGCCGCAACCAAACCGAGCCTTTATCGCGGCCACTCGGCCGGAAATCAGCGAAGAAAGCCCGCCAACGATTAGCTTTGGCCCGGATCTCGCGGGCAGCGCCGGCGTCAGCGACGGCGACAATCCGATCGATGCGATCTTGATCGACATGATCAAGCGCAAAGCCAGCGATGTTCACATGACCTGCGGCGAACCCTTATGCATGCGTATCGACGGCGATATCGACCGCGTTGGCCAAAGTCCGCTGACACCAGAGGAGCTCGAGCGCCTGCTACTGCCGATGATTCCCGGCCGGAATTTAGAGGAATTTAGTAAGATCAACGACACCGACTTTGCCTACGAGATCCGTGGTGTCGGTCGCTTTCGGGTCAATTTGTTTCGCGACAAAAATGGCGTTGGCTCAGTCATGCGTCATATTCCGTCGACCATTCTCACCGCCGCCCAGCTGAAATTACCGCCGGCGATCACCAAGTTTTGCAGCTTGAGCAAAGGTTTGGTCTTAGTGACTGGACCAACCGGTAGCGGTAAGTCGACCACCCTAGCCGCCATGATCGACCTCATCAACAAGGATCGCTCCGACCATATCCTAACGGTGGAGGATCCAATTGAATTCGTCCATCCCCAGCAAAAATGCCTGATCAACCAGCGTGAGGTGCATAAGCATACCGGCTCGTTCTCCCGCGCTCTCAAGGCCGCCCTGCGCGAAGATCCAGATATCGTACTCATCGGTGAGATGCGTGACCTTGAAACCGTGGCCATCGCCATCGAGACTGCCGAGACCGGGCACTTGGTGTTCGGCACCTTGCACACCAATACGGCGGTATCGACCATCGACCGCATCATCGACCAATTTCCGACCGATCAGCAGTCACAGATTCGCATGATGCTTGCCGCATCACTGCGCGGTGTCGTCGCCCAAACCCTGCTCAAGAAGAAGACTGGCGGCCGCGCCGCGGCGCATGAAATCCTCGTCACCAGTGACGCCGTGAGCGCCATGATTCGCGAGGGCAAAAACCACATGATCGCCAACCATATGCAGTCGCAAAAATCCGACGGCAATCTGATGCTCAACGACTCCCTACTAAAGTTGGTCAAAGACGGCGTGGTCGACATCGATGAGGCGATGCGCAAAAGCGTCGACCGCTCCTCCTTTATCGAAGCCGCCAAGCGCCAAGGCGGGCCGCAGCCGACGCTGCCAGGGACCACTCCCAAGCCGCCGACCGGCGGCAATGGCGGCGGGCGTTGACCGAAACAGCTATTTGTAGCGGCACTCTAGGTGCTTCGTGTTCCTCGTGAACCGGGGACTCAGACCCTGTCGATGCGCCAGCTTAGGGCTGCCTACTGTGTAATCAGAAGGACCTTTCCTTCGCCGGTCATTGCGGCTAAAACAAGCCTGCTTCTTCCCTTCCTTGGAGGGTTCATATGACCCAATCACTACCCCCATTAAACAATAAGATGTTGCGAGAGGACGCCTTGGTCCGGGCCAAGCATCTCCTGACGCAAGATCCTGACCTTGCCCTTTCGACCCCGTCGCTAGAGGCTATGCGCGACATCGGCCAAGGCAGTGAGCGGTGTCTTGATTACCTCCAGCATGCGTGTGAGCGTTACGCGGATCGTCCAGCCCTAGCCAGTCGTCGCTATGAGCTACGCGCCCTTGCCGCGGGCGGCCAAGCAGCCCACTATCTGCCCAGTTTTTTCACCATCACTTACCGCGACCTGTGGACCCAGGTTGCCGCTCTCGCCACGGGTTGGCAAGAGCTCGGCGCAGTCGGCCCTGGCGAAGCAGCCGGGATCATCGGCTTTGCCAGCTCAGAATACGTCATCTGCGACTTGGCGTGCCTCTATCTCGGCGCCATCTCCGCCCCCCTCCAAGCGCACATGGCTTCCGGCGACCTGAGCCATATCATCAATGAAGCGCAGCTAGTGACCCTAGCTTGCAGCGCCGAACATATCGAACAGCTTGAGCACCTGTTACCGCAGTGCCCAGGCGTCCGCAGCGTCATCATCATCGATCACCTAGCCGGTGATAGCGCGCTTGAAGCGACCTTGCAGCGGCACCGCGCTTTGTTCGCCACCATGGCGCACGCCCCGGCATTGTGGACTTTGGCCGAGGTGCAAGCCGCCGGTATGCGCCAGGGCCTGCGCGCTCCAGCGCCCAAGGGCAGCGAAGACGCCGTCGTCTCCTATATGTACACCTCAGGAAGCACTGGACTGCCTAAAGGCGCGATATTTAGCGAACGGATCTGGCGCGACTATTGGTCGTGGTCCAGCCGTCACGCCGACGAGGTCGTCCTACCGCAGGTGTGGCTCGATTTCGCACCGCTCAACCATATCGCCGGGCGCAATTCAGTACTGCGCTGCCTGACGGCAGGCGGCCTCCTGCATTTCACGCTCAAGCCGGATTTATCGACGCTGTTTGAGGACCTTCGCCTCGCGCGTCCGACCATATTCTTTCTGGTGCCACGCGTATCGGCGATGATCTACCAGGAATTTCAGACCGAGGTGCTGCGCCAAACCAAGCCGGGCGACGATCCAGAACAGGTCAAAGCGCAGGTTAAACAGCAGATGGGCCGTACTCTCCTAGGCGACCGCCTGCTCAGTGTGACCACCGGGTCGGCGCCGACTTCGCCGGAGATCGTCACCTTTCTGAAAGAGTGTTTTCAGGTACCGATTTACAATGCCTACGGCTCTACCGAAGGCGGCTTTCTCACCATGGACGACCGCATTCAGCGGCCCCATGTCATCGACTACAAGCTCGTCGACGCGCCCGAACTCAACTACCTGACCAGCGATAAGCCGTATCCGCGTGGCGAGCTCTTCGTCAAAGTGCGCACAGCAGTCGCCGGCTATCTGAAAAATCCCGACGCGTCGCGCGATCTCCTCACGGATGACGGCTTCGTGCGCACCGGAGATATCATGGAGGAGCGCGGCCCTGACTACTTAACTTGGGTCGATCGCCGCAAAAATATCCTCAAGCTGTCGCAAGGCGAATACGTCAGCCTCTGGCGCCTGGAGAGCTACTATGCCGGCGGCAGCGGTGTCATCGATCAAATTTATCTCTATGGCTCTGGGGTGCGTTCCTACCTACTAGCCGTCATCGTCCCCAACCTTGCCGCCGTGCGTGCTGTGTTGGGCCATAGCGGTGAGCCCACCGAAGCAGCCTTGCGCCGCGTGTTACAAGATGAGCTAGCGAGCGTCGCGCAACGTGAAGAGCTCTTCTCGTACGAGCTGCCCAGAGATTTTATGCTAGAAACCGAGCGGTTTACCAAGCTCAACGGCTTGGTCACCGAAAGCGGCAAGCAGATCGCCGCCAAGCTTAAAGCCAAATACGGCGAGCGCTTAGAAGCTCTCTATGCGTCCCATGACCAACGGCAATGGGAAAGCTTAAAGCGTCTACAGACCGAAGCAACATCGCTTCCAGTCGCCGAACAAGTGAGGCGAGTCGCCGCGACGGTCCTCAATCTTGACTTGGATCAAGATCAAAGCGCTGTCGCCATCACCTCGCCATTTATCGACCTCGGTGGTGATTCCTTGGCCGCCGTATCGTTCACTCAGCTGCTGCAACAGGTCACTGGCGTCGAGGTACCGGTCGGCTTGATTCTCAGTCCGTCGGGCAGCTTGCAGCAGGTGGCGGAGTTTATAGCCGGTCAGCTTGACCCTGCATCCGGAAAGCCAGCGGGAAAATCTCGAGGTTCGTTTGGTGACGTACACGGCGCGACACCGGTCACGATCTCGGCTGCGAGTCTGACACTGGAGAACTTTCTTTCACCAGACGAGCTGGCAGCAGCATCCCGCCTGGCCGCCTCCGGGGTCAAAGCCACTGAGTCCAATGAAGCCCTTGAGGCTTTGCCAAAGGCCGTCCTCCTGACGGGAGCCAGCGGCTTTCTCGGACGCTTTCTCCTCCTTGACCTAGTCGAAGGCCAACGCCCTGCAGATAAAGTCTACTGCGTCATCCGCGCCGCCAATGATCAAGCTGCTGCCGAGCGACTCGTTGCCAGCTACCAAGCAAGCGGTGTTAAGGTCCAAGACCGGGTGCGAACCTATCTCGCTAGTGGGCGTATCATCGCACTCGCCGGCGATCTGATGGGGGCCCGTCTTGGGCTGAGCACGGCGACCTGGGACCTCCTGTCTGCCGAGGTGCAACTCATCGTGCACAATGGCGCCTTGGTCAATCACGCCTTTTCCTACCAGCAGCTCTACGAGCCCAACGTCCTTGGCACGGCCGAAGTGATCCGCTTGGCGCTGCGCCAACGGCAAAAGAAGATCACCTTCGTCTCCAGCGTCGGCGTTGCCGCCGCCGGCTCGCAACAGGATTTGCCGCGCCTCCTCACCGAGGATCGACTGGCCAGCACGCTGTGGCAAGAGATTGCGCTGACCACGCACTATGCTGCCGGCTATTCCGCCAGCAAATGGGCCGGTGAGTTACTGCTTGAAGACCTTGAGCGGCGCTTTGGCAATCCGGTTGACATCTTTCGCTGCAGTATGATTCTGGCGCACCGGGAGCTACTCGGCGAGGTCAACGAAGCGGATTTCTTCTCTCGCCTGCTGGTCGGCCTGATGGCGACCGGCGTCGCCCCGGCATCGTTTTATGTCGCGGCTGACCACAGCACCTTGCTCCAGCAGGTTGACACCGCCGGTGCGCATTTTGATGGACTGCCGGTCGACTTTGTTGCCGCTGCCATCGCTGGCTGCGCCATGGTGCCGTCTGATCGACTGTCGGTCTACCACTGTGTCAATGACCACTGGCAAGACGGTGTTGGTCTCGATACGGTGGCGCAGTGGGTGGCAAGCAGCGGTGTTAAACTCGACCCCATAGATTCGTACTCTGCCTGGTACCAGGAGTTTCGCCGGCGGCTTGAGGCCCTGCCCGCCACGCTGCGGCAAGCATCTCCGTGGCCGATCGTCTACCAGTGGGAACATCCAACACCCTACGGCGCGGAGCACCAACTGGATGCCACGCGGCTAAAGGCGCGGCTGAAAGCATTGGGGTTGGCAAGCGGCATCCCACAGTTGAGCGAGGCTTTTATCCATCGCTGCTTGGCGGGGCTTAGAGCTGTCAAAAACTGGCCCAGGCAATTGGACTTGATGTCTGACCAGGTCGTTGGCCTTGAAGGCTCGTTTGCCTCAGTCTCTTCTTTTTTAGGAGAGACCGATGCGGGCCTGCCCTCATTGCACGAGCGAAGCAGTCATCAAGCGTGGA
>JAPLFX010000150.1 GCA_026390445.1 Pseudomonadota bacterium
AGGCGCGCGCCGCGCACATGGAGCACGATATGGAGGAGTCCGGTGTGGCCCTGCTCCTATGTGAATATATTGGTGAATACTTCGCCGAATACTTCCGCGAGGGCGGCGAACTATACCTACCCATCGATTGGGCTGATTACAGCTGGGAAGGCGTGCCCTTGCAGATGCGAGGCCAGATCTTAAATCTCGAGGCTGAGCGCCTTGCCGATGAGCTGCTGTCGAACGACAAGCCGCATGACGCCGAGCTGCATTAGGCTGCGGTCACGGCCATCTTTCGTTGATCAGTGGTCTGCGCAAACCCTGTCCTTTAGGGCAGGGTCGAGCAGACCGGCCCGACTCGGCGCGGGCGCCGAGGAGTTGTGCGGCCGAAGCGGCCACTCCGCGTCATCAAAGTTCTAGTTTTTACCATACGATGTATGGTACCTATGTGGCATGACGCGCAAGACCACACCAACCTTTATCGCTGAATTCGAGCTTCTTGAAGGCTCTCCTGGCGCTTTTGGCGTTGTCGACCGAGTCGAAAGTTTGGCCCGGTCGCTGACCAATGCGGCTTTAGGAAGGTTTCGAGATAGGGTGCGAACGGCTAAGTCTACCCCAGCGTGGGCAGTGGCCAGGCGTCAGCCAAAGGGGATGGCAAGAAACCAGGCATTCGACGCGGTGCGTGAGGCGTACGGCCTCACTAAATACGATGTGTCTGGCGTTGTAACTTCGATGAAAAACTCCTACCCAGACGCCGCTAATTATTTGGGTGCTCACGTCACTCAGAAGATCGCTGCGAGGGTTTGGCAGGCGGTCGAAAGGCTTTTATTTGCGAAAGCAAAGCGCATTCGTTTCAAGAATAAGAATGAAAGCCTAAGTTTTGAAGGGCAAAACAACGCCACGTTTTTGCGTTTTTTCTTCGGACACGGTCCTCTTTTTGCGCCGTTTGTCACGCTAGATGGGGCCCTGCTTCTTGCAAAGTTCGAGTACAAAAACCCCTACCACCGGCATGCAAGCGAGCACCGAGTCAAGTATGTCCGCATTGTAAAGCGCGTGATCCGCGGTCAAACGCGGTACTATGCGCAAGTGGTCTTGGAGGGCTTCGCCTACCGGGACTTGAAAAAGGAGGAAACGCACCGACTGAAGATGGCGGAACATCTTCTAGGCGAGGGATATGCTGGTGCTATGCACTGCGTTGAAAAGGCGTACCAGAACCGCGTCGCCGTGGATTTTGGCCCTTCTCGCGTCGCGATCTCCAATGCTGTCGTCAGTTTCGAAAGAGACATTGCCGGGGAGATCAAAGACAAGACCAAAGCCACCCGGCGCTACAATCGCAAGATGGACCGGCAACGGCGAGCGGCAAATCCCCAAAATTATAACGCCAACGGCACCATCCGCAAAGGCCGCAAGACCTGGCTAAAGAAAATTAGGTATCAGCAAACGCAAGCTAAGCATGCCGAATCTTGCAGGCAGGCTTCGGCACAGAGAAAGTCCATCCACGGCAATCTTACTTACGACGTGCTGACACTTGGCACAGAGGTGATTGTCGAGAAGGTTAGTTACAAAGCTTGGCAACGGTCAAGGTTTGGTAAGTCGATTGCAAAGCATGGCCCATCAGCCCTAGAAGGCACGTTAACCCGTAAAGCTGAAAACGCTCGGGGATCGGTCACGCGCGTCAATACTTACCAAACAGCCCTTTCGTCTACATGCCTTTGCGGTGCCAGGTGCAAAAAGACGCTTAGTCAGCGTTTTCATGCCTGCACTGCCTGCGGCCTGGGGACGGCGGCGCCGCTGCCTCGCGATACGTTTTCAGCCTATCTTGCGATCTTTACGGAAAGCGAGACGGTTAGCAGGAAGAAGGGCAAGGCAGCAACGCTGTCCTCGAGGCTTGACCTCGAGGCAGCCAACAGCCACGCCCCAGGACATAGAACTTTGTCCTGCGTTTTGTCCGCCGCGGCTTTCTCCCAGAAGCCGCGGCCAGCAAGTCGGCCTGCCGTCGAAGTCGCCACGCAAGTGGCTGCGCAAGTCCAATCACCCGAGGCTTTAAATACCGACGGTGGGCACGAGCTACGCGTGCCTAGAGGACTAGGAGCGAAAAGTGGTAGTAGGGCCGACCTAGAGTCCGCGAAACCTCGCCAGCGAAAGCCAGCGAGACAGGTACGGAATGCGGTCACGTCCGATGCTTCAAGAATCCCCTTCCTTTAGTGAGGGGAGGTTCAACAGTGACCGACGATTCGCCCAGAAAGCCAGCTGACGGGGCGCGGCTTGCAAGGCTTAGCCCGGGCCTCGGCGCGCTCGGCTAACTTAAGATAGCGTGGCGGTAGCTCGAGGATGAACTCCTGGGCTTGCTTGCCGGCGTTGGTGCGTACGTCGATGCGCTCGATCTCCCACAGGCGCACCAGATGTTGCATAATGCGGGCATAGTCCATAGTGGTGTAAATGCCATTGCGTTGTGTGATCGCGGAGAACCAAGAGAACAGGTCGGTATCGGCGTCGGTGCCGTCCTGCATAGTGCGGGATGGCATGATGATGGTCTTACGCAGCATGGACGCCAGCGCCAGCATGCAATCATCGGGTGTCAGCTCGAAAATCTTGGCGACCAAGCGCTCGTAAGCCCGCTCGTGGCGAACTTCGTCCCCAGCGATGTGGTCGCATAAGGTAGCGATCTGCGTCTCGCCGTGCTGGCGGGCTAAGCGCGCGACGCCGCTGTGCGAGATGTAAGTCGCGCGTTCTTGGAACGAGGTATAGATAAAACCCTGCGCAAAGCTGTTCTCGGTAAGTGGGTTAAAGCCATTGCGCAGGAGGTTTTGAATAGTGACCTCGACAGCACGCATATCGACTCGTCCGGACAAATACAGATAGCTGGCTAGGGCATCACCATGGCGCTTTTCCTCAGCGACCCAACCGCGGATCCATCTTGCCATGGCGTTGCTGCCGGTACCGCTGCGGTCAAAGCCGCTGCCGAGATTGGCCAGCCAGGCATGGTAGCTGGGCAGAGCCTCTTCAGTGATCATATTGGCAATCAGGGTGACTAGGACGTCGTCCGGCAGGGCCGCAGCCATGCGGCGAAAGTCGCTGACCTCATCAACCCAGTCGGGTGAGCGCAGGTCTGGCAGGAGATCGCTGGGCTGCCAGCACTTATCCACGGGCAGCAGAGACCCAAAGTTGTTTTCCATGTACGCGTCTAGAGCGGCCATCACCTCATGCGGAGGGGTAGGCGTTCCAGGGTCGTAGTGTTTTGATGTTTTGGTCAAAGCGGTCCTCGTTGATGCTGAAGCCTGAGACCCGAGAGTAGTCAGCAGGGAGTCATACCAAGCGCAGCCAGGGCATGATGCGGTGAGGCAGTGCTTTTACGAACAAATCAGTACACTCTTTGCCCCACCATAGCCGTCTTTAGGACGAAATGAACAGCTTTATTTTCCTTATTAAAAAGTCCAATCGAAGCGGTAGGTCAAGAGTTCCCGCTTGTAGCCGTTGACGCTGCGACTCGATTTTTGCTTGTCATAGCCCAGTTCCAAGGTTTGGCTCAGTGGCGGGAGGAAATACCAGCGCCACCCTGCATTGACCTCCATCAAGGTGTCCTTGCGGTGATCATCGGACGTGGAGAAGGTGCGCGTCGTGCCGCCCAGTCCGGCGCTCCATATGCTGCGTGGAGTGGAGGCGTAGTCGAAGTGTGCCTTTAGACCGAGGAGTCGATACGATTCTGCTGCTTCATAGCTCGACTTATAGGTGGTTTTGCCGGAGCTTAGATCAATATCGCAACGCAGGTGATCGCCTCGCAGCGGGGTGATGCCAACGCTGTAGTAAAGGAGACGCGAGGAGCGGTCGCCAGGCGTGACCACCTCCCAAAGCAGCGGATCGACAATGATAGCGCGGGCTGGCAGTGGATCTACCGCATTGGTTGGAGCGATAGCTAGGCGAAGGTCGAAGAAGGCCGGCGACGAGATCGACAGGACTTGGCCGAGTTCATCCATGGCCGGCTGGCCGCCAATCGCCAGGCTCCGGGCGAACAACTCCAGGCCAAGGGCTAGAGGCTGGGGTCCATCACCGTCGCCAAAGCCCAGGCGAAACCGCAGGGCAAGGTTTTGGTCGATGCGTGCGAGCGGTCCCAGAGACTTTGTGAAATATCCGGTTTTGCCGTCGTCAAAGGCGATTTCGGTGCTGAAGCCCGAGGTGCGCCAAGGCCAAAGACTAAAGCCGATGGCGCCGACATAGCCGACTCCTTTTTTGGTCTTTAAGCCGGCGCCGAGCGTCGTTGGATCCAGATTGTCGGAGTGAAGGAGGTTTGAGTCATAAAGAAGGCCGCCGTGCGCCCTGAGGTCATACCATCGCGACGGCGTCGTGCGTTGCCGGAAGTCGCGCGCTGAGAGTGCTAATTCTGGGCTACCATCGTCTACCCAGAGGGCACGATCAAAGGCCGATGCCGCGGTTGAACCGTCCTTGGCATAAAAGGCGGCGACGCCGAGTTCATAGTTGAGCCGTTGGCTGTCTGGTGCATCTTTGTCGCGGGCACTGCTGAGGTAGCGCTCAGCAGTGGCCCATTGCTGCGATAGCAGCGCCATCTCTCCCAGTAGCAATAACGGCTCAGGGGCATTTGGTTGCAGCGCAGCAGCGGCTTTTAGGGCGGTGACCGCAGCCTCGAAGAGGTAGAGGGCTTTGTAGGCTTCGCCGAGGGCCAGCTGGCCTTGATAGCTGGATTTGGCATCGGCGTATTTGGGCAGAAGGACTTCGAGGACCAGGATAGGGTCACCGCGCAGGGCGGCAGCTTTGGCCAGGGCCCCCTCTAGGCTTTTGGTTTTTGGCGCGCTGGCGGTGAAGGCGAGGGCGTTGCTGACACCCTCTTCCCAATGACCTTGGAGGTATTGCGGTGAGGTTTCAGCAACCAAGGCGGCAGTGGCTTTCAGCGGGGGAAGGCCGAGGCTGCTCGGATCTTCATCGGGACGTAAGGTCACCGATAGCCCTGCGGGAATGATCACGGCACTTCCGGCATCGTCGCCTTTACCCCCGCTGCGACTCCGGATAAAGACTCGAGCATTGCCTCGCAGCACGGTGATCGTCACTGGGGTGTTGCTGAGGCCTGCGGCGCTTGGCTTGCTCTTCCTGTCGGAAGCCGGCGGCTTCTCGCCATCCGGAGAGTCGCCTGGTGAATCTTGGTCAGCGGACTGCTCGCCCTCCTCCCCGTCGTCATCGGTCGGAGCTTTTGCCGTGAATGCTTTGAGATCATCCCGTGAAACGAGGATATCACCGTCGGCGTCGGTATCGATCTGCACGAGGTCGGGCACCACCACCGACCAGCGCGGGGCCGCTTTACCCAGGCTCCGCGAGCGCAGGGTGCCGCGCTTTAGGATAATAGCGCGCCGTTCTTGATCGGTAGTCATAAGGCGGACGGCAGAGCCCCCGGCTAGGGTGTGAGCTTCGACGCCGACCCGGCCAAAGTCTAGCCCACCGAATTTATTGGTACGTAGACTCTCGCTCCAGTCGAGGGCTCGGGGCAAAGGGCCGAGAACCTGGAGCTTTTTCTGATGGTAGCTGTAGCCTCGGCCGTGGACGGATTTGACCGTGAGGTCATAAGCATTGGCGGACTCGGCTTCATCTGAAGCTGGGATCATATCCGGCTGGACTTGCTGTGGCCGATGACTCTCTGGGGCGGCGACGACACGGATGTGATAGCGCACAAACTTGGACCCGGCCTTATTGTAGACGACGAACACCAAATGGTGCAGGCCGATCTCCCAATGGCTGGTGTCGATGCTGCAGCTTAGGGTGCGGCAAAAAACCGTAGGACCCTTGAACCACTTGGCTTCCACCTCGCTACTGGTGGTTTTAACGGCCACCGCGACGGTGTCGCCTTGGTAAACGGTAAACGATTTGTCCGAGTGTGCGGTGATCTCAGGCAGAATGTCGGCGCGACTGGGCGAAGTGGCGAACATTGCCGCTAAGGCCAGCCATAGGGTGGTGAAGTGAGCTTGAAAGCGCATCCATGCCTCTGTTTGATGATCTGCAGGGGCCATCGGAGCAAATGCCGGAAACCTTTAAGCTGGATCTCCGCCCCCTGACTTGGGGGCAGGCCGTTACCCTGCGTAAATCCTCGGGGTTTGCTAGGTCTTTTGTAGTTTTTGTTGCAGTGCTGAAGCGATCGCGGCGGGTACGAGTAGGCCGGCGTCGCCGCCGTGTTTGGCGATGTCCTTGGCTAGGCTCGACGAGATGTGGCGCAGCTGCGGTGATGTAGGCAGGAACAGGGTTTCGATGCCAGGGTAAAGCTGGCTGTTCATCTGCGCCATCTGCATTTCATAGTCAAAGTCGCCCTGCGACCGCAGGCCGCGCAGCAGCACGCTTGCACCCTTTTGTCGGGCAAAGTCAACGGCCAGTCCGGTGAAGCGTTCGACCACGACATTGGGGAAGGAGGCGCAAGCGGCGGTGATCTGAGCGAGGCGCTCAGCAGCGCTGAACACCGGCGACTTTCCTTGGGCTTCGCCAATTGCTACGACCAGCGTGTGAAAAAGGGGGCTGGCCCGCTGAATCAGGTCGACATGGCCGAGGGTAAGGGGGTCGAAGCTGCCCGTAAAGAGCGCGACGCGGCGTTGATCCTTAGACGCTTGAGGCGACATCTGCATCTCCATCTGGGTTGCCTGCGTTCTTAGTGAAGATGGTGAGCATGGTATCACCATAGGCGCGCTGCTTCAGCAAGGACCAGATGGCAGACTCCTGCTTTGCCAACTCCGGGCCATCTCCAGCCGCACTCTCGACGACGAAGGTCGCCCCATCCATGGTCAGATCAGGTAAGGCTGCAAGGGCCGCCTTGGCCAAGGCAACCGCCTGCTTGTACGGTGGATCGATAAACACCGTGGCAAATGGAGCCAGAGGGTTTCGCTGAAGCCGACCGATAGCCTGCGGTAGTTCCCCAGGGATGACCAGGAGCTGTGGAACAGGCAGCTGCTGCGCTCTGGCTCGCCGGGTGACCTCAGCCGCATTGCCCTTCAGGCAGCTGAGCGCTTTGGTCGAAAGCTCGATAAAGGCGGCGCCGGAGGCGCCCCGACTGACTGCTTCTAGCCCCATCGCGCCGCTTCCCGCGCAGAGGTCAAGAAAGGTGCCGTCCGCCATATAGGGGGCGAGCATATTGATCGCCGCCGCGCGCACCTTTGCCGATGTCGGCCTTGTTAGCTCGCCCTGTGGTACGGCCAACTCCGTGCCTTTCGCCCAACCCGCCTGGATGCGCACCGCAGCCTCCTCGCCCCAAGGGCCAAGCCAAAACTCAATAGTCCGTAACAGTTACCTTTTTATGTCGGCTTTGGGTAGAGTCTTAGCGGCTTGCACCGCGCATTGATTTTCTGCTTGTAAATTGGGGACAATGTCGCCAATTTACGCGTCTTACGTCGTCCCTCTTTTCGTGAAGCGAGCCGCCTATGAATATCCGCCAAATCCAAGAAGCCCGTGAGCTTTATGGAATCGATGATTGGGGGGCAGGGTATTTTGGCATCGATGATGAAGGCCATGTCGTCAGTCATCCGACCGGCGAAGAACACCTGAGCGTCTCGCTGCCAGAGGTGATAGCCAAGCTCAAGAAACAGGGCATGCATACACCGGTGATTCTGCGCTTCCCGCAGATCATTGAAGGTCAGCTTGAGCGCATGCATTCGGCGTTTCGCCAGGCGATTACCGAGTTCCAATTCAAGGGTAAACACATCGGCGTGTTCCCGTTTAAGGTCAATCAGCGCCGCGAGTTTATCGATGCTGTGGTGTCCTGCGGTCAGCGCCTTAATTATGGCCTTGAGGTCGGTAGCAAAACCGAATTTATCGCGGCGATGAGCTATCCGCTGACGGCTGAGTCGCTGCTGATTTGCAACGGCTTTAAAGACCGTGAGTTTATCGAGATGAGCTTCCTTGGCGCGGCCATGGGCAAGCGCGTCGTCGTGGTCGTCGAAGGACCTGACGAGCTCGAGACCTTTATCGAGCTAGCCAAACGTCAGACGATCGTACCGGAAGTCGGTCTGCGCGTGCGTCTTTACGCCAAAGGCGCTGGCAAATGGGAGAAGAGTTCTGGTGACTCCTCGAAGTTCGGCCTGACGACCACCGAGGTGCTCAACTGTCTTGCCTTGCTTGAGGCTGCCAATCTGCAGGATCGCTTGGCGATGCTGCATTTTCATATTGGCTCGCAGATCACCGAGATCAAACGCTTTAAGAATGCCATCAAAGAGGCCTCGCGGGTTTACGCTAAGGTCTGCAAGATGGGTTACAACCCAGCCTTTCTTAACATCGGTGGTGGGGTTGGCGTCGACTACGACGGTAGCAAAAGCTCGTTTCTATCGAGCGCCAATTACACCATGCAGGAATTCGCCAACGACGCCATCTATGTTCTCGGCGATGTCTGCGCCAACGAAGGCGTTCCTTATCCGACCATCGTCACCGAGAGCGGTCGGGTCATCGCTGCCTACCACTCGGTCGTCGTCACCGATATCCGTGAGGTCCAGGGCGAGGAAGCCCTGCCGATCGAAACCGACCTGCCCGAGCACAGCGATGGCGAAGTCCACAAGAGCATCAAAGAGCTCAAATATATCCTCGACAACATCAATCGCAAGAACTACGTCGAGTTCTATCACGATGCAATCGAGTACCAAGAAGAGTTGTTCACGCTCTTTAACTTGGGCTACCTCAATCTGGCCGACCGTGCTTTTGCCGAAGATCTGTTTCGCCGCGTGTGCCGCAGGGCCCTCTATTTCTCTGGGTTTCAGCGTCACCAACTCGAGGAGTTCGAGGATCTACAAAAGGTGATGGTCAGCAAATACCTGGCCAACTTTTCGATGTTCCAATCGATCCCAGACTCTTGGGCGATTGACCAACTGTTTCCGGTGATGCCGCTTAGTCGCCATGACGAGAAGCCTTCGCATAAGGCGACGATTGTCGACATCACTTGTGATTCCGACGGTTGCCTGGATACCTTCGTCGATCGCGCCGATGTGAAGACAGCTCTTGATCTGCATGTGCCAAATAATCAGCCTTATTATATCGGCTTCTTTCTGGTTGGTGCCTATCAAGAAAGCTTGGCAAATGAGCACAACCTGTTTGGCGCCATTCATGAAGCTGAGCTCCACATCAATGCCGATGGTGATTGGGAAATCACCAAGGTCACCAAGGGTGACCCCATCGATGAGCTGCTGGAGTCGCGCAACTATGATCTTAAGGAGATCGTTGGTTGCTATGAGTTGCAGTTCAATCGGGCTGTGGCCGAAGGCCGTCTGACGCCTGAGGAGGGTAAGAACGGTCTGCAACGGATGGCCAAATTTATGAAGAGCTACCCTTACCTGCTCGACCGTTAGTCCTTACTTAAAAGATATACCGTTTAAATTCATATAGTTAGCAATTGTATAGCGGCTTACCCCTCAAGCTTTGTGGAGGGGGTGCCGAACAGTCCCTTGAGAAGTCTTCGCAGGGGAGTTGCTCGTATGGGTATTACTTTAAACGTCGAAAAAAAGGGCCAGTGGGAGCAGCTGCTCTATTCTGGGCCGATCAACGAAGATACCGAAGTCCACTTGATGCCGATGATCAAGGGGCTTGGGCCTAATGTGATCATCAACTTCCGCAAGGTCGATTCTGTCAACAGCTGCGGGGTTCGTGCTTGGATCAATTTCATTCGCGAAGCTGAGAAGGGTCGCAAGCTGATCTATGAGGAATGCACTCCCGAGATCGTAAGCCAGATCAATATGATCCCGAACTTTCGCGGCACGGCGCATATCAAATCAGTCTACGCCTCTTTTGCCTGTGACAGCTGTGATCACCATTGTTGGGTGATCTATGAAGAAGGCCGCAATATGCCAGCCTCGGCCGATGCCGGGGTGCCGACCCACAAATGTGAGAAGTGCGGCAACAATATGGAAATGGAAGAGATGGAAGATGAATTCTTTGCTTGGGTCGACCAAGCCGGTTAATTCCCTTTACGGGTTGGGATCATTGTGATGGATCAGTCGCCACCAGTTGCAGCAGCAGAAGAACCGGGATCTCCAGTTCTAGCGGCATTCAAGCAATATGAACACTTTTCTAAGTGCTTACTGGATGCCTATGCCGTGGTCGATATGACTGGCAAGGTTCTTAAGTGCAATGCCCTGTTGACACAACTGATCGGCATCAAACCCAAGCAGATTCTCAAAGCAGATTCGATCGCCAATTTGTTGACCTTAAAGATCACCGACAAGCCGTTGCAGATCTCCGATCTGCTAAATGTCACGGGCCCCACGCGTTTTGACGAAGTCACCGGATCTGCCAGTGGTAGCGAGGTCACGCTAAACCTGATTATTGGCGTCTATCCCTTTTTGGCTGATGGCAAGAATCTCGGCGGGTTCATCCTCCTGCGCGATGTCACTGCCGAAACGAAACTCCAAGATAAATACAAAGATAAGGCAACGCAGTCGATCACGGATAACCTGACCGGGTTGTTTAACCGTAATTACTTCGCCGAGTATCTTAAGGGACAAGTGTCGACCTTAGAGAGCTTCCCGGCCAGTGCGGCTCAGCGGATCGTCTCGGTCGTCATGATGGATATCGATTTTTTCAAGAAGATCAACGACGTCTATGGCCACCAAGCCGGCGACTTCGTGTTGGCCAACACCGGTGAGCTGATGCGCAAATGCTTTCGCAAAACGGATATCGTGGCGCGCTACGGTGGCGAGGAATTTCTTGCAATCATGCCAGGAACCGATCTGCAAGGTGCGGCGGTCGCCTCCGACAAATTGCGCCAAGCGATCGAGGCCTTTCGCTTTGAGACCGGTGGCAAGGTCGTGCCGGTGACCATCTCCAGTGGAGTGGCGCAGATCGATATCGGCAAGGAAACAGGCGAGGGTGCGATTGCCCGCGCCGATGCGGCTTTGTACTTTTCTAAGCAAAGCGGCCGTAACCGGGTCAGCGTGCACGAGGATGGCGCACCGAAGGCACCGAAGTTTGGGCTGCCGGCGAAGGATTAGTAGACCTATGGCGCCGTTCTTAGAGCTGCGGCGGATGGCCCAAAGGTAAGTCCTGCGGCATATCGCCTCGGCTTTCATCCTCGCTGAGCTCTAACCAGAGGAATAGCCGTGAATTCGAAGTTTGTCGGCCTCTGCGTTGGAACCAGGGGCCGATCAGCGGAATCTTGCTTAGCACTGGTAGCCGTTCCTGTTCGCTAGCGGACGTTTGCAGGTCGAGGATGCCAGCCATCGTGGCGACGCCAAGGATGAGGTCAGCTTCGCTCTTTAGTACATGCAGGGTGAGTGCTTGGTCGCTGCCCTCGGAGCGGGATTTTAGCGTCATGTCGAAGCCCAGCCGCACCCTTTGGTCATTCAGTGGGGTGGCGACGAGCTTCAGCGTTAGACCGTGCTGCTTCCATGCCACTTTTTCGATCGCATCTTCGTCTTCACCGCGGTGTAGGGTGCGTTGCGTCACTTGGAACTCGCCACCGCTGGCAAGCTCTGCCGGTTGATTCGCCGTGAGACGCAGCATCGGTTCGCCGACGATCTCAGCCTTTCGCTCCTGCTCCAGGGCTTTGAGCTTAGCTAACAGCTGGACATGGTTTTGGCCGCCGCCGAACAGTCCAGCCTGCACCGTGGCGGTGGAGGCAAAGCCAAGCTCCGCAGCAGCGGCTGCCTCGACCAGGAACACCTGCGCGTGCATCCGGTAGTGTGGCAGGCCGCGATCTTCGCGGCATTTAAACCAGGCTAGGCCTGAGCTAAGCGCGCGACTAGTCAGGGCATCGACCATGGGCAAGCGGGCATCACGTCCACCTTTGCCACAGTAGGTCTCAATGATCGCAAGGACGCTGCCGCGAGCGGTGGGGGTGACGCTATAGTCGGCGCCTAGTGCTTGACGCAGTGCAGAAGTCCACTCTGCTTGTGCGGCCGCGGTGAGGACAACGGCAAAGGTGCAGCGGGGGCTGGCCTGACACGAGGCGCGGGCTTGATGAAACCAGATGGACGAGGCGACTGTGCCGGTGACCAAGCCTGAATCCTGCCTGCACGTCACCGCCTCAGTGTCTTGGCAGATCCATTTTGGGATCGGGCGCGACTCTTCCTCGCTCTCCTTTGGACCTTGCCGCAACTCGTCTTCGCTGCGGCGCGCATCGATAAACAAGCGCGGCATTCGTGCAGCACCAGTGCCACCGTCGTGGGCGTCGACCACGACAAAACCTGGACGCAGCGCCGTGATCTGCCAGCGGCCGTCGCCGAGATGAAACACGTCGATGATACCGCGGCGGGATATCGCTAAGTCGGTGCCGAGGGGGTAGCTGACCTCTTGCGTGCTGCCAATCGTCATGGTCAAGTGCCGAGCTTCAGCTGGTTCTGGAGGCGGTGTCGTGTTGCTTGCAGCAGCCGCCCAAAGGTCAGTGCCCCGAAGCGTGGTGATAGGCAAGGCCAGCAACAATATCCGGATCCAGATAGAGATCCAATTCATGGTGGGAGTGGGGGTGTAGCGGGAATTAGGCGCCGCCATAAGTGACCTTTGGCCTTGCCGCGCACCTGGGCAAGGACAGGGCGCTGGCTGCAGCGCGCAGGGTTAATTCGCCGTCAAGAGCCGCCTGCACGCTAGCGCTGACTTCTGCTAGGGCGCTCATACCGGCACTGACGATCGGAGCGGGTGCGGCCTCAAGCAGCGCAAAAGGTTCGTTGGATAGTCGGCAGGCCGGTAAGCCGCTGGGGCTGTGGAGGAGGTGGACGCGCATGCCGCGTTGCAGGCCGCCGGCGCCAGTCGCCTTCATCAGTGCTGGGGACAGACTAAGAATGACGGCGCGCGGTGGTAGCTGAAGCGGCGTGGGGCCGTCCCGCCAAGACAGATGCGCTAGGCTGACGCCAAACAGCAGGCTGGTGATGTGGGAAGCAACCGGTGGCCAGCCGGCTAGCTGGAGATTTATCCGCAAGGCCGCACCCCCATGCCGAGGAGATCAGTCTTGGTGAGGCCAAGGCGTTTAGCCAGTAAGCAAAGGACCTCCGGTGCTAAGCTTAGGTCGGAGCCGGGAGCGGCGTAGTCGCTTCGCCTCATGACGCAAAGCCGGTCTGTGGCAAAGGCCCGGACGCTTTGGCCTGGTGGCTTCGCGGTGCGAAGCGCTTCGCTTAGAGTGCCACTGCAATAGAGCGGCGAGTAGGGTTCGTCGTCAAACAAACTCAGGTGCCTCTGCGTTGACTTACAGATCCATCCCCACATCGTGAGGACGCCGACACCAATGACTAAGCTAGCGAAACATAGCAGCAGCCAGCTGACCTCGCCCAGCTGTCTATCCGGTTCGTACGGTTTACGACGTAGGCTTGAGGTGCAAGATCCAGTTCGGCCAAGTGTCGCTTTGTCCTCTGTGATGTTGTCGGTGTAGCTCGCTGTGCAGCGGCCAAGGACCTGCTTGCCGACAGATGCCGCCGCTGTTGATCTGGCTCGATGCGCCGGCCCAAAGAACGGCTCCCAGTTCGCCTTCGATCTGGTCCACCAGTCCACGTAGTTGCGGCCTTTGCTGGCTAAGAAAGCGTCCACTCGCATGGAGGTTGGCGGCCGTCGCCGCTTTGGCGCCGCACTGACGCAGTAGATACTCCTGCTGCCAACTGTTGCGAAGCGTTGTCGCAACCTCGTCAAGGAACCGTAAGGCCTTGGCCTCATGTCCAAGCGCAGCAAGTCCGCACAGTAGAAAACCGATCGTACTAAGGCCATCGCCCATCGCATGACATCCTCCCTGGTGTTGGGGATCTTGTAGCGAGAGGCCTTGACCGAGGGAAGCGACCTTACAATGTCGTGCGCAGATCTTACTGCCTTCGTAAAATGACATAAGCGCAATCGTCGGCAGGCTTCGCGTCGTTGAGCGAGAGCTGGTAGGCTTCATCAAGGCATCGCTTGATGTCATTGATCGTGGCCTCTCTTTCGAGAATTTTGCGGATCACCTTGAAATTGATGCGCTTTGCGGAGTGAGCTCCGTTCTCGATGAGTCCATCGGTGTACGCAAACAGGACATCTCCAGGGTCGAGTTGGAAGTTGACCAGCTCAGGTGTGGCCCCAGGCTCGAAATCTCCGAGCAATCGTCCACCTCGCAGCAGCGAGGACACGACGCCTTGTCTGCGCACATAGACCGAGATATGGGCGGCATTGAAGTAAATGCCCGCTCCCGTGCGCACATTGAGGCCGATAAATGCCATGCTCATCGCTCGTCCAACGAGAGTCCCAGTGGCCGCGACGGCGTCGTTCGCGGCCAAGGCCAGACGCCATATATCCTGGTCGAGCGAGTGCTCGTGCATGGCTGCAATGGGCCGGTAGGCGCCCAGAATCGCCCCGCACACCGCTGCCGTAACCAACGCCGATGAAATCCCGTGTCCGGTTACATCACCGACTTGCAGGTAGAACACTTCCTTGGCAGCATCATAGTGCGAACCAAACCAATCGCCACCAGTGTGTTCCGCCGGTTGATAATAGGTTGCCAGGTCGATTCCAGGAATCACGACATTGTTGACTGGAAGGAGTGCTTCCTGCACCGCTTGTGCTGCGAGCAGGTCATTTTCCAGACGGGCCTTGTCTTTTAGACTCTCCACATACTGGACATTGCGCAGCGATATGGCGCCTTGGGCCGCCAGCAAGGCAAGTATTTTCATCCGTTCGGCGGTGAAGGCGCCGATGGTTAGGTCGTTCTCGACATATAGGACGCCGGTGCATTCACCGCGGTTTTCAATCGGTAGGCAGGCCATCGAACGGCGTATTCCTGAGGACATATAGGGGTCATTTGCGTACGTACCTTCACCGTGGGCGTCTGCCAACACCACCGTACGCCTTGTCCGTGCGACGTAAAGGGCTAGAGCGGTGCAGAATTCTTGCCTAAGTTCGTCTACTCGGACATTCATCGTTGCGATCGTCACGACCGGGTCGACGCTAGCGCGAACGCGGCAGTAGAGTTCCTTGTCCTCCAGTAGCAACAAGAAGGACTTCTGAGCGCCGGCCGTCTCTAGGGTAATCTTCATCAAGCGTTGAATCATGGTGTCAAACTGTAACTCGCTCGACACCGCTTGGGAGGCTTGAATCATGCTTTCTAAATCGAGGCTATTCGCACTGTGGCTAAGATTTTTTATGGATAGAGCGTCGCTCTCAGCTGTCCCATGATCGATGCCAGAGGTCTCCCGCAATATTTTGAACTCGTCCTCCAGATGACCCACCTTGCCAAAGGCGCCCCAGTCGAGATAGATGCGACGTGCTTCGCGAAGGGCTTGTTGGCCCGAGATGAAGTCGCCGCGCCCGATATAGTAGCGCCCCATGCATTCATTGACGAAGGCCTGTGGCATGAGGTAGCCGGACACGCGCGCTTGCAGCCGGGCCCGCCGCAGGTTTTCAAAGGCGAGTGAGTGCCAACCAAAGAGGCGACACAACTCGGCTTGCATCAGCAGGCGAATCCATCCGTAGGAAACCTTATTGGCGTTGGCTATCGCAGCGATTAAATGCAAGTCGCTGATCTTGCTAAGTAGTGCCAAAAGAGTTTTTAGGCGGCGCGGCTTGAGCAACTGGAAGTGCGCATAGACTCTGAATATTTGCGCCTCAGGCGCCGTGGAAGAAAAGGCGTGGTACCCGAGGCTGTAGGGAGCCGCCTCGGCAAAGGCCGCCACGGCCTCGGCATACTGGCCATAGAGGCAAGCGATGACGCCCTTTTCCCGCCAAAAAAGGGACCGACTGAAGTTGTCGGCGGTTGCATCAATCGCTTTCTTTAGGTCTTTCTCCGACGCAAATGCGCCATCAAGAACCCAGGGTTTGTCGACTTTATTGGCGAGATTGGCTAAGCCCTGAACGTTGGCCTTAAAATAGTTTTCGATGCTGACGAGGTTAAATCTGCGAATCGTCTTCAACCAGCCAGGTGCGCTGGCGAGCAGCGAACCAATTTGTTCCCACGTAAACTCACGACTATAAATGCACGATGCCAATGCTTGACAACCGTCTTCGTAGTTTCCTTGGTCAAAGCAATCCTGCGCGACATCCTCAAGTTTTGGTCCGTCGCGGCGCTGTGGCTGAGTCCAACCATTGATGAGTGCGACGGCGAAGTAACTCGATTGCGCATAACCCCGAAGGTAACCCCGATCCAGCATGATTTTTTGAGCGGCCTGGATGGCTACTTGACTCAACTGATAGTGGCGAGTAATCGTCGAATTCAGGACGCATGACAGATTGGCAAGGCCGACGAGACCGTCTTCGCAAACACCGTGACGAAGCAATAACAACACCTGCTTGATCGAGATAATTGCGGATAGAATCGGATCGTAGAAGACGGCAATATGCGTCATGACGGCGAGAGTTCGGTGAACCGCCAAGATCTTTTTATCCTGCAGCTCAGGGTCCGTTTCAAGTCGGACCAGCCGCGATTTTTGTACCTTCAAATAGATGTACGCTCCGATGCCCAAGGCATAGAGCAGAGTACCCCGGCGTGGGATGCTGACGCCAAGGCGGGCAAGGTAGGCGCTGGATAAATGCAGTGCCTCCGTGCAGAGGCCTCGCTGCGCCAAGGATTCCATCATCGCGATCTGCACATCAAGTTGCGCGACGACGTCTGGGGTGTGGCTAACAAACGCTCGAAAATAAGCGGGCATGTTCTCGATTTGGCCGGCGTGATGGGAAATGATCAAAAGCCGCTTATACAGGGTCCGGCATAGGTCTGGGTCCTGGCGCCATGGATCGGTACCGAGGGCGTCGATTCCTAGCCTTAATAAGTTAAATGCTGCGTCATAAGCAGACGATAAAGTGGCCTGAGCTCCTGCCTCGGCGGCCAGTGCGGAAAGCGCAATCAGCTCGTCTTCAGATAGCAAGGTGCGAGCGGTGTGAAGGCGAAGGACCGAGTCGATGAGGTGCGATCCATCACTCTTGTATTGCTGCTCGAAGTAACGACCAATTCGAAGATTTGTCGATCTCAGCTCGTCATCGCTCAGGAGCTGAAGTGCCGCCTGTTGGACGCGGTCATGGACAAAGCGGTAGCGGACGTTAAACGAGGCCGCTTCGTCCACGGCCTGCCGATATTCTGGGTCTAACGGTATCATGAGCTGTTGGGTCAAAGCTTGGGCTAGTTGCATGGCCACTTCGTGGGGTCGCAGGTGCAAGATGTTGGCGAGAACGTTTAGGTCACATTCACCGCCAACGCATGCTGCCTGGGAGATGACCTGCTGGGCCCCCTCATCTAATTGGCGAAGGACTTCTAAGACGACATCGACGACATTGTCGGCAATGGGTATTTTCCGAACTTCTTCGATGTTAAAACCAAAGGTTTGTGTTGTTGGCTGAAAATAAATCTGCTTTTGCTCATGGAGCAGGCGAAGAATTTGCCTGAGGAAAAACGGGTTGCCACCGGACTTTTGCGCGCATAATTCCGCCAGTGCCATGGCTCTTTCGGACGTTGTTCGCAAACAGTCGGCAAGCATCTCGGTGATATCAACAAGGTCGAGCGGACCAAGGATCAGGGTGCTCGCCTCCACGCCGCGGTTTTTTAAGGTCAAGAGCGTGCCGCGAAGGGGGTGATCTGGACCCACTTCATTGTCGCGGAAGGCCAAAATCAACAACAGCGCTTGTTGATCCTGTTGGCCACAAAGAGTTTCGATCAAATTGAGTGAACTTAGATCTGCCCATTGCAGATCATCGAGAAACAGCACCAGTGGCTGCTCTGGCGTGGCTACTGCGCGAACGAAGTCTTGGATGACGGAGCGAAAGCGGCTTAGCGCTTCAAGCGGCGGCAGGTCGACGACGGGCGGAAAGGGACCCGTCAAGGTGCTCAGTTCTGGGAGCACCTCCGCGAGGACGGCGCCCTGTTGCTTGAGTGCTTGGCGAATGCGCTGGCGCCAGGTCTCAAGTAGTTGCGACTCCTGTGCCATCAGCGTGTTGATGAGCTCGCGAAATGCTCGAATAAATGGTTCGTAGGGGGTGCTTTGCTTATATTGATCAAACTTTCCGGCGATGAACAGGCCGTGAACCGCGTCGACCTCCTTACGAACCTCACCTACTAGAGCTGACTTGCCGATTCCAGAGCTTCCCTGAACGACAACGACCTCGGTGTGTCCTCTGGTGATTCGAACAAAGGCCTGCATCAGTGCCGTGATTTGCGGCTTTCTACCGTAAAGGTGGTGAGGAATGGAAAAGTGACTTTGGATATCACCCTGACCTAGGATCAGTACCTGCGTTTCGTTCCACAGCTGGGTACACTGCCGCAGGTCAAAGGCGATGCCGACCGCCGATTGATAGCGCTGCTCCGGATCCTTAGCCATGAGTTTAAAAACGATCTGCTGCAGAGCCAGCGGTAAACTCAAGTGCGCTGAGAATGGTTGAGGGTTAAGCGCCATATGTTGATGGATGAGCTTGAGGGGGTCAGTACCAGCAAAGGGTGGTTGTCCGGTGAGCAAAACATAAAGTGTCACGCCGAGGGAGTAAAAATCCGTACGGTAGTCAAGCGGCCGGTTCATCCTTCCAGTTTGTTCAGGCGAGATGAAGGCAAGGGTTCCTTCGAGGACTGTAGAGCTAGAGTAGAAGGATTCCTCCCGGGATAGTTCGGTGGCGATGCCGAAGTCAATGATCTGTAAGCGACCGGTCATTGGTTCATAGATGATATTGCTAGGATTGATGTCTTTATGGACGATACCCTGGGCATGGATGGTACCAAGCGCTTCACACATGTGCATGGCTAACCGAACCGTGCCCTTTGGGTCATGCAGTAACGATGGTAGCAGCTCGTGTAGCGAGGTCCCCTGGATATCCTCGAAGGTGATGGTCCACTGCTCGCCCGAGTAGGTGAGATCGTAGACCCTTGGGATGTATGGCGACGAAAGCGCAGCAGTTAGCTGGAATTCACGGCGAAAGTTCGCCAGGTTCGCGGGGTCTTGGCTCGCCGCATGGAGCATTTTAAGAATCACTGGGACGTTGTCGGATAGACGCACGCCGCGCAGGACTCGAGTTCGTTCACCTTCGAACAACACGTTCGAAATTCTATAACCAGGCACAGCCCATTCGGCCGTGCTTGCAGTCTGCTGTAGCGTCTTGCTCGCCAAATTTGTCACCAATGGTCAGAACGCAGCTAAATCTTTGACTAAAGGCTTATCGGTAGATGGCAAGGTTAGTTGAGACATCAGGCAAGTGGTACGGATCGGTCGAGATTTCAGCCTATCTGTCAGAGTAGGCGCAGCTTTGATTCGACTTTTATCATGCTGCCTAGCCAGAAGGTGTCGATGTGGACTCGCACGTTCCTTTAGCCGCGGCACGGCCCGTGTGCCGCTTCCGGCCGCCCATCTGATAAACTAATAAATGTTGATGGATGTAACCCCGGACTCGAGCTGCAGCGGCTCCACTGTCGCTGCTGCAGGCCTGCTGCTCAGTCATTGCTTTGAGGCTCAACCCGATGGGAAGATTGGTGAAAGCATGTATCCTGGTACTACTATGCGGCTGTCGTGCGACCCAGCACAGGGCAAGTCTTGTCGAGGCCTCCAGCACGGAAGCGGTTCCAGCGTCTGCGACCCCGTCATGCATCGATCCAGCTGTGGTGACCAGGGTTTCCGAGTGCATCGACCAGGCGACCAAGAGCCCCTGGCAATGCTTTGTGGATGTGGCTGGTGAAAGGGCGCCGTGTGATCAGGACAAGGATGGACTAGACGATCAGTTTGAAGCGGCGCTAGCTCGCAGCTACGTCTTTGCCGTGGCCTTCAACGCTCAGGGCCCTGCAGAAAATTGCTGGCCTGGCAATGTTCAGCAATTTGTCCAGCAGTCACTGCTCCTTTATAGTCCAAGTGGCAGCACCTCCCTAGGTTCGGAAGCTAAAACCGGATATGCGGTCGTCAATGAATCGCCACAGCTGAATGGTCTTGATGTGGAAAAGGCGCTTGTCAGCGGCGGTGAGCGGCTAGCGAATGACCCCAAGCAGTACCAGGGGCCGAATTTCTGGCTGTGCCAAAAAAAGGCATACAATCCGCCGAAATATGGCGGGATGCTTGGAGCCGATGAAAAGCTGGCAACGTCGGAACGATCGATCAATGTACCAGGAGGTGTTCACGCCTATATGATCGTTCATCCGGTAAACCAGGGTCCGCTGCCTAAAGCGCAAGATCACGTTCTAACTCCACGCTACGTGCTAGTCGCCACCGAATTATTCTATCCCTACAATCAAAGGCCTTTCGACAATCACGAAGGTGACTGGGAAGGTGGCGGTGTTTTTGTCGACACCCAAGATCCACGCGGTGCGGTCATTGGCGCCTATTTTGATCGTCACCCAACGACCGATCATCTGCAGCTGACGATGCTCGGTCAGGATGTTGAGGCGATCGACCCGAGTAGCGAATCTGGCGGGGCCATGCAATGTAGCAATGCCGGCAAGGGAATCGCTGGACTTCGTTTTTGGGACTTTGACGGGCCCCGACATCACGTGGTGATCTATCCAGCCGCAGGTGGGCATGCGACCTACGGCTATCCAGGTGTGACCAAAATCTTTGGCATTGGCTGCAGTGAAAATGGGCCTGAGGCTAACGATACGCACCATGGCGATGGCCTGAAACTTTTGCCTTGGCTGGGGATTTTTGCTGAACACTGGGGCGATCATACCGGCGTTGCGGTTCGCGACGGAGTTGAACTTGTCAACTTGGGTGAGGAGTTAACGCCGCTGGTATCTTGGGCAGCATACCGTGGTCAATGGGGATGTCAGAATGGCCTGGAAGGAAAGTTAGCGTCCTCTTGGCCTGGTCCGTTTGGTAATCACCGGCATTGTCGCGGTTGGCTGCGCCATGATTGGCATGCGTCGCCACCTTTTTCGCCGCCGTCTGCAGCAGTCGATTGCGTCGGACTCTGACCGCGCTTAGAGACAAGTCATATGCAGCCGAGTATCAAAAGTCGCTGAGCCCGTAGCTGACTTTTGATCCATCGGCAAAGGCAAACACGCCGCTTTGCAGATCTGTAGAATGGGTCGCTGTGCCAATCAGGTTGGTCCTGGCGCTGTCGCAATAATACTTGGTGTAGTTGCTACTGCGCTCCGATGCGACGCCAGACTGGTACATGGTCAGGTCGCCTTTGACGACGCTGGCCTCGTAAGTCAGTGACCAATAATAGCCTGTGTCATCCTTCTTTATCAGCGCTGGGGATGACCCATAGGTTTGGACGATGCCGTAGTAGAGGCTGTTGTAGGTGGTCCCATCAAACAGCAAGCCGAAGCCGCCTGCAGCAAACTGGCTTTGAATGGTCGTTAAGCTAGCGGCGGTTGTCGCCATCTTCCATAGCAACGTGTCATGGTCTCTGGGGGCTTGGCCCAGGTAGGTTTTTTGGCTCGCCAGGACAAAGTTGATCAGGTCTGTCCTTAGTTTGAAGTTAGCCTGTATTCCTGCGAGGCTTGTGCCGGAGACCGATGCGCTGCCGTCGATGAGATCATACAGTGGACCGTGCGAGTAAGAAAAATTCGGGGTCGACAGGATATTGAAGCTGATACCGGTGAGATAGGACTTATAGTCAAAGACGTTGTACGGGATTTTATCGCCGGCCTTGGCGCTGCCAAAGTCGGCAGCGTAGTAAAGACTGAAGGTGTAGCCTTCGTCGCCGGCCTTATAGGTGTAGTCGCCACTGGCAAAGCTCAGATCGTAGTCCTTGAGCTTAGCTGGATCGATTCCATTGCCGACAAGCATGGCGATCAGTCCGCCAATCTGTTGTGCTGAGCTTCGGCCATGGCTGATAGCACTAGCCGTAAAGACTAGATTGCCGTCTAGTCCCTTGAGAAATTCGCGTTTACTTAGTGTGGTGGAACACAAGGAATATTGCTGCGAACCGCTGCCGAGTCCACTTCCGCTCAGCACCGTGACGCCGCCAGTTGGACTCGTGCCATCGCTTCCAGTACCGCTCGTGCTGCTACTACTGCCACAACCTTGGATGGCAAGGACCAAGAAGATCGCTGGCGGCACCATCCAGGTGAACAGGCGCATGGCGCGCGCGCCAGTCGATCCTATTTTGTAAGTCATAAGCACCTCTGGGTCTTGATCATAAGCTACTACCGACGCCAATCATCAGTGGCAAACAGGTCTGCGTGAAGGATTTGAGCTTTGCCGAGGGGTTGCCGCTCTCTTGGCCGTTCGCATACATTCGGTAGGTGACGTCGAAGCCAAAAAACAAGTGGGCTGCGGGCGTTCCAAGAAGTCCAAGCTTGCCGTTCAGGCGACCTACCCAGCCGGGGAAGCTATCGATGCGTTTGACTGGAGCCGACTGAGTGATCAGCGTCTTCGCGTAGCCCAGGCCAATCGACAGCGACACCATGCCGTCCGATGTGGCGAATCCATAGGTCAGGCCGTAGACTTTAGTCGTCATGACTTCTTTTGACGCATTGCTATGGTAGTTGTTTTCTAGGGAATCGGCCGAGCCAAAGGCACCTACGAATTGGTTTAGCTTGCCGGTTGGAATCATGAGTGAGATGCTAGAAGTAGGGCCACTCAAGCGATAGACTTTGGCGTCTCCTTTAATTTTGGTATTAGCTCCAGAGACAAAGCCGGCGCTGACATCGGCGATAAAGATGGTGGCGAGGGCTGGTGCCGGGTGCAGCATCCACATGGCAAATAGAATGGCGGTGGCGAGTTGCTTTAGCGACATAGTTGGACCTTCGATACACCGGCGCGGCCGAGACTGCGCCAAGAAGCGACTAACGTCGATGTGTCGACGGTATAGGCCTCGAGATCAGAGCCTGGAATGGTGTACCACAGGACTTTGTCGCTGCCGTTAGTGCCCGCCACGGCCGTCACATGGAGGTAATAGTTGGCATTCGCCTGGACGGGAATGATGCTACCGAAGTCGACCAGCAGCCAGGTGGCCCCTTGGGTGATTTTCTCGCCTTTAATCGACTTAGTCGCAGCGGCACCACTGATTGTCACTGGCAAATCAGTCGCCCCCGTACCCGAGTGATTTTGTACCACGAGGTCAACCTTTACATCTGAGGCGCTGGCTCCTAGCGACGTGAGCTTTAGCGCGGCACCCCAAATATCGCCGTCTGCTGGCGTTGTAATGAGTTGCCTAATCGTAGTCTGCAGGCCAGCGCTGGTTGCTAGGGGAACAGTGGTTTCGCTGCTGCTGTGTTGGGCGTCGTAGTCAGCAACATCCTTAGCGACTTCGGCAACCGAAGCATTGCAGACCAAATGATCTGTAAGTAGGCCGGCCGAGCTTCCGCCAACCTTGCCGCAACTGCTCAGTGACGCACTGTAGAGAATCAGCGAGCAAATCTCGACCTTTCGCTGGTGTCTTGAAGGACGTGATAAAACCATAGTCGAACTCCACTGGGCGGCTCTTCAAGCCCTGGCCATGGAGATCGGAAGAGATAGACGTGGACATTAGCGTGATGGAGGGCATTTCGCGGAATACTGGTCATGGCCATCTTGGCGACAATGTTATGGGGTGTGAATGCAGCACCAATTGCCGAGGCTTAAACCGACCGGCCTGGTGCCAGGTAGTTACCCAATCAGTCGCCCGACCATTCGCTGGCTCAGAGGCTCGTCCTAGTCGGAACCTTTCGCACTGGCGTAGCAAGTGGAGTCGCGAAACGGAATCACCGATGCAATATGGTCGAGTCCGAGCAGCAAAGCCAGCCAGCGGTCGAAGCCAAGTGCATTGCCTGAGCACGGCTTGATCCCTTTGTTTAGCGCTGCTGTAAACCCAGCGTCAATTCCGGGGACTTCGTAGCCATACTCGGTGCGCCGTCGGTTGCTCTCACTTAGGCGCATCTGGTTTGCCGCGGCGCCGAGTAGTTCATCAAAGCCGTTACACAGCTCCACCCGCCCCAAGTAAAACTCAAAGCGCTTCGCAACTCCACCAACGACCTGTGCTAATGCCGCTTGTGAGGCCGGATAATCCATCAAGACCGCGCCGCCAAGTGCAGCCATACCCGGCTCGACCCGTTCGATCAACAGTTTAAAAAAAGCTGTCTCAAAATCATCATCGTCACGTAGCGAAACGGCTCCAGCCGCGGTACCCTTTGTCGCCAACTCCTCGTCGCCATCGATCAGGTCCAGCCCAACCCAGCGCTTAAAGGCCTCGGCCACTGAGATTCGTGCGAACTGCTTTGGCAGCACCAAGCGACTGCCCATGTATTTGTGGCTAAACCGTAGCAATTCCTCGGTCTGGTCGATGAGGCCACTAAACGACAGGCCGCACTCATACCATTCGAGCATGGTGAATTCCGGATGGTGCCACTGCGAGTACTCGCCGCCACTGCGGAAGCACGGCGCCAGCTGAAAGATCCGTTCAGCCCCAAGCGCCAAGGTTTGCTTCATATGCAACTCAGGGCTCGAGCGTAAATAAAGCCGCTGCGTCCGCCCCTGGTAATCCAGCCATTCGGTTGGAAAGTAGCGAAGGTGAACCTCGGTGCCGGGACACACCACGGCCAAGGGGGTGTCGACCTCCAGAAAGGCTCGGGCGCCAAAGAAGGCGCGAACCGCCTCCTTTAGTTTGGCGCGCGCCTGCAGGGCGGCAAGGGGGCTCACACCCATCAGGTCGCCTTGGCCTTGCTTGAAGATGCCTTGCTTGATCCCTTGGCTTTGCTCCGTTCGGCCTGCCGCCGCTCGCGAAGGTCCTCTAGCCGTTTGTGGATTGCCTCCAGTGCCGATTTGGCTGGATAGCTGTCTTGCTGCATGCCGGTGAAGCCAAGGGGCACACCGGTTGCCAACTCGAAGGCATCGTTGATGCTGGTGATCGGAAAGATGCGAAACTTGCCGCTGTCGATCGCGGCGCGAACGTCGCCGTGCAGCATCAGATTCGGCACGTTCTGCACCGGAATCAGGACATCGTTGCGGCCGGATTTACCGATCAACCGGCAGGTTTTAAAGTACCCTTCGATCTTCTCGTTGACCCCGCCGATGGGCTGGACGTCGCCGAACTGGTTAAGGCTACCGGTCATCGCTACGCTTTGGCGCACCGGCGTGTTGCTAAGCGCACTCAGGATGGCCACGAGTTCGGCGACCGTCGCGCTATCGCCGTCGATGAGTCCATAGGACTGCTCAAAGCAAACGCTCGCCGCCAGGCCAAGATCATGCTCTTTGGCCAAAAGCGCATTGAGAAAGCCGCTGAGGATGTGGATGCCCTTGTCGTGGATCTTGCCCGACAGTTTACTCGCCCGCTCGATATTCAGGACGCCCTTATCGGCGCTGGAGATGCTGCAGGTAATGCGACCGATCTTGCCAAACGAATAGTCGCCCAGGTCGTACACAGCGAGGCCGTTGACCTGGCCGATGCGTTCGCCGTCGACCGACAGCAGGACGTCCTCATGGCGAACCATGTCTAGGAGTTGCTGCTCGACCAGGTTGACCCGGTGAAACTTTAGGTTGAGCGCCTTTTCGACGTGACCGCGCGTCACTTCTTTGGCGCCTTCGCCGCGAGCCACGTAGTCACTTTCAATGCTCAGATCTTTGATTTCGGCAAATTGCGTCGACAGGTAACGTTGGTCTTCGACCAGCCTTGAGCCAAACTCGACGACTGCGGCAATGCCTTCGGCATTAAACGGCAGCAGATGCTCGACTTGGGTGCGGGTCGCGATAAAGCCAGCATAGGCGTTGACCGTCTCCGCATCCCTCGGCATGCGGTGATCGAAGTCGGCCTTGATTTTGAAGATCTTGTGGAAGTCTTCATCGCCGTCGTGGAGGATGTGATAGATCTCATCATTGCCGATCAAAATCACCTTGACGTCGAGGGGGATCGGCACCGGCCGCAGGCCCGAGGTCGGAAGCAGTGAATACTGCTCGCCCATATCCTCGATAAAGCCAAGGCGGTTCTTCAGTGCCCGCTTCAGGGTGTCCCAGATGCTCTGGGTCTTAAAGATATCCATGGCGTTGAGCACGAGATACCCGCCGTTGGCGCGGTGGATGGCTCCGGCCTTGATCATCGTGAAGTCGGTCAAGTACATGCCGTGTTCGACGTTCTTTTCGATGCGCCCAAACAGGTTGTAGTAGGTCGGATTGGACTCGATGATGACCGGTGCGCCTTGCACGTTGGTGTTATCAACGAACACGTTGACCTTGTACTTGACGTGGGGATCGCGCTCCTCGGGCATGGCATGGTGGGAGCCTTCGCCTTCACCCTCCTCGCTATCGACGAAGTCGAGCAGGTTTTCGAGGATATGGGCTTTGACCGCCTGCAGATGCGCCGCGATCAGGGCATGGTCTTTATACTCTTCGCAGATCGGGTCGAGCTCGCGCGCGACCAGCTGTAGGCCGAGGTCGCTGCGCAGGGACTCGACAAAGCCGCTGGTCTCTTGTTCGATGGCGCGGACCTTACGGGCAAAGTCGAGCACCTCTGGTTCCAGCTGGGAACGTTTGTCCTCGATGACTTCGCGGTCGGTGTCGCCAAGCTTGCCATACTCTTTTTCGGTTAAGGAGCGACCATCGACGACCGGAATCGTCTCGATGCCCATACGCGTCGACTTGATAATGAAGTCCATCGACTTGGCCAGGCGCTCCAGATCAGCGTAGAGCTTGGCCTTGCGTTCATTGGAGGCGGAGACATAGGCATTGACCGCGTTCTCATAATCTTCGCTCTGCAGGGCATTGGGGACCAGCTCGCGCAGTTGCTTAACCAACGCATCCATGCGCTTTTTAAACTTACGCCCCTCGCCGGCGGGCATACTGATGGCCTTGGGGGTCTCGGTATCCTCGAAGTCGTAGACATAGATCCAGTCCGATGGCTTCGGCGAGTCGCTCGACCACTTTTCTAAAAACGAGCGAATGACGCTGGTTTTGCCGGTGCCCTGAATACCTGCCACATAGATATTGTAGCCGGGCTTGCGGATGCCCAGACCCATGTTGATCGCACCAACGGCGCGGTCCTGGGAGATGATATCGTGGGACTTGCCGAGGTGCGTGGTATCCTTGAATTTAAACAAACTCGTGGGGCACCGCAGGTACGTCTGACGCGTCGCCAATGGTTTCGGCAGGGCCCACTTACTGCCGGGCTTGGTGTTGGGCTTCTTGACCGTCGAGGGTGACCGGCGCGAAGCCGCCCGTTGCTGCTTCTTAGCCATAAGTCATACCCCCAGGTAGACGACTAGATGATTTGTAGTTCTTTGACCAAGGCCTCATAGCGGGGCAGGAGGTCGTGGATGGTGGCGTGTGATTTGACGGACTCAAGGACATGGACGATTAACCTTTTGCCGGGTTCGCTGCTGCTGGTCATGAAATAGTCGCCGTAGGCGTCGAGGAAATCGAGTGCGTCCTCCGTCGCATCCTGCGACTGCAGGCTGATACAGGCGGCCACGCCTTTGCGCAGCCACTGGCTTAGCTCTTGCAGATTTGCTTCGCTCTTAATGCCAAGGCGTAAACACTCGCCGCACAGGGTGAGCATCAAATCCTTGGGCAGATCCTTTTCATGGCAGCCTACATAATAACTCAGGGTTTTGTAAGCATTACGCCAGTTTTTACTGGTCTGGAGGACGCGCACCTTTTCCATGGTCAGGTCGAAGGCCTGGACGGCCTTGTCGCGCCGCTGATCTAGCCGGCGCTGCCGTGCCGCCAGCTCGCCTGACATCCGCTCTTTCAGCGTCGTCAGGACCTTGATCGCTTCTGGTTGGGTCAGAGTCTCGTGCACTTCAAGCTCGCGCTCGAGCGTGTCCGAGAGGATGTCAACCACCTGTGGAACGCCGCTGCCGGTCTGATCCGCGATTTGGGCCAACGTCCAGCTGTCGTTTTCTGGCCACTTTGCCATGACTCGTTCGAGTTCACAGATAAAGTCGAGCATCATTGAGGCCTTCCCCATTCCATGGTTGAGACGTCCGAGAAACATGTGCGGGCGTTTCGTAAGAGTACCATGGTGAGTCGACGCACAGCATGCAAAAATTGCATACCCGCGCCTAAAAAGGCTGGCCTCTCCAGCGGATGGCTGGATTAGATGAAAAATCATTGTTTAGAAGCACCCTGGCCAAGCAATTTTTTGAAAAATTACAACCCGGCCTTGGGTGCGACTAAGATGTGATGCTGCCGACTATACGGTGCGAAGCTGGCGGCGTTTGCGCATCATGCGGCGCTTTTTACGACCAACTTTACGACGACCCTTCGGATGTTTTCTTCTGTGTCTGGAACCGTGCAAGAGTAAACTCCGTATCATGTGAATCAAGGTCCGCGAAGTTAACCAGCCCGTTAAAAAAGTGCAAGCACATTCTTTCATCATATGTATCGGGAGGTTGTGGACTCTGGGGCGACCTTCCCCCGTGGCCCCCATGGCCTTCAGGGCTCAAGTTCCGTTTCGGGACGCCGATTGTTACGCTAGGTCATGGAATTGTCTGGCGCGAAAGGAACAAGGCCGTGAGTGAAGAGCCGATCACCAGTATGGAACGAGCCCGTCGTAGCCTGCGCTCGACGGTGATCGAACCGTTCAAACAGATTCGTTTTGGTCTTTATGTGATCGGCATCTCCGTAGCCTTTGTGGCCGTCTGTGCCTTGATGTTCTTGACCGCCTTTATCGATCAGTACAAACACGTGATGAACATCTTTCATGTGGTCGACCCCAACCTGCAGTGGGAGCTGGTCACCAACGAAGTGTTTTTGACCAATGCGATCCGCATCGGCCTGATGTTTGCCGTCTTTATCACCGTCATGTTCACCGTCGTGTTTCGCCTGACCCATCGCTATTACGGACCCTTGGTCAGTATCGAGCGCTTCGTTGATCAGGTGCTTGCCGGGGACTATCACGTCCGTTGCAAGATCCGCGAAAAAGACGAACTCCATGCGCTATGCGACAAGCTCAACGCCATGGCCGAGGCTTTAGAGTCGCGCCACGGCTACGGCGAGGGTCACACCTACACGGTCGAGGAAGCTGCTGCTGGCAAGCGCCACGGCAAGGTGAGCTAAGTGCCCTAAAACGGTAGGTAGGTGCCGTCTTGGAACCTCGCCGGAAACAGCATGAGCCAGTTTTGCGCCCAGCCTCGTGCGTACATTTGCTGATGCACGAAGTTGGCGACCAAAGCATGGCCGTAGGGCGTTGGATGGACGCTATCGGCGTAAAAGAAGTGACTGGAGTCTGCGGCTGTGGGCGTCGTCGTGGCCTCCGTGCAGAGTAAGCCGCTGGTGCTGCCGCAGGCCGGTTTGCTGGCGTCTGCGATGCCGTAGTCGTTGGGATGACTGATTTCTTTGGCCGTCGTTTGCACCAGGTCCAAGTAGAGCACGTTCGGGCTGGTGAGGCCTGCTTGCAGCTTGGTATTAAACGCGCTGATCAGTGTCGCGATTACCTCTTTGCTGTCCTTGTAAGTCGCACCAAAGGGCGACGAATTAACGTCGGGAACGCCGAGAACGACAACGTAGCGTGCTCCCTTCGCGATGATCTGATCTTGCACATAGCCGGCCAATTCGCTCCCAGCCTTGCCGATCTCGGCCACGGCCGTCGGCAGTTCTGCCGCCGCTGCTGCCGCTCCCGCGGCAGCAGCAGCAGCGGCGTCGCCGCCCTTGGTTACAGTTTGCGTTGCGGCCGTCTTAGCTGCCTGGCCGACGGCACCAAACCAGGTAAAGAAGTCGTTGCCCCCAGCCCAGACAAACACCACCTCGGTACCGGTAAAGCTACCCCCAACTTTCGTCAGATGAGTTTGAATCTGCGTTGCCACCGGCACGGTCAGAGGGCCAATGGCGGCGACCGCAGCAGTCGTGGCGGGGTTCTTCTTATTGCCGATGCCGATGGGGTTGGTCACCATGGAGCCGCCCTGGGCATAGCTGAAGCAGCTGTCGTTATTTGTCGGTGGCATCAGCTGGTTGTTGCCGGTGCCATCCAGCCCGGTCTGCGCTGGGCAAACCGCTGGTAGTCCAAACTCGACGCCGAGAAGTTCGGTCCAGACCTGGGGCGTCGGACCGGATGCGGAATTGATCGTATATTTACCACCCCCCGCCGCTTTGACGTCGCCCAGCCGGTAGGTGCCGACGTCGCTTAGGCTATCACCAAAAGAGACGAGGCGACTAAAGCTTGGAGCGCTGCTTTGACCCTGGTTGCTGCGACCGCAGCCAGTGAGTATTGCGGCTGCCAAAGCGCCTCCCATCAAAAACCACTGCCGCATCTTGTATCCTCCTGGCTAAATCGATATCCGCTAGACAGACCGAAAGTCTGGTCTAGATGAATATTGTCGCAGCGTTTTCCTGTTTAGGGTAGTCGCCTGAAGTAGCGGGAGCCAGGTACCACTTTTGTCTAGCATTTTCTCGCTGCTTTTATTTTGCCGCGGACTGACAATGCTGTCATCGTATAAACAGTAAGTCGTCCACCTGTAAACTGATTGAGGTTGGCATGCGTTGTCTTTATCTGTCGGCGTTCATCGGCTGTCTTGTTGCCGACCTGGCCGTAGCCGAGAACGGCTCATTGCCGATTGGGTCATCGGCGGCCTCACGCGCGCTCGGCGGCACCGGTATCGCCGCCTTCACCGGTGTGGTCGACAGTGAATATAAGAATCCCGCCACGCTGAGCCAACTGCCTAAGGCAAGCGGCCAGGCCGAGCTGTCGCTTGGCTTTTTTAGCGTCGATGCGCAGGCCCAGCAAAAGGTCACCAACCCAGTGCTCCAGGGTGACGACACCGGCCGCTACCAGTCCGGCGCCACGCGGCTCGTGGCGCCAACGGCGATCGGTGTCGCCTACCGAGTCACCGAGGACTTGGCGCTAGCCCTTGGCGCTAGCGCCTTTGGCAGTCAGTTAGACTACGGCAATCACCGTGGCGTCTCCGGCGTCAAGCGTACCACCTCGCAGATCAACCTCATGCTGGGAGCATCGTATCAGCTTTGTCCTGAGGTCAGCATCGGCGCGACGTTGATCGGCCAAAGCTTCGCCAGTAAGTCCAGCCTACTGTATTCGAAAGCTCAATTTGCCCGTACCGAGTGGAATTCAAGCGGCAAGGCTGGCAGCGCCTCCATCGGCGCACTTTACAGCGTCACCCCCATGCTGACGGTAGGGGTCAGCTACATGCTGCCTAAGACGGCAAAGATCAAAGGCTTCCTCGATGCTGACACCTACAATGCCGATTATTCGCCGAATACCGTGGTCAATCACAGCGATCTTAAAGTGTCTGACCCAAAGGAAATCGGCGTTGGCACACAGCTGCGCTTGACCACAGAGTGGACCGTGTTGGCCGACTTCAAGCGCCTGCTGTGGGCCAGCGACGCATTTTACAAGGACCTAGGGTGGCGCGATCAAAACATCTACGCCGTGGGCAGCGCTTATACGGCGGGAGCGCACACCTGGAAGGCTGGATATAACTATGCGAAGATGCCGATGCCAAAGAGTCTCAGTGGAGACAATGGTCTCGAGCCGGTGCGCATTCAAGGGCACCTCCTGAGTAAACTCAATGTGGCCATCTTAAATACGCTGGTGCTGCCAGCAACCAGCGAGCAGTCCTTTACCCTAGGGTCGTCGCACGCTCTGACGGACAGTATCACCGTCAATACTGCCTTAGTCTACAACCCACCGAGTTCAGTGACGCGTTCAGGGGTGTTGCAAGAACCGACGGGTGCAGTCGGCACTTACAACTACGAAGCGAAGCTAAGCCTGACGGCCTTGACCCTCGATGCGACGATTAAATTCTGAGGACTCGCTTCGGCAGCGCTGCTTTTAAATCCCAATGGCCACTGGTTGTCCGGTGGTTTCCAGCACGTTGAACCAAGTCTCGCCATGCGGATTGATCGCTTGCTTGACGTTGGCCAGCGCTTGCGTCGGGACATGGGTCATCAGGCCATGCCAGTAGCCGATGAGGAGGCCCGACTTGCCAGCCATGGCGGCGTGCACGGCGTTTTGCGCCAAGCGAGTGCAATGCAGCAGGTCGGTCGGATTCGCTGGGGCCGAGCGGATCAGATAGCTCGGGTCGATATATTTTAATGAGACATTCAGGTTTTTCTGGTGAAAGTGCTGATTGATCCGCTCTTGCAGATACGATCCAATATCACCCAGTTTAGCGTTGCCGGAAGCATCGACGCCGAGTCGAGCTGGGTCAAATACAGACTGGCCCGCTCCTTCCGCCACGACGATCACCGCATGCCGCCGCAGGAGGACCCGGTCCTCGATCAATTGCAGCAGTCCGGTCGGTCCGTCCAAGCCAAACGGCACTTCAGGGATGAGGCAGATATTCGCTTGCCCGGCGGCCAGGCAGGTGGTCGCCGCGATGTACCCGGCGTTTCGACCCATCAATTTGACCAGGCCGACGCCATAAGGTGCTCCAGTCGCCTCGACGTGAGCCGAGTGCACCGACTGGGTGGCCACGGTGACCGCCGTTTCAAAGCCAAAGGCGCGACGGACAAAGGGAATATCATTGTCGATGGTCTTAGGTACGCTGACCAAGCTGATCGGCAGCTTGCGCCTTTTGACCTCGGCCCAGATCGCTGTAGCTCCGCGCATCGTGCCGTCACCACCGATCGAAAACAGCATATCGATCTTTTGGCTGACTAAAAAGTCGACGATCTCTTGCGGCGGCGGTGTTCCACGCGAGGAGCCTAGCATCGTGCCGCCCTGCATATGCACATCGCTGACGCTATCAGGCTCAAGCTGGATCGGTGTCTCGCCCTCATCTGAAAGGCCGCCAAAGCCATACCGGATGCCTAGCACGTCGCGGCAGTTGTAACGGTACCAGAGCTGCAGGACGATCCCGCGGATCACGGCGTTGATACCAGGGCACAGCCCACCGCAGGTGACGATAGCAGCCCGGGTCTTGGGCGGATTAAAGTACACCTTGGCCCTGGGGCCGGCGATTTCAAAGCCTTCGCCCACACCATGCCCACCGCCGCCGTTGCCGAGGTAGGGGTTGAAGGCTATCCTATGGTCATCACTAGTGAATCCGAAATTTTCGGCGCGATCGATCGGCGATGGATAGACGGCCTCGCCGAGGTTTTCAATTCTAAATCGATCGGTCATATGTTACTCACGTCGCGTGCGCCGGGCGCAGTCCGCAGACCCTCTCCTGAGACTTTGGTTCCCAACATCCCCCCTTTTATAACGGATAAAATCCTCCTTTGGCGAGCCCTTCCATCATCACTTTGACCTCGCCAGGCTCGCCGGCGGCTTTAGCGCCCCAGACGGACAGCTTTTACGGCCTGACCCGGGAGGCCTTGGAGGCCTGGTGCACGCTCCATGGCTTTAGCCGGGTGCATGCCAAGACCCTGTTTCGTAGCGCTTACAAAGCGCTAAACCCGGAACCTTGGTCGGCACCTTCACTGCCGCGGGCCTGCGCCGCTCTCTTACCATTATCTCTTTCCAGCGCACCCTTGCGCTTGGTTGCCGAGCAGCGCTCTGGCTATGACCACAGCCTTAAGTTTCTTGTTGGATTGGCTGGCGGGCGTGAAGTCGAAGCGGTGTTGATGCCTGAGACCAAGCGCTTGACCTTGTGCCTCTCCTCCCAAGTTGGTTGTGCCCAGGGCTGTGTGTTCTGCCACACCGGTCGCATGGGTTTGATTCGCCAGCTAAGCACGGACGAAATCGTCGGTCAGGTGCTGCTAGCCGAGCGCTGGATCGCGGCTCATCCTGAATGGCTGCAGCAGGTCCGCCTGCCTGCAAGCACTCGCATCAGCAACATCGTGTTTATGGGGATGGGCGAACCGCTCGACAATGTCGATGCCGTCATTGCCGCTCTGCGCATCCTGTCTGATCCCTTCGGCCTCGCTCTGGGCTTGTCCCACATCTCCGTCTCGACCGCCGGCCACCTTGACGGCATTGAGCGCCTCTATGCCGCATTGCCCAAAGCCCGTTTAGCGCTTTCCGTGCACAGCACGGACGATGCCCAGCGCTCGCGCATCATGCCGATCAACAAGCGCTGGCCTTTGACCGAAGTGGTCGATCGACTGCGCACCATCCTTGGTGGGGAGGGCCCCCCGGTTTTGCTGCAGTACACGTTGATTCGCGGCGTCAATGACCGCCTAGAAGACGCCGAGCAGTTAGCTCGCCTGAGCCAGGGACTGAATGCCAAGATCAATTTGATTCCGCTCAACGTCGTCGGTCCGTCCCGCCTTAGTGCGCCATCACCCGAGGCCATCAAGGCTTTTCGAGATTTGCTTTGCAGTCATGGCCTGAGGGTCATGGTTCGTTATAGCAAGGGGCAGGACATCGCCGCGGCATGCGGGCAATTGGTCCGGGACGCGAACTCTCAGTCTGGCTCGTCGTCTAGTGGCGAGACATAGCTGCCGCGGATGCGCTTAGGATTGATGGCCACTTCGCGCACGTCATTGACGATGGGCACGCTTTGTCCACCGACGGTGATGTGGACATTGGCAAACAACACCCCTTTGACAATGATGCGCGAGGTGGCGTTGTAGGTAACGGTGGCGGCGGCGTTGGAGATAAGCTGCTCCAAGGTCTCGGTCATGGTTCGCATCCGCGGCAGGCGCGCTTGCAGTTCGTCTTTTTGTTCGCGGTGCTTGGCGGTCATCTGTGCGGGCTTTTTCTGCGTCAGGTCGCGCAGGGCCAGACGATCATCGGCGAGGCGCTTTTTAAGCTTTTCAAGTCGCCGTTGCTTGATATCAATCGAGCGTGCGACCTTCCAATCGACGCCGACACTGGCGCTGGTGATGCTGCCTCGGGCAGTACCTAGGGAGCCGGTGATTAGGGACCCCAGGGAGAACAAACTGCCACCTGAGATGACCCCGTTGGGGGCGATGTTGACGCTGCCTGAACAGAAGATGCGGCTGTTCATGATGGCTTTTTGCACATTGATATTGCCGCGGCAGATGATCGTTGCTTGCTCGATGAATTGCGCGGTGATCGATCCGCGCACTTCGATGCTGCCGGTGGTCCCGGTCGTGATACCGGCGTCGACTTTTAGGTCACCCTTGATGTGGATATGGGCTCCCGTGATGGTGCCGTGTACCGTCAGATTGCCAGAGGTTTGAATGGTGGCACCGGTCTCGACGTTGCCGTTGATCTCGATGGGGCCGTCAAAGATGATGTTGCCGGTGCTGAGATTGACATCACCATTATGCACTAGGGCCGGAGACAAGGAGATATTGAGGCCGTCGATCACGGGAATGCCGTCTACCTGCGCCACAAACTCATGGCTGCCGCGCTGAACGATGCCTTCGCCGACGTGGACGTCCAACTTCTCGCTCGGTGGTACGTTGAGTGCTTCATTGAAGACGTTACGGGGTGGTACCGGTTCTTTGTGGTAGCGGATCTCCGCAACCACCTGACCGGCGACTGCGGTGCTGCGCTGCTGCAGCATGCGAATATCGACCTTGCCTTCATTGATATTGCCCTTAATTCGGCTTGCGGCGTCTTTATAGGTGGGGTGAAGATAGGGGTCTTTACCACCTGAACCCTCGCGGCCGTGGCAAGCAACGAGGTCGTTTAAATCGGCGAGCTTACGGATCGCCTCAGCGATCGCTGGTTCGAGGCTTTCAGCCATCGGCATCGTGATCTTGGCCGCGACCATTTGCTCCTTCACCCACTCGACATCGATGAACAAGTTTTCGTTATCGTAGATCTTCTTATTAAATCCGGTGATCGTGGCCTCCATTTGGTCGGCCGAGATTTTGAACTTAATGAGGTCACTGCCAACGATGGACGGCCGCGCTGAGGCAGCTTTGGCAGCGCCATGCGTGGACCCTGTGGCGGCAAGAAGTGAGACGGGTAATTCAAGGCCAAGGCCCTCCGGCCCGTCGAGGGATGATTGCAAGGCCAGCAAAAAATCCCTCTTCAACAGGTGAAACTCAATGCCATCGACCGACATCTGCTTCACCGCCTGATTGATCAGTGTGAGCATATGGTCGCGCTGCACACGGTCGCGCAGGTCGGCGATGTTGCGAATGATGACGCCGATCTCCTTGCGTTGCTTGTTGCCGACCACCGAGATGGATTTGCCAGTGGTATCGGTAGGCATGGCGCTGATGGCATATGGCTCAAGGCCGTTGCCGAGCTTGAGCTTGAGAAAGGCGCCGTAGAGTTGGGCGTGGTTTGGCACGGACTTAATACCGAGCTCTAGGACGCGGCGGCGGATCCAGAGTTTGAACCACTCCCATTTCCAATTCTCGGTTCGTGGTGCTGGTAGTGCGGTGGCAATGGTGACGATGGCCTTGTCCGATGTCACGGGTTCGACGATCAACCCGGTCAAATCCGGACTTCCGGCGGCGAGGGTCAGAGAAACGATGCGGTCCCCTGCCGAGTCTTCGGCCTGGCGTAGCGCCGTCCAGCAGTCCAAAAAGCGCCGCTCATAGGTGACGTAGAAGGCGATTTCACCGGTCGATTTGACGGCATCCATCTTCGCTTTGACGCGCTTTAGAATATCGTCTGGGGGCGCATCTTGGGTCAGCGCCAAATTGCGGCTAAATTCGCAGCGAACCCGAGTGGCGGCGGCGCTGTATGCAATTTTAACCGATTCGGCCAAGACAAGGTCCTCCTACCAGGGGTATCGGAGGAAGCCGGCAAAAGCTTAGGCTTGGATGTTAAAATATAGTTATTACTGTGGGTTGTAGAAAATAGGGCCGAGGCTTGGTCACTGCCTCGGACTATTTGAAGATATTGACGTTGATGGAGGGGGCGGAACTCGGCGAGGACGTGCTGACGTAGTAGACGCGACCGTAGCGGTCAACGCTGGTGGCGGTAGGGTTGGCGACGGTTGTTGGGGTTGAGGGGGGTGACAGCGTGAACGTGGTGTCCGAGGTGCTGTTGATGGCGCTCATCGGCGACCAGTTGGTTTGGCCGCGGGGGATGCGTGTGGTGTAGAGCGTGCGTGAGGTGGAGATGTTCAACCCGAGCATCGTGGCGTTGCCGGATTGGTCGAGGGTGAGCGACAGGTTGGAAAGCGCAGTGCTGCTGAGGACTGATGTATAAACGGGCGTGGAATGGCCGACGCTGAGGTTGCAGCCATAGTAGGCTGCGCTGGATGGGGCGCCCCAGGCGATTGCGGTGTCGCCTTGGTTGTTAGTGGTTAGGAGCAGGTGCGACGGGGTGGTGGTGTCGAACACGGTGGTGGAGGCATTGATGACGTCGGGAGCTGCTTGCCAGGTGCCGCTGGTAGCGGCGGAGGTTTGGACTCCACTGACGGAGTCAAACCAGGCAACGCGAGCGCGGCTGCCGCTGCTGACGGAGAGCACTGGGCTTGAGATGGTTGCAGAGAAGGACAGGCTGGTTAGGGGGTGGGGCGTCCATGTCGCATTTTGGCGGACATTGGCGATCAATTTGGTGGAGGAAGTGCCGGAGTTTTTCGCCACGTACATCAAAGTTGCGCGGCCTGCATCGTCGATGCCTGATTGGAGACTCGAGAGTTGGTCGGGTGAACTGGCGATCGTCACCGGCGTAGTACCGGAACTGTCTGTGCCATGCGCCAGCTGATACGAAGCGGCGATGCTCCCAGTGTTCATCCAGGCGATGATGTAGTCGCCGAAGTTGTTCACGGACATGCTCAACGCACTCGGAGCTGATGTCATAGACGAAGCACCGCTAACCGCCGTGAGCGTATTCAGGCCACCAATATTGCTGTAGCTCGTCGTCTTAATTGCCCCAGTGCCTCCATTCGGATAACTATACCAAACAAGACGCAGCTGATTGCCGCCGAAAACGGACATCTGCGGTAAGGAAAGTATGCCTGCGGTAGCGCTATCGACGGTGAATGTCGACCATGTGGCACTCTGCTTATTGAACACACTGAGCATGAGAGTGTATGACGCCTGGATCCACAGGGCATAGGCATTGCCTTGGTCATCGACTGCGGCTTGGACCGCGGTGTTGGAATGTGTGTCAGGCGTTGTAATCGTCCAAGTCGTCGCACCCGCTGGCAGATAATGTGCGTAAAGCGCCGTGGATTCAGTGCGCAGCGCCAGAATATCGCCATTGGCACCAACGGCAGAGACCATCGGACTAACAGGCGATGTTGCCGGAGACAAAGCTGTTTTCGCGTCCGGCGTCGCCGTCCAAGATCCATCGCGAGTCATAAATGACCACTGTTTAGAAGCGATGGAATTTATCCCGTTAGTGCCCGCCACACCAGAACTCAGTTGAGCGGTCATACGGCTTAGTAATGGATAATTCGCAGCCGGCATAAATGCCAGGGTGTTGGCGTTAGGCTGAGTCATGGTCCCAGGAAAGGCGATGCTTCCTGCTGGTACAGGCAGAGTGGGATCATCGACGTTATTGATGTTGAGCTTAAACAGGCTGGCCAAAGCGGAGCCACTTTGGGCAACAAGAGGTGAGTCGAATAGTGCGCTCACTGGGATGTCTAGCGCAACCGCGCTCGCGCCATCAGCTGGATTCACGGACTGGAGCTGAGGCGCCGCGGAGACAGGCTTTGGTGTACTCGGCGTTGCAATCGGAGCAGGTGTCGCGACAGGAACGACCGGAGCGGTGATGGTGACGGTGATGGCATCGGACCAGGATGACGCACTGCTGCGACCGCTGACTTCGTTGCAGGATATTTGCGCGTAATAGGTGCCGGCGGCCAGCGATCCAATCGCAACCGAGCCACTGGTAGCAGCACCTAAACTGGCGTTAAAGCCAAATGGCGGCAGTTTATTTTGGCTGAGGACCAGCCCGCAGGCGCTGACGGTTGAGAAGCCGCTGA
>JAPLFX010000212.1 GCA_026390445.1 Pseudomonadota bacterium
AGTGGCGGGATGGACGGGACTTGAACCCGCGGCCTCCGGCGTGACAGGCCGGCGTTATAACCAACTTAACTACCACCCCACGTGGTTCCCAACAACCAGTTGGTCATCAGGAGACACGGAAGTTAGCAAGCACCCCCCGTACTGTCAACCACCTAATTCAGAAGTTTGCCGATTTCCTCAAGGTCGGTCTCCCGCAGCGGGCCCTTAAAGTGGCGCAAGACCTTACCTTGGTCGTCGATGACCAGGCTCTGCGGGATGGCATCAATGCCGATGCTCTGGGCGACGCTACCAGGCGCATCAATCAACACGGGGTAGCCATGGGGATTGGTCCCCTCACTCTTGCGCACCGCGTCCTCGTCATCGAGGGTGGCGATGGCCAGCATCGATGCCTTGGGATTGGCGGCTCTAAGCTTCTTCAACAGCGGTCGCTCCTGCACGCAGGACTCGCACCAACTCGCCCAAAACTCGAGAAAGCTCGTCCTACCACGAAGGCTTTGCAGGGTCACCTCGGCGCCTCCAGGGCTGCCCAGCTGCGGCAGGTGGAAGGCAGGAAGAATAACGACCTTGGCCACGGCCTGGCGGCGGTGCGCATCGCCTGCTGCGCGCTCGTAGCGATCGATCGCGAAGAACGTGGCAATCACGACACCGGCGATGGCGAGCTGGTTGCTTAGCTTCATTGCGGATCGGCGCCCAGGCGTGGGAGCGGCATCGCCTGAACGGTGATGGAGCCAGCCACATCCTCTGCCTGCAGGCGCTTATGCCGGCGATAGATATAATACACCGTGCTACCGATCACGATCAGCGGCATTAAGGACAGGAGCGCTGTGCCCTGCAAAAACGGCGTGTTGCTCACGTCCTCGCCGTACACTCCGCACACCGAACAAGCCAATAGCCGCGACGGAGACGCCAAGTAACTCAAGACTATAAAGACGTAGCGCATGAAAAGCTCCTGCACCGAAGCTGCCAGAGCGACTGGTTCAGCTAAAATACACCAGGCGGTAGAGGATCGGCCAAATCCCGACGACAAAGAGCCAGAACACCTGCATAGCTCGCATCCCGCCAACACTCAGACGCCCCTGACGCATCCACAGATAACAGCATAGCATCACTACAACCCCGACCAGCACATGCAAGGCGTGCGAGCCGATCAGGAGGAAAAAGACCGATGCAAAGATGCCGGAGTGGAGCGTCATGCCATAGCCGATGAGCTTGACCCACTCATAACCTTGAAAGCAGACAAAGAAGGCGCCAAGCACGATGGACTGGAGGAACAAGGCGGGGGCCCGACTCTTGCTCTCTTCGCGACTGTATGCCTGGGCGGCAAAGCACATCAGTACGCCGCTCAGTAGCAGTATGGCGGTGTTGATGGCCGTCGCTGCGACCGGCAAGCGGATCTCACCTGGGGGGGCCCAAACACCAAAGAGCTGCGCCCGAATCACATTATAGGCACTGACCAGGCCCGAAAAATACATGATCTCAGTCAACACCACGATGATCGTGGCAATGACAGGACTGGGAATAACCGGCTCCCGTCGGACCTGAGCCGTTGCTCTAGGTAGGTTGATGACGGTCGCCATGGGTTGTTCCTCTCAGTTATGTTCCGTGTCGGGGCTCTGCCGCCGGTAAGCCGTGCCCTTCGGTTTCATGCGAGCCGTGCGCTTTGTGCGACTCGGTCTCACCGTAAGGGACATTGGGCAGCGCCTTGCTGTCAAACTCATCGGAGCCATGCCCCTCATGCTCTTCACCACCGGAAAAGGCCTTTTTAAACTCTTCGGTGTAGAGATAGGACGAGGGCTTAGTCCAATGAGATCCGTCATACTTCATAACATCGGCCGCTGTCCCTAAAAAGAACATGACCACCGCAAGTAGCATCGCAAAGAGCATGTACCAGACAAACTTCTTCTCGACGTTCAGGTGCATGAAAAAAGCCGCTACAATCAAAGCCTTAACCACCGCGATACCAAAGGCGGTGATTAGGGTTAAGACCTTATTGCCAAGCATAGGACCGGCGATACTGATGACCAGAAGCACCAGCAACAGGGCCCAGATCTTGACATAGTAGCTAGCGGGATGATGCGGCCCGTGCTCGCCAGCGGAATTCAATGGTTCATGATGTGCGTCAGCTGCCTGCGACATGTGTCGGTCTCCCGATTACTTGGCGATGTAGAGTAGAGGAAACAGAAAGATCCAAACGATGTCGACAAAGTGCCAGTAGATACCGACCAATTCGACTCGCTGCAGGTTCTTACCGCGCAGGCAGTCGAAGGAGACGATGGCCATGGCCGTGGCGCCGGCGATCACGTGCAGGCCGTGCAAACCGGCAGCCGTGTAGTAGAAGGACCAAAAGGTGTTGGCCGTAATGGTGAAACCATGGCGAATCTCGTTGGTCCACTCAATGCCCTTCACCACCAAGAAGGTGAGCGCGCCGCCGATGGTCAACCATAGATAGAAAGCCGCGAGCTTGCCATTCTTTTGCTCGGCAGCATGGTGCGCCAGCACCGCGAACAGACTCGAGGTCAACAGCACGAAGGTGTTGATCGACCCGGCCAGGGTGTTGGTATGCGCCGCAGCCTCGGCCCACGGTGCGTACATGATGCGCATCATGATGTAGCTGACGAGCAAGCCACCAAAAATCGTAATCTCAGAGCCTAAGAGCCACCACATGGCCAACTTGCCGGTAGGGATTCCGGTTGCACTGCGCCTGGTTGCTATCGGTTGTACCATCGCCACGTCGTCTTACCTCAGGTTTTGGGGGCTGGTTCGTTTTGCGGCCAGAAGTCGCTCGAGTGTCCGGGTACACTGTATTCATAGGGTCCACGGTAGCAATGCGGCAGCGTCACAAAATTCCCATGTGGCGGCGGCGACGCAGCGACCCATTCGAAGGTGTTGGCATTCCACGGATTAGCCGGGGCCTTCTTGCCGCGAAACATGCTGTAGAAGAAGTTGACGAAAAAGATCACTTGGAAAGCCAGCATGACCAGCAGCGACACCGTCGACAGTTCGCGTAGAAAGTTTAGGTCACCGCGCGCCAAGTCGGGAAAGTTCAGGTGATTAAAGGTCCGCCGGTGATCCCCAGCCATGCCGGTGTAAAACAAGGGAAGAAAGATCCCATTGAAGGGAATTGCGGTGCCCCAAAAATGAACCCGGCCCCAGGTGTCATTCATGTAGCGCCCAAACATCTTCGGGAACCAATAGTAAACGCCGGCGAACACGGCAATCACGGCAATCGGCACGAAGGTGTAGTGAAAGTGGGCAAGGACGAAATAGGTATCGTGGAAGTAGATATCAGCACCGCTAGCGCCGAGGAAAATCCCGGTAACGCCACCGATGAGAAACTCAACGATAAAGGCGATGGCGAACAGCATCGGCGTCGATAACTGAATCGAAGCGCCGTAGAGCGTGCCGATGTAGACAAAGCTCATCTCGGTGATCGGCACGGAGATCAGCAAGGTGGTGACGGTAAAGATATTGGCCATGCGCGGATCGATACCGGCGACAAACTGGTGATGGGCCCAGACGAAAAAGCTCAACACCCCGGTCGCAACCGCCGTCCACAGCACGGTGCGATAGGCGAATAGCTTCTTCCTGGCGAACACCGTGAGGACCTCGGCGACGATGCCCATAGCAGGCAGCAGCACGACGTACACTTCGGGGTGACCGAAGAACCAGAATAAATGCTCCCACAGTAGCGGGTCACCACCGCGGGCCGGGTCAAAGAAACCCGTGCCCAAGGTCTGATCGAGGAACAGCATAGCAGCACCGGCCACCAAAGGACCGACCGAAGCCATAAACAAGATCGAAGCGATAACGATCATCCACACCACCATCGGGATGTCGTACATCTTCATCCCGGGAGCGCGCGCATTCATCAAGGTTGTGATGAAGTTGATCCCGCCGAGCAAGAAGGCGACAAACTCCAACGCAACTGCAGCGAGCCACATCGGGGCACCGTACGGCGTCTGATTATAGATGGGATTGGAAGCCAGCGGCGGATACGAGGTCCACGCCCCACCGAAGCCACCGTTGGGGACGAAGAAAGACGCGATAAGAAGCAACGCGCTAAACAAAAAGATCTGATAAGAGAGGCGATTTAAGCGCGGAAACACCATATCATCGCAGCCGATCATCAGCGGGATGAGGTAGTTGCCGAAGGCCGCGATCAGCACCGGCATGGCGAACCAGAAGATCATGATCGTGCCGTGATTGGTCACCATCTGGTTGTAAATCTGTGGCGTCACCAAGCCAAATCCAGGCACGGCATGGCCAGGGAACGCCATCTGCATGCGGAACACGTAGGAAGCGAGGGCGCCGAGCACACCCATCAGCACTCCGGTCATGAAATACTGCAGGCCGATCACTTTATGGTCGGTCGAAAAGACGTATTTTTGGATAAAGCTCAGCTCGTGATGACCATGGTCACCCTCGCTGTGTGCGTGGTCAGCGGCAACGTGCGTCGTCATAGATTCAATTCCTACCCTGAGTCGAGGCTAGCTTACCCGTGCTGTGACCAGGGATCGCCGCCGTTTTACCTGTTGCTGAATCGAGCCACTTGCGATGCTCATCTTCGGTCTCAACAAAAATCCGGCCGCCCATAATGCCGTGTCCCAAGCCGCACATTTGCGAGCAAGGCACGTCAAAAGTGCCGGCGACCGTCGGCGTGAACCAGCCGTCGATTTCACGACCGGGAACCGCATCCTGCTTCAGACGAAAGCGCGGAATCGAGAAACTATGCAGCACATCGGCCGATTCCAAATGAAACTTGTAGGTCTTGTTGATGATGACATGAAGCTCGTCCACCAGATCGATGTCATCTGGGGTACCCAGCTTGCCATCGGGACCAGGATGGACGAATTCCCAGGCCCACTGATGGCCGACGATGCGGATTTCCTCATCGACATGCTCGGGCACGCTCTGCTTGACGTGGTACCAAGCCCGCGCCGCAAAGACGAGGATGACGATGTCACAGGCAATCACCGCGTAGTGCGACCAGTGGATCCACTTGTTGTGCTCGTGGTCATAACCGGTGATGTGCAGCGCTTTCGGCGACCGGCTGCGCCGGTACTTCGCAACGAAATAAAAGAGCACGAACTCTGCCGCGAATAGCCAAAAGCCACCGAGCAAAGCGATGATCAAGATGACGTTGTCGATCTGCGCGGCGTAGGACGACGCCTCTAAAATGATCCAATTCAACATAAGGCTGTTACCACTGCCTCCGAAGCCAAGGGCCTGCTACAACACAAAGACGACTACCAAAGCGCCGAATACGACTACCGCGCCGACGATCGCAAAAAACACTTTTTTGGCCATGAGATCCGGCTCATTGTCTGCCACGTCTAAAGTCCCCCTTTGTCTATCACTTAGCCGGCTTTAAGGCATTGATATAGGCGACCACGTTGATCATCGCCTGGTCATCCAAGGTCATCGCGATACCCGCCATGGCGGCGCCATTGGGATCCTTGATTGGATCGGAGCCACGCACCTTGTTCTTGAAATTTTTCAGTTGGGTCAGCAGGTACCAATCGTTGTTGCCAGCGGTCGGTGGCGCGTTGACCGCCTGATTGCCAAGTGCATCGGCACCATGGCAAGCCGTACAAACGCCAAAAGTGGCCTCGCCCTTGGCCAGGTTACCTTGGATCGTATCGGGCACCTTGGGGCGCGGCAGACTGCTGACATACTTGGCGATGGACGCGCGGTTTTCTTCGGTCAAGGTCCGACCGACCGGGCGCATGCGCATGCCGCGAAGGTCCTTGGCATGCGCGCCGCGCAGGCCTTGACTAAATTTATCGAGCTGCGCCTTGAGGTACCATTCGGGAAGCCCAGCAATAGCTGGCGCCCCAACCCCTTCGTTGCCGGTCCCATCTTGACCATGGCAGGACTTGCAGAGCGTGTACAGCTCGCTAGGCCGGTCGTCCCACGCCATGGCGTTCGGGGCGCTCGACAGGAAGATTGCACTCAAAAGCATAGAAAGACGCAAACAGAGTCCCATCATTTTGCAGCACCAATAGTCCCAGTTGGTGAGCGCAGCTTCAACAGCCGGGTCTTGGAAAAGGTCCACGATGACCAATAAGATAGTCTCACAATCGCCAACAGACAACAGAGACGTGAGGAATTACGTAAATTTTTCTTCCCTTAGGATGAGGCGCGCGCTGCGTGATATGCCGCAAAACCCTAGGGCGTCTGCTGGACAGGGCTTTGCAGCTGCGCTATAAACAGCCGACAGTAGGAGTCCATAAAATGACTAGGCACCCGTTTTGGTATCATGCGCCCCGACTCTGTCTGGCGGTGGCTACGGCGACGATCGTTGGCTACCTAGCCTTTGACCTGGCCGTGCCAACACCACCTAAGGCGACTCCGCAGGCGCAGGCAAGCGCTCTCAGCGACATTCCGCTGACCTCTGAAAGTGGTCAAGCGACCAACCTGGGGGCCTTTAAGGGAAACTGGGCGGTGGTGTTTTTTGGCTACGCCAGCTGCCCCGATGTCTGCCCGACGTCGCTCGCCTACTTGGCGCGGGAGTTGAAGCTGCTCGGACGCGACAGCGCTGGCGTGAAAGGAATCTTTATCTCGCTGGACCCAAAGCGCGACAATCCCGAAATGCTCGGCCGTTATGTCCACTCCTTTGATCCAAGCTTGATTGCGCTGACCGGCAGCGACGCCAACCTGCGCCGCCTAGGCAAGCAGCTGGGAGTCTATGCCACCGAGCAACCAGCGCCGAAGGGTGGACCTGAAGGGGCCTACACTATGGCCCATACCGCGGCATTTTTCTTAGTGCGACCGGATGGCCAGCTAGCCCAGACGCTGTCGCCACCGTTTGAGGCGGGTGCGCTAGCCGGCGTGCTTCGAGCTGCCACACAGAGTGCAGCTCACTAGAGATGGTTTGCGCATCGCGCTGTTTAAGTCGGCACCGATCAGCTCCGCGCGGAGTCCATCGTCAGGCGTCGGGACTAAATAGAATACTTTTATAGGCCAAGCTATTTGAGCAACACGCCGGTGAGGATGAGCAAGCCACCACTCATCACCAGGACGACCAGCAACGCCCGTTTACCCACGTCAAGCGCCGCGCCGGCGCGGATCAACCAACCAATCGCCGCAAGGAACTTGAGTCCGGACACGACCAGCAGACCAGGCACCAGCAGACGCTCGTTGATCCCCCAGAGTTCACGCTCGACAAAAACCGCCCATTCGCACAACGTAGTGAGAAGGAGCGCGGCACATAGCCACCTGTACGAAATATGAGCCAAAGCGCTACCGCCTGGTCCGTCTGTCTTCATCGATCAATCTCGCTGCGCGGGAGCATCTAAGGTTGAGCAGGAGTAGTCCTATAGCCCGGGTGGCATCAAGCAGCAACCCAAGACCTCCCGAGGCGTTGCGGATAATGCCCTTATACATAGGCCTACCATGCTGAAATTCAATAAGAAAATTAGCCTTCCGTCGATCCTCTCGCGGTCGCTGTCTGGACCCGCATCGGAGCAACCCAAAGGCGGCAGACCCGTGACTATGATCCTCCTTGGCGTGGCGATAGTGGTCGGCATCGTTTTGATCCTGCCACGGCCAGCCCCAAGACTGCGCGAGGTGGCGATCAGCGACGAGGACCTACGTCAGGTCGTCGGACGGAGCCGTTTGCCGCCAACCGTTCGTCAGCGCCAACCAGCTCTGGCTGCACTCGGCCGCGCGCTCTTTCGCAGTAGCGGCCTAAGCCCCCACACCGACCGTACCTGCGGTAGCTGCCATACCTTCGGCAATGTCGGCAGTCCCCAGGACCAGGGATTGCCCGCAGCATCAACGGCCGCAGCCCAGCCTCAAGTGGGGCAAACCACCGCGAACGCGCCCGACCTAGCGCATCTCAATGCCGACGGTTGGTTTGGCCGCGACGGACGCAGTGATAGCCTGGCGGCCGCCTGTCTGGAGGCGCTCGAAGCTCCACAGGGCATGAACGGCTCGCGCCTAGCGGTCCTAGCCTTGGTCAAGCAGCGCTTTAGAGAGTCCTACGAAGAGGCTTTCGGCGCGTGGCCGGCGAATTTGGCGGGCATTCCAGAAGCCGGCAGACCGGAGCCTAGCCAAGCTAAACTGCCGATCGAAGTCGCTGCACTTGGCCTGGCGACGCTCGGTTCGTTTCCGCTTCTCGACGGTATCTTGACACAGGCCAATCAGCAACACGCCACGCCTGCCATCGAGCTGTCCCGGCGCGCCTTCAGCATGGACACGGTGCCGCCGCAGTGGAGTGCGGCCTTCGCAAGCTTAAGCCCAGAGCAGCAGGTCAGTGCCAACCAGGTCTTCGCCAAGGTTGGACAGGCCCTTGCCGCATTTCTCATGGATCAGGTCAGCGATGACTCCCCCTATGACCGCTTTGCCGCACGGCTGATGCAAGGACGCAGCGCCCAGGAGTCGCTCGACCAGGAGTTCGGCGCCACCGAGCTGGCGGGTCTAAAGCTGTTTCACGGACCAGGACAATGCCAAACCTGCCACAGCGGTCCGCGATTTAGCGACGGCTTGTTCCACAATATCGGCCTGCCGCAACGAGGCACCGACATCGCCGCAGGGAGGGCTGCCGGTCTCCAGATCGCCCTAGGCGATCCGTTCAACTGCAAAGGCATCTACCTGGCACAATCGGCCGACGCGAGCACCACCGCGTGTCAGTCGCTGCGGGCCGTGTCGGCCGGCAAAGAGGGGCGCGAGGACCTTGGCGCATTCCGCACGCCAACCCTGCGCAACGACGCAAAACGTAGCACTTTCATGCACGACGGCCGGTTCACTTCGGTGGCGGAGGTCGTGACTTATTTCAACGATCTCGAAGGCCGACCAGCCATCGGCGAACGCGATCCACAACTGCATCGACTCGACCTCACCGACGAGGAAATGGCGGCAATCGTCCGCTTTCTCGCAACGCTGAACTCCCCGGCGCGCGACCTCAATCCGTCGCAGTCGGCGGCCTCAAACCAGTAAAAGCACCACCACCACCTGTACAGTCGCAGCAGCGATGCAGAGGTGGTGGTGGTGTAGGTCGTCTTAGGGCTAGCCCGCAGCATAGCCGCAGTCAAACCCCTAGCTAACGAGTCGATTTAGACGACAGCGCCAGACTTCTTGGCGAAGCGGACCTTTTTATCGCCTTCGAGCTTGTAACCAAGACGGGTTGCCTTTTTAGTCTTGGCATCCACCAAAGCGACTTTGCTGATATGCAACGACATGGGAATGTCGACGATACCGCCCTCTTGATCGTTCAAGCTGGGCTTTTGGTGCTTTTTGTTCAGGTTCTTGCCGGCGATAAAGACGCGGCCGGTCTTCTTGTCGAGGGTCTCGATCTTGCCGATTTCACCACGGGATTTGCCAGCTAGGATGAGGACTTCATCGCCCTTGCGGAGCTTGCTTTTGAACTCGTGCTTGGGGTCGTATTGCTTAAATTTCTGAGAATTCATGGAGAGGAGCCCACCTAAGCTTTGCTTTAATCCAAAAACCGAAGCCCCTTACATAAAGGAACTTACCTAACCGGTCAAGGACGTACCTTGCACCTTGCAATTTATTGAGCAAACATTGGCGGTTGATGCCAGGCCTAGGGCATCATGAAGGTCCCCCGACCTGTACCTAGTGATGCTCTTGCGGAGAGTTTTGATGCCTATGCTCCATTCATCCATTCACCGCGTCGCCTTGGCCCTGCTTGCCGCAGTCGCGCTGACTACCCAAACTAGCGTCGCGGCAGACACCCTCCCTGGCTTCGCCGACGCCGCCGCGAAAGGGACCGACATCAACCCTCAGGACGCCATCAACTGGCAGGCATTCCGGGCTGTTGAGGCCCCAGATGGCAGCGTTGAAGTCAGCCTGAGAATGCAGCCGACCGGACCTGATTGGCAGGTTTACGCGAAGAACCTGAGCTTTACCGGCCCCAACGGCTTCATCATCAGCAAGATCACGCCGCCACCTAGCAAGCGCTTTATGGATCCGATCGCCAACGAGGAAGTGGACGTCTACGCCGGCGGCGATTTCACGGTGACTCTGACCGGGGCACCGCGGTGGACCTCGGCGCAGTTTCCCATCACCGTGACCTTTGTCGGCTGCACCAACCGTATCTGCCTGTTTCCCTACAGTCAGCCGATCGACGTGCCGTTCGCCGTCGCCTCCACCGCGGCCCCATCCCTGCCTGTGGCAGCGCCAAGCGAACAGCAGGGCGCCACCGCCGGCACCTTGAGGCCTGGCACCCCAGCCGATGCTGATTTTGAGACGCGTCTCGCCGCCCAGCTCGGCGGCGGCACCTCGCTGTCGCTGCTCATGGCGATTGTTTTTATCGGCGGCGTGCTGTCGAACCTGACCCCTTGCGTCGCCCCCATGGTACCGATCACTCTGCGCTTACTTGCGCGTCAAGGCTCGCGCCATTACACCAATGCGAGTTTGTATGCTGGCGGTATCGTCATTTGCTATACATCACTCGGTTTAGTCGCGGCTCTGAGCGGGGGACTGTTTGGCAGCCTCCTTGCGAGCAAGGCGTTTAATGTCGGCTTTGCCGCGGTGATGTTTATTCTGGCGATGGGAATGCTTGGCTTTGGTGACTTGTCGCAGCTGCAAGCGCTCGGCAGCCGACTCGGCAGTGGCAAGCCCTCACCGCTAAACACCGTGATGATGGGGATGGGTGCCGGCTTAGTCGCAGCTCCATGCACCGGCCCAATCCTTGCGGCGTTGCTCGCCTATACCGCACGCAGCGGCAACAGCGTCGCGCAGTCGACAGCCTTGCTCGGCATCTATAGCTGCGGCTTCGCATTGCCCTATATCCTCCTTGGAGGCGCCATCGGCCACGTCACCAAAATCAAGGTCGCACCCTTGCTGCAGCTGAGCGTTAAGCTGCTGTTTGGCAGCGTCATGATCGCCCTAGGCTTTTACTACCTGAGGATTCCCTTTTACGACTTAGCTCAAGCGATGAAGCCCCATTGGCATGAGGTCACGCTGGCTGGACTGATCCTCGGCGCCTTAGTGAGTCCTGTCGTCCTCCTGTCGCAGACCCTGCAAAACAACAAATTCGCTACCCTGATCCCTGCCTTGTTGCTCGGTTCGGGCATCTTTGCGGCGTGGCAATGGCGAACCACCGTGACCACGGACACCGAGACCGACCATCTCACCTGGCTACAGACGGAAGACGAGGCCTACGCCGCCGCCAAGAGCCGCCATAAGCCCATCCTGATTGACCTGTGGGCCGAGTGGTGTGAAGCCTGCAAAAAAATGGACGTCACCACCTTTGCCGACCGCGAAGTCCGGGCCGAACTCCAGGCAAACTGGGTGCTACTCCACCTCGACTTGACCGAGTCAAACGCCGCCAATGACGCCATCCAACTACGCTACGGCGTGCAGAGTTTACCGACCCTGATCTTGTTGCCACCAAGCACCGAACTGGACCTTAAAGAAGCGATCAACGGCTACATCAGCGCCCCGTCCCTACTCACGACGCTGCGCCTTCACGCCCATAAATAGCCGGAGTCAAGCGTGCTTCATCATCTCCTGTACGTGGCCTCACCGCAGCAGATCAAGCAGACCAAGACGGCGCTGTCACGGATCGGCGCCAAGATCCTAGGTAGTCCCTCCGACGTCGCGGAGTCCTACCTTCTCGAGCATGCTTTACTCGACAAACTGATCTTAAACATCCACCTGGTCAGTAATCTTGATGCCATCACCCCGCACCTGCGGCGCAATCCAGTCGACCTACTAATCTATGACGAGCGCATGGACGGGATCGAAGCACGCGCCGCGCTTAGGCAGATCCGTGACGATATGGTCGCATTCGCCGCACTATGGGGGCCTGACTTTCTCTTCCCGATGAGCCGCGTCGTCGCCATCTTGGCCAAAGAACAAAACGATGCCCAGCGCGCCTTTGAACTCGGTCGCGTGCAGGTTCGCGACGTCTACGTAGCTCCGCCCAACACGGCGCACATCCTGCGCTGGCTAGCCCGCATCCTCACCCAAGGCGTGCGTCGTGGCGAGCGCGTCGGCATGGCGCTGAGCGGGGGCGGACTCGAAGGCTTTCTTTACCAGGTCGGCGTGCTGCATGCCCTAGAAAAGGCCATCATCGGCCGTCCCATTCGCTCAGTCGATGTTTACTCGGGGATCAGCAGCGGGTCGATCTGCGCCACGTTGATGGCAAGCAATGTGCCGACTGCCGAGGTCATTCGCGCCATGCACGGCAAGTCCGATGTTTTAGCACCGTTGACCGGTAGCCTGCTTTTTGACGTAGCGGCCGGAGTGATCAGCCGGAGGCTGATCAGTAGCACTGTCGCATGGGCCGGTCTCGACCCGACCAAATGGGCGCGCAAATTGATGCAGTCGGTGCCCACCGGATTTTTCAAAGGCGAGGCGCTTAAGAATTATTTTCGCGACTGCATCACCGCTTATGGCCACGAAGACGCCTTTGATCAACTCCAGCCTGAGCTCTATATCGGCGCCACCGATCAGGATTCGTTTGAACACGTGACCTTTGGCAAAGCCCCGTGGCGTCATGTTCCGATCAGTGAGGCCCTGCGGGCCTCGTGCGGACTCCCACCGTTTTTTACTCCGGCCAAAATAAATGGCAGGTGGTTTATCGATGGCCAGGTCACCAAAACCTGCAACCTCGAACTACTCGTCGAGCGCGATTGTCGCTTGATCCTGATCATCGATCCGATGAAGCCTTTAGCGACCCTCGTCCCCGGATCAGTCGATAAGCGCGGCGGCGTCTTTTCGATCCTACAGACGATCAAGGCCCTGGTGCATACTCGCTTCCATCAGACTCTGACGCATTTGACCGAACGCTATCCAGATGTCGACTTTCTCGTCTTTCAGCCAGATGAAGAGTGCGCGCACCTTATGGCGGGACTCCCCATGCGCTACCGGATTCGCACCGAAATCGTTACCGCAGCGTACCGCCACACCCTACGCCAACTGCGCGAACGTCACGCCGTCTACGCGGCAAAACTCATGCGCTTTGGCTTTGAACTCAAGACGCCTGGTGAGATCATGGATCTTGAGCAAAGAGACGACGACATTTTGGAGACCGGCATATGAGTCACGCGCATCCAGAGGAAAGTGCCGCCCGGCGGCGCGGCGCGGTCATCTGGGACCTAGGCAATGTCTTGATTCGCTGGGATCCGCGCAATCTCTACCGCGGCTATTTTGGCGCCGATATCGCGGCCATGGAGTGGTTTTTAAATCATGTCTGCGCGCCGTCTTGGAACGAACAGCTCGATGCCGGCCTACCTTTTGCCACGGCTATTGAGGATCTGAGCCGGCGTTTTCCCGAGCATCGCGCCATGATCGCCGCCTATGGCGCAGAGTGGCCTAAGATGTTAGGTGAGCCGATCGAGGCAAACGTGCAGCTCCTCAGGCAACTCAAAGACCGCGGTGTGCCCTTGTACGCGCTGACCAATTGGTCGGCGGAAACCTTTCCGATTGCGGAAGCTCGCTTTGGTTTCCTGCAACTCTTCGACGGGGTGGTCGTCTCCGGTGTCGAGCGCCTGGTAAAGCCCGACCCGGCGATCTACCGCCTGATCCTAGATCGTTACCATCTAGACCCGGCTCACACGCATTTCATCGATGATTCCTTGAAGAATATCGAGGCGGCAAGGGCGCTGCAGATCAAGGCGGTGCATTTCACTGAGGCGACTTCTCTAAACATTGACATGTTTTTAGGCTGACCTGCGGCTCATCCGTCATTCGCCACACCACCTAGCCTATAGCGGCACTAAAGATAGCGAAACCACACAGCGCGGGCGCCCCAAGGCTGCGCGGCCTGCCTAAATGCCTCAAATCGTAGCTCCTGCTGCGTCGTGACGGCGACGCTTGCAAAGGACGACAGACGCCACCAAGGCTGCACCGGCGTATCGCTGCTGCGGTCACTATCGGCACGTAGGCCGCATTGCAGGCGCGATGTTGGCGACATCGTCCAGCCGCTGCGCAGGCCGGCACCAAGCCCCGGCTGCGCCGTGGCAGGGTTCAGTCTACCAGCGATGATGACAGGGATGGCGTAGATCCGGCCGCCGAGGAAATCCCCGGCGATGCCAGCGCCACCTTCGAGGCGGTGCATCAGCCAGGCATCGCCATCGCTGTCGAGCCGCCGTTCACTACCGATCGTCAAGGTCCAGGCAAAGGCACCCGTGACCCGG
>JAPLFX010000094.1 GCA_026390445.1 Pseudomonadota bacterium
GCCACAGCCGAGCAGCGGCTTGCTCGCGCTCGCTACTGGACACGAGATCTACTATGCCGATTCGGGCGGTGCCGGTCCGGTGCTGTTTTATCTTTATGGTTTAGGCTGCTCGATCGCTCACTGGAAATACCAACTAGCCTACTTTGGCAGCAAAGATCCAGGTGCTCAGCCGCCCCGCCGGCGCGGATCTCGTGCCAACCCACCAGCTTACCGCCAGGTGTGGTTTGACTTTCGTGGCCACGGCCGTTCCTCGTCCCTGCCGGCGGGTGAACAGCTAACTATGAGCGCCATCGTCGAAGATACTGTGGCGGTGGCCAAGCACTTGGGCATTCGCTCGGCGACCTTTCTCGGTCAATCCATGGGCGGCTCCATCGTCCTGCAGCTTGCCCGGGACTACCCGGATCTGGTCGAGTCGCTGGTTCTCCTCGCCTCCCCGACGCGGAGCCCAAGCCGCACGATTCCGATGCAGCCGGTGTCGGGGTGGCTCTGGGATGCTCTGGTCCAAGTCCAACAACGCGCTCCGTTCGCCGTGAAACACGTCAACAAGTTCAACGCCCTGCTCAGGCAACACGCGACGCTCAGGATCCCGTTTCGGGAGTTTATCCGCGCCAAAGGCTTCAACCCCTACCTGGCGCAGACTTCTGATATCGATGAGTATATTGTCGCCATGCTGGCCATCGATGCGCGGCTGTTTACCGCCCTGATGGCGGAGTTGACGCGCTTTGACGCCGTCCGCTTTGCCAAACGCATCAAGTGCCCGGTGCTGATGATTTCCGGTGCCCATGATCTGGTCGTACCGCCCAGCGAGAGTCGGCGGCTGCTCAAACACCTCGGCAACGGTCAATTAGCCGTGATCCCGCACGGCAGCCACTGCCCGCACTTTGATGACCCAGTGCTGGTCAATCAGATTCTGGCGGAGTTTTTGGCGGCACCTGGCGGTTTGCAGAAGACGGCGGCGAACGAGCGTTGAGGCGTCGGCTACTGCCGATTGGCGTCTAAGGGCTAGCGGATTTGGTTGCAGCCCCCGGCCGCCTATCCTATAAGCCGCTGGGACGATGACGCCCCCTGTAGCCAACCAAAGACCACCGCCATGTCCCAGCATATCAAGACCTTTGAAGCCGTCCTAAGTCCTGAATTCTGCGCCGAGATCATTGCGCGCTTCGACGCGGACCCTAGGGTGCAGCCCGACCCACAACCGGACTACAGCACCAGACATTACCTCAACGCTTCGCTGTGCCGCGAATGGCGATCTATCAACACTAAATTGTGTAGTGTCGCCAATGAACTCACAGCGACGTATTTTGCGCGTCCGCCGCAGCTGCAGCAAAGCACCTATCACGAATGGGGTGACGATGGTTATATCGTCTCGCGCTACGACGTCGGTGATACCTGCATCATGCATATCGATGGGCAAACCACTGAGGAGCCGCACAATGGACTGCGGATTGCGACGCTGTTGATTTACTTAAACGACGTGCCGAGCGGCGGCGAGACCTGCTTTCCCATGCAAGATGTTAAGGTCAAGCCCGTGCAAGGTCGGGCCCTGATGTTTCCCGTCGGCTATACTCACCCGCACGAGGTGGTCAAAGCGACGAGCAAGCGCTACATCGTCCAGACTTGGATCACGCACCCGTCGTTTGTCGTAAAAGAACTCGAATAAACGGCTTTGTTGCATAACCCTGCCCTCCAGCCTTCCTGCCCTCCCAGTTGCGCGGAATAAAGCCTCTGCTCAAAAACTGGGAGGGCGGGAAGGCTGGAGGGCAGGGTTTATGCAACAAAGCCCTGAGTGACCTGAAACCTATTGAAATAACGCGACTTATTAGATACGATGAAAATCGGAACCGTCACTCCCGATTTTTATAGAAAATCAGACCTATGCCTACAGAATTCAAGAGATCGCTGGATCTAGCTAAATTAATTGAGAAAAAATCGTGTTTCCTGTTCGGCCCTCGGTCCACCGGGAAGACGACGCTCATCCAGCGTGAACTCGCCGATGCAGCCTTCAACATCAACCTACTCAAGTCACAGTACTACCTACCACTCAGCCAAGATCCAGGTCTCATCGCTGCATTGATCGAGGCTCAAGAAAAGACCTTGATTGTCATCGACGAGGTGCAAAAACTCCCGGAAATCCTCGACGAAGTTCACAACCTGATCGAGGAAAAATCCTATCGTTTCCTCCTTACGGGATCGAGTGCTCGCAAATTAAAGAGGCACCATGCAAACATGCTCGGCGGCCGAGCCTCCCAAGCATTCATGTTCCCGTTAACCTCGCATGAAATCAGCCGACAGCAACCGTTCGATCTTGAGCGCATGCTGCGCTATGGCTCGCTTCCCAGAGTCTACCTCGCAGATGACCCAGATGAAGAGTTGTTTGCCTACGTCGATCTATACCTAAAGGAAGAGATCCAAGCAGAAGCGCTCGTCAGGAATTTACCTAGCTTTACCCGCTTTCTAAAGTTGGCAGCACTCGCCAGCTCAGAGCAGATTAACTATGCGAATATCGCCAACGACGTTGGACTTTCGGCGAAGACCGTACGCGACTATTACGAAATTCTCGACGACACGCTGCTTGGCTTTCAACTCCCGGTCTGGAGGTCCGGCCGAAAACGCAAGATTGCCGTCACCGCCAAGTACTACCTATTTGATTGCGGCGTCATCCATGCTCTCGCCGGTACCAAGTCCATCGACCGCAATTCTGATCTGTATGGTCGGTCTTTTGAGCATTTTTTAATCCAAGAAGTTCGAGCCTATCAAAGCTATGCCAGGCGCAGGTGGGACCTCACCTATTGGCGAACATCACAAGGCGAAGAGGTAGACCTCATCGTCGACGACAGCCATGCGATCGAAATCACATCAACCCAAAAGGTTGGCATCAAAGACCTGCGCGGACTCCTTAAAATACGCGATGAAGCCGACTGGAAGGAACTGATCCTAGTGAGTCAAGATCCTCTCGATCGGATCCTCGAAGGTGTCACGTGCCTGCATTGGCAGACCTTTGTCCAACGCCTGTGGGCGCACCATTATTGACCGTCGTCGGATGTTTCATCAACCTAACCTTGCTAGCAACGACTAGTTAAAGAGCGTCAGCGCCTTCTCGGCCAGCCCACCGATCACCGAGTGGAAGTGCCGGTGCTGGCGCAGCTTGTCGCGGCCAAAGCGACGTTCCAGCTCCAGGCTCAAAGCCGGCAATTTAGCCGTACCACCGGTGCAGCAAACGATGTCGATCTCACCCGGCTTGACCCCAGCGCGCGCCAGGGTCTGGTCCAAAGAGTCGGTGATGCGGCTGACTAGATCTGCCGAGGAGTTTTTGAAGTCGGCGCTGTAGACCTGTTCTTTAAGTTCAATCTCTGGATGATCAAAGACAAAGGTCGCCTCGCTCTTGTCGGACAGCTCGATCTTCGTCTGTTCAATCGAGCGAAAGAGTTTATAGCCTAGGTGCTCCTCTACGAGCAAAAACAGGCGTTCCATTTTCAGAGCATCATCTGCGTTCATCGACCACCGCTGCGCATCACGCAGCAGATTCTGAATATCCTGCCGTGCCAAAAAGGAGATATCCGCAGGTGTGCACAGGCGGTTGAGCAGGTGATGGGGCAAATGCAGGTCATTCGACCCCATCGGCATCCGGTACACCACGTTGGCACCAAAATGTGGCGAAATCTGGTGGCGCATGATCGCCCCGTCAAAGCGGTCACCGGCAATCGGCACGCCGCCGATCGCCAACACGTCTTTATCGCTAAATTGACCTCGGTCCATCCTGAGAACGGTAAAGTCCGAGGTACCACCACCGAAGTCGGCAATCAGCACCATCGTCGGCCCGGTCATCTGATGGCGAAATTCATACGCCGCTGCCAGCGGCTCGGGGCAAAACTCGATGTGCTTAAATCCGGCAAGCTGCGCCGCCGTGCGCAGGCGCTTCTCGGCCAACTCATCCGGACCGGCATCGAGCGAAAACGCCGCCGGCCGCCCCAAGACGACGCTGCTCACATCCTGCTGAAAATGGTTGTTCGCCCGCACCCGGATCTCGCGCAAAAAGACCGCGATGATCTCGGTTAAATTATAAAAGCGATCGTGAATCCTCGTCCCACTAAACGAGCTTTCCGGTAGGTACTTCTTCATCGAGCGAAGCAGGCGCCCTTCGGCGAGATGGCTCATGTACTGATCGATGGCCTGGGCACCGAAGTACCATTGGTCCAACGACGGAGCATAGAGGATGCTGCGCAGGACCGTCGGATCCGCAGCCGACGGATCAAGCGGGATCGGCGCCTTGACGCCGGAGGCATCGGCGGCAGCCAACAAGGAATTGGAGGTGCCGTAATCGATCGCATAGATGAGTTCAGACATGAATCGGTCGTCCTGGCTGCTAGCGGCGGTCTGCTGCTGTGAACTTGCGAGTATAGCGCACTTGGGCGGCCTGGGCAGGCTTTGATACTGGCGCGTCTAGCTCCCGGTAAGGGTTCCCGCAGTCAGTGGAGTCGCTGATATCACATAGGAATCTAGCAGATGGCGAAATCCGCTGAAATCCGCTTGCTAGTGGCGCCTGCCTCATGCATAAGATTCTTTGCCTATCAGTGACTTACCTCCAAGGCGCCGTACCCAAGTGGCTAGGGAGCGGATTGCAAATCCGTCAACATCGGTTCGAATCCGATCGGCGCCTCCAATTCTAGTTCTCCATGTTCAGTGACTTGAACAGTCAGGTCATCGCCCCCGGTTGGGCCATTCCACCTGCCTGCGGGCTACGTGGCGCATCTTGCACGCACTCTGTTTATTTCTCGCGGTTATGGCGATACAATGCTCATACCGAGGGTCATAAAGCTAGTCGCAACAAAATGGCAGTCGAGTCCAGTGCCATTCTAAAGCGCTCGACCTTGCCGTATCGCTACTCTCCAGTGAAGAGATGTGAACATGGATCTTCGTCTCCGTGCCCTATGTGTCGGAATGGTCGTCGTCATGTTGGCTTGCAGGACCACGCAGGACGGTTCGAGCCGCGTGCTCCATGACGCAGACCAGCCGGTGGCGCTCGACAAGTCCAACTGGGTGGAACTGACCCGAGACGAGTACCTTCAGAAAGTACCCAAGCAGGCCGGCTTCGAGGCCGGCGCCTTGTTGTCCGAGGACCATGTGCTGACCCGTCGTGCCCAGTTCTGGCTGGACGTCATTGATAAGAGCCTCCGGAATCAATATCCCAACAAGTTGCAGGGAATCCCGAGGCCGTTGGCGGCTGTTGTCGCCAGTCCCGTGGTCAATGCGTTCGTCAGGGCGCAAGTGGTATGCAAGAAGATCCCCGTACGCTTGGGGGCTGGTGTGACACCATCAACGCCCGACGCGGGATATATCAGTCCAAACGGGCAGGGAGGGTTCACGATCGTCGCCGATGACGCGTGTATCCCACGCGCAGTGCTTGCGACCGACCTGGACAGCTTCCGCAAGGCGCCGACCCCTGGCTCATGCGATATCACCCTTGCTAAGGGCAGCACCGATACAGCGCCGTTCCTGCAGGTATCGGCTGCCTGTCCTTTGTCAAAGGAGCTGGCTGGAAAAGCGCTCGCTAAGGGCCTCGTGGGACCGCAAGTTGCCAACTGGGTGACGTTTTACTCGCAGCTGTTCACGTCTGGCAGTGACGAACGGGAGTTTGTCGCAGGTGCGGCGCACGAGTTGGGCCATTACTACAGGGCGCATGGTGTTGGGGACGGGGTTGCGTATAACTTTTTTTACAAGGTTGGGAATGGTTGGTACGGCAAGCGACCCCTGCCAGATCCAAGTCTAGCCCAAATAGGCGAGCAGGCGATCAACGCGAGCGTTCGCCTAGAGCTGCTCGGCAGTGTCACGGCGCCGGAGGACGGGGGATTTCTTCCATTTGTTTCGTCTAAGCTACAATCCCTTGGAGCCAGCATCGTTGCTCAGGGTCTCTGCGGTGCCAACGATCATTGTACGGACCTCTGCAGGAAGTTTTCCATGCTGCCAAATCCCGGATCATCTAGGATCGGTAGTGCTACGGCGCAGTCGGCACAGCCTGGTCCAGGATCAACAGGTGCAGTGCCCAGCCCGCAAGTCGACGCCCCCCCCACAGATGTTGCAACGCCGACCTACGTCAGAAGTTACTTGGACTGCGCATCGCTAGTATCGGTCAAGTTGGACCCAAAGACGCCTCCTCTCCAGCGCCAGCCGCTTGTAGGTTTCGATTTTTGGCTCAACTCAACTGATGCGCGCCTCCCAAACAGTTTTTGGCTGCTAGCGGCCGCAGCTTCAAAAGCGGCCGACTGGGGTGCCGT
>JAPLFX010000144.1 GCA_026390445.1 Pseudomonadota bacterium
CTCTCCTGCTGCTGCCTTTGCGTCGACATCCGTGGTGGGGATGGTGACTGGCTGATCGAATACTGTGAGGGTGCTAGAGGTCTTCGTTGACGCCGTCAGGCTATCTGCTGTCAACGCGTTGATATAGCCATAAACATAGTAATCATAGTCACTTGGCATGGATGCAGGATCAAGAACGCTAGCCACCTTAGTGACGCGGGTTGCCGTTGTGTAAATCGTGGCGTCGATCGTTCCATCGTTATTCGTGTCTAGGTAGGCGTAGGCCTTTATCGACATCTTATCGAGCATGGAGATAGACATTTGGTTGTAGTCGCCAGGCTTTATGTAGGTCTTAATCGTCTCGTTGAAGGTTCCTGCATATCCCTTGGCGATCTGTAGTTCCTTTGGCGCTGAAGACCAGTCGGCAACCGACGCCGTGCGATTGCTGGTGTTGCTCGAGTTCGAGTCGACCTGGTTATTTAGTGCGAGTCCCGTGAGCCAGATTTTTAAGCCATCGACTATTGTTTCCCCGGAATTTACGCCGATCCCAGGATAAGGGTCAGTAGTAGTCAATCCGAAGCTCTCATTAGAACTGAGGCGTAACGAACTGCTGGTCGAGTCGACGCCTTTAGCATCGATCTTGAGCGCCACGTTGCTGACCCCTACCGAACCTGTCCCGGTTCCCGCCGATCCAGAGGCAGCCGAGGGCAACGCCTAGGATTGAGCAAAGCGCGACTCTCGCGAATGAATTAATGACGTACATGTAGCTCCCTTTGAATCGTGGACGTCGTACCTGACGTATTACGAACAATTTTGACTTCGGAATAATTCTAAATTGATTGAGGGTTTTTCTGGACTTCTGCGTATTTTTGGGTAGTTAGTGACGTCGCAGTAGTTTGTCCTGGACATTGCTCCCCCTTCGTCGCAATAAGACGGCTCGCACCAGGATTGGAAACGAGCTAATGGACTCAGGGCTGTTTAAAGAAATTCTCAAAGCTCGGGTCTATGAAGTAGCACGACGCACCCCTCTAGATTTGGCGCCAACGCTGAGTTCTGCCAGCGGCAACAAGGTCTACATCAAGCGAGAAGATCTACAGCCGATCTTTTCCTTCAAAATTCGCGGTGCCTATAACAAGATTGCGGCTTTGAGCGCTGAGCAGCTGGCCAAAGGAGTGATCTGCGCATCGGCAGGCAACCATGGTCAGGGTGTAGCGCTTTCGGCAAAGATCCTAGGAATTCCGGCCTGGGTCGTTATGCCGACGACGACTCCGGAGATTAAGGTCCAGGCGGTCTCAGGCTATGGAGCGAAGGTTATATTGGTCGGTGATCATTACTCTCAGGCCTACGACCACAGCCTGCAGCTAGCCCAAGATACCGGGGCCACCATGATTCATCCCTTTGACGATCCGTTCGTCATTGCCGGCCAGGGGACCATTGGCAAAGAAATCATTGAAGATTGTCCCCAAATGGACTGCATCTTCGTTCCAGTCGGGGGCGGTGGACTTTTAGCTGGGGTAGCGACCTACATCAAGGCTCTCTACCCGAACGTCCGCATCTACGGCGTTGAACCCGTCGACAGCGATGCCATGGCCCAGTCGGTCGCGACACACGAGCGTGTTGTGCTCAAGAATGTCGGAGTATTTGCCGATGGCGTCGCGGTTAAGCAGGTTGGGCACCATTCTTTTGCGATCTGTCAGTCTTTGGTCGAGGGCTTCATTCGGGTCTCGACGGACGAGATTTGCTCGGCGATTCATGACATCTACCGCGAGACCCGCACTGTGGTGGAGCCTGCCGGAGCGCTTTCCTGGGCAGGTGCTAAAGCCTACATTAAATCCACTGGAGCGAAGGGTCAGCAGATTGTGACCATCAGTTCGGGCGCTAACATGAACTTTGAAAGGCTGCAGTTTGTCGCCGAGCGGGCCACCGTTGGTGCAGGGCGTGAATGTTTGCTGGCGATCAAGCTGGCGGAGAGGCCGGGTTCGCTCAAAGATTTTTGTACAACGATTCTGCGGGGCGTCAGCATCACCGAGTTCAATTATCGCACAAATGGAGCTCCCGAGGCCTATATTCTCCTTGGAATCTCCCTACAACACAGTGCGATGCATGGACAGTTTATCGAGAGTTTGCAGCAAAACGGATATGAATTTCACGATTTAACGGCCAATGAATTGGCGAAAGAACATGTTCGTCATATGGTGGGCGGGCGGGCGCCACAGGCCATTGAAGAGGAACTTTATAGCTTTGTCTTTCCGGAGAGGCCGGATGCTCTGGCAGATTTTTTGGCGGTGATCAGCCATCGCTGGAATATTTCACTCTTTCACTACCGTTCCCATGGCGCTGACTATGGTCGGGTATTGATCGCCTTCGAGATAAGCCCCGAAGAAAGGCCGGATTTTGAGCGGCATCTGCAGCAAATCGGCTATCCTTTCAGCTGGGAGAGCGAAAATCCCGCCTATACTTTGCTGCTGTGACTAATGCGAGAATACTTAGTTGACAGTCGTACTTCGATGAGTTTAGAGTCCGGCCAACGCCACGGCTGGTATCAGTTCCACTTTGGCAAGAGTCGAGCCACCGATACTTATCCGCCGAGTTTGAGCATCATGATGCCCCTGACACCAGCCAACATTTTGATTATTGCGATTATTCTAGACCCACTTAGGACCTAGGAACGCAAGCTTTTAGCTTAATTTGCAACCCGGGTCTCAACCAAGACCCGGGTTTTTTTGTTGTAACTCAAACCAGCACGCAAGGCCCCCCATCATGGCACCGATCGTCAGCAGACCACTTCTCCCGCTAGCCCCGCAACTGAAGCAAGCTGTGGCATCTTATCAGCGCCAAGAGCCACTTGGATTTGGCCAAGTTATGGCTCCTGTAATGGTGCGCGCAGATTATAGCAACGGCGAATGGTCGATGCCCGAGCTGGTGCCGTACCAAGGGCTGACCTTGGATCCGGCTTGCAAGTCGCTGCACTACGGCCAGCAGGTCTTTGAGGGGATGAAGGCGTTTGCCTTAGAGACAGGTGAAGGAGCCTTGTTTAGGCCCCAGCTGAATCTGGCGAGGCTCAATGACTCGGCCGCAAGAATGGCCATGCCTGCGGTCCCTCCCGAGTTGTTTATGCAGGCACTGGAGAGCTTGGTCTGGCACCTTCAACCCATGATTCCGCGGGGGCCAAATGAGTCTTTATACCTGCGCCCTCTGATGCTCGCTACCGATGTCGGACTTAGCTTAAAGCCCTCGACATCCTATGTGTTCCTAGTCATAGCAAGTCCATCAGGTGGGTATTTTGCCGCGGGAAAAGTCACTGCTCTGATTGAGCGGCATGATTGCCGTGCGGCACCGGGCGGCACAGGGGCTTATAAAGTCGCAGGTAACTACGGCGCGGGCATACGTGCCGACATCAAGGCGACGCAGCGCGGATGTCAGCAGACCCTCTGGCTAGACGCGGTTCACAAGTCCTACATCGAAGAGTTCTCTGGAATGAATTTCTTTGCCGTGGTCGACGGTGAACTTTGTACGCCAAACGTCAGCGATTCAGTCTTGCGGGGTGTTACGCGCGACAGTGTCATTCAGTTGGCGCGCGGTAAAAACATACCGGTGGCCGAGAAGCCGCTGCATATCGACAAGCTTTTAGCGGCGATTAAGCGTGGACTGTGCACGGAAATGTTTGCCTGTGGTACCGCTGCGGTGATTACCCCAGTCGACGCGCTCGCGGAGATCGATGGAACAACCTATGAGGTGCCTCCCGCGTCGCCCTCGTCTCTAAGTCTGATACTTAGGGATCAACTCATGGCCATGCAAACGGGGAGGCAAGTTGCCCCAGATGGTTGGTTGCACCGTGTCGGTCACACCTAAAGCAAAGGGGAGAAGGCCATGACTTTGCGCAGCGGTGCGGAAATCCTTATCAAAGAACTAGAGCTGCTTGGTGTGACCCATATCTTTGGCTACCCAGGTGGTGCCGCGATCAATATCTTTGATGCGCTCTATGACTCGCCGATTGAGCTGATCCTCGCTCGTCATGAGCAGGGCGCAACCCATATGGCTGACGGTTATGCTAGAGCCAGCGGCAAACTTGGCGTGGTGTTAGTGACGAGCGGCCCCGGAGCGCTGAACACGGTCACCGGACTGTTGACTGCTAAGATGGATTCGGTGCCTTTGCTGGTGATTTCTGGGCAGACTAACAGCGGCAATCTCGGTAAGGATGCGTTTCAGGAAGCCGATGTTTTTGGCGTTACTTTGCCACTGGTGAAGCATAGCCGCCTCATCTTGAGTGTTGACGACATTGCACCGTCCGTACGCAGAGCGTATCAGATCGCGACAAGTCTTCGCCCTGGACCGGTGGTTCTGGATCTTCCCAAGGATATTTCGGCTGCTAAGATCGACTATGTGCCGTCGTCCCTGGCAAAGGAAGACGCTGCTGTAGCGGCAGATCTTTCGCCACAGCAAATCCTCGCGTGTCAAAAGATCGCCAGCCTGATCATGGCTAGTCAGCGCCCGCTTCTATTGGTGGGCCACGGCACTATGATCTCAGGCGCTTCGCCTGAAGTGGCGAGGCTAGCCGAAACCTTGCAGTCCCCGGTGACTAATACCCTGCTTGGCAAAGGAGGCTTCCCAGAGCAACACCCACTGTCACTTGGCATGCTCGGGATGCATGGCAACGCCTATGCCAACTACGCCACAACCCGGTGCGACTTAATTCTGTCGATCGGTAGTCGGTTTGACGACCGCATCAATGGCTGCAACGAGAGGTTTTGCTCTCTAGCAAAGAAGCTGCATATCGATATCGATCCGGGAGAAATAGGCCGGGTCGTCCAGCCCGACGCCGCTGTATGTGCTGATGCAAAGGTTGCGCTGCGCGAAATCCTAAGACATGTCGGCCCGCTACCTACCGTTGAATGGTTGCGGGAACTGCGCGAATACCGTGAGAGCCATCCGCTGCGCTGCGACAGCGCATATTCCGCTGCCGGTACTCCCGGGGTGGGTCTTCCAGTTCGTGCCGCCCAGGTTCTACAGTCGATGTACGAAGCGGCGCCTCGCGAGGCCGTCGTCACCACGGACGTAGGTCAGCATCAGATGTGGGCCGCGCAGTTCATGTTGACCAAGGCGCCACGCACCTGGTTGTCGTCGGGCGGGGCTGGTACCATGGGCTTCGGTCTGCCTGCCGCGATCGGCGTGCAGTTTGCTAGGCCTGAGGCGACGGTGATTGCCGTGGTTGGTGACGGTGGTTTCCAGATGGTTCAAGCTGAGCTGGCGACCGCAGCAATTCATCGCTTGCCCATCAAAATTCTGATCATCGACAATCAATGCCTTGGCATGGTGCGGCAGTGGCAAGAGCTGTTTTATCACAACCGCCTTAGTAGCGTCCTGTTGGAGGGAAATCCTGACTTTCTGGCTTTGGGGGCTGCCTACGGCATTAAGGGATTCTACATCGAGCAACAAGACCAGATGCAGGCGATGTTGCAGGAAGCCTTGGCGTATGACGCGGGGCCTTGTCTGATTCACGCCAGGGTCATTAGCGAGGATAATGTTTGGCCGATGATACCAGCGGGCAGGTCGGCAGAGGATATCGTCTTGTCGCCGCCAGCAGTCGCTTTGCCGATGCCCACGGGGAGTACCTAACATGATGACCAAAGTGACAGGTTCGCCCTTTCTAAATGTCAGGGAGCAGCTATTTTCCCTGCATCTTAGCGTTCGCAGGGAGCTCGGCATCATTGCTCGGGTAGCGATCATTTTCTCGCGTCGTGGCCTTGATATCGCGTCCTTTTCTTTGGAAGAGGCCGGCCAGAAGGAGTTTTCTCGAATCACGCTTCGTTTTCATGGCAATAGCGCCCAATTGGATTCTGTTTGTCGCGACTTAGTGAAACTCGTGGATGTCGAGCGCCTGACGGTGGACGAGTGGAACGAAAGCGACATCTCTTCACAATTTGATTATGGCCAAAGAGCCCTCACATAACTTAACCGCCCGATGGAGAACCTATGACAAGTATCGATAACTTTAAGGTCTTTTACGATGAAGATGCAGATCTAAAGTGGCTGCGCGGTAAAAAGGTCGCGGTGATAGGCTACGGCAGCCAGGGGCATGCCCATGCCCTCAATCTGCGTGACAGTGAGGTGGCGGTGACCGTCGGCTTGCCTCTCCACAGCGCCTCAAGGGCACGGGCCGAGGCGGAGGGTTTGCTGGTGCTTACCCCAGCCCAGGCTGCTGCAGGGGCTGACGTAGTAATGATGCTTGTGCCCGATGAAGTTGCCGCCGAAGTCTTCCAGCAAGACATAGCGCCAAACCTGAAGCCCGGTGATTTTCTCGCTTTTGCCCATGGCTTTAACGTTCACTTTGGTAAGATCGTTCCGCCAGCAGGCGTCGAAGTTTTTCTTGCCGCTCCTAAAGGTCCCGGTCGTACCGTCCGTCAGCAATTTGTTCAGGGAAAAGGGGTTCCATGTTTGGTCGGTGTTCTTAACGACGAGCATCCAGATACGCTGCGCCTTGCCTTGTCCTACGCTAAGGCTATTGGCGGCACCAGATCGGGTGTATTCCAGACGACGTTCAAAGAAGAAACAGAAACCGATCTGTTTGGCGAGCAGGCTGTACTGTGCGGTGGCTTGACTAGTCTGATGAAGATGGGTTTTGAGACCTTGGTCGAAAACGGTTACAGCCCGGTTATGGCCTATTTCGAGTGTGTCCACGAGATGAAGCTGATTGTTGATTTAATCTACGAAGGTGGACTCTCCCATATGCGTTCATCGATCTCGAATACCGCTGAGTTTGGCGATTATTCGGTTGGACCTACGGTCGTGACTGCTCAGACGCGTGAACGTATGCAGGAGATTTTGGGTCATATCAAGACTGGAGGGTTCGCCAACCAGTGGCTAGCGGAACATCAAAGTGGCGGAGCTACGTTTAAAAAGCTGCGGCATTCGGAGCAAGGCCATCTGATGGAGCAGATTGGCGCTGCGCTTCGTTCACGGATGTCCTTTACCAAATCCAATTAGTTTCCGCGGTTTTCGTTAGTTCGCCTTTGATTGCACGGGGTGTCTAGTTGATGTCTTCACTCAATCGTTTTAGCGCGCAGCTGACCCAGAGCAGAGCTCATGGCGCGGCTCAGGCCATGTTGTACGCGACCGGCATTACGCCTGAGCAAATGAACTCAGCGCAGGTGGGGATTGTCGCCAACTGGTTTGATGGCAACCCTTGCAATATGCACTTAGGCGACCTAGCCGCCATAGTGAAGGAATCAGTCGGCGAAGCGGGGCTTTTGGGCCTGCGCTTTCACACCATTGGTGTCAGCGATGGGATCTCGATGGGCACTCGGGGTATGAGTTATTCCCTGCCATCGCGAGATATCATTGCCGATTCCATTGAAGCAGTGATGCAGGCGCAGTGGTACGACGCCTGTGTGGCTGTCCCTGGATGCGATAAAAACATGCCAGGGGCTTTGATCGCTTTGGGCCGTGTCAATCGGCCTGGTCTGATGATCTACGGCGGTTCAACCCTGCCCGGGTCACGTGTTGCTGGAGAGCGCCTGGATGTCGTGTCGGCTTTTCAAAGCTACGGCCAGGCTTTGAGCGGTGCCATCGACGAAACGGAAAGGCAGTCCATCGTTCGTCATAGCTGTCCGGGCAAAGGTGCCTGCGGCGGCATGTATACGGCAAATACGATGGCCTGTGCGATCGAGGCGATGGGCATGACCCTGCCCTATTCTTCCTCCACGCCTGCTGCAGATCCCGCCAAAATCGCCGAATGTCGATCGGCTGGGCCGGCGGTGCTGCGGCTTTTGCAAGCACAGATCTGCCCACGCGATATCATGACTTTTAAAGCGTTTGAAAATGCCGTCGCGATCACCATGGCTTTGGGTGGCTCAACGAATGCGGTGCTGCATCTGATCGCCATGGCCAAGGCGGTTGGTGTCGCGTTTGGTTTGGATGATTTTGCCCGGATCAGTGCCAAAGTGCCTTATATTGCCGATCTTAAGCCCAGTGGCCGGTTTGTGATGAGTGATTTGCATGCTGTGGGTGGCACGCCAGCGGTGCTGAAGCTCCTTCACGAGCGCGGGATGATCCATGGCGACATCCTTACGGTGACCGGTCAGACCTTGGCAGAAAATCTGGCGCCATTAGCTGGACTAAGTCCCAAGCAAGAGGTCATCCAAGTCAGTTCGCCTAGGGACACGCAGGGTCATCTAAAGATCCTGCGGGGCAATCTTGCACCCGATGGTGCGGTGGCAAAGATCACGGGTAAAGAGGGTCACTCGTTTACCGGACCGGCTCGAGTGTTTGACTCCGAAGAGGCGATGCTTCGGGCCTTGACCGAAGGGACGATAGCCAAAGGTGAAGTGATTATTATTCGATATGAGGGGCCAAAGGGAGGTCCCGGGATGCCGGAGATGCTCACGCCGACCTCGGCGATTGTCGGTGCTGGCTTGCACAAAGACGTCGCGTTGATCACGGATGGTCGATTTTCTGGTGGGTCGCATGGCTTTATCGTTGGCCATGTCTGTCCCGAAGCCCAGGTGGGAGGCCCCATCGCTTTAGTCGCCGATGGTGACGTCGTGACCATCGATGCGAGGACGCTCTCCATTCGTTGGGATGTGAGTGAGAGTGAGGCTCTGGCGCGGCGGCAGCGCTGGACGGCGCCTGCCTTGAAGGTGACGCAGGGGCTTCTGTTTAAGTACATAAAGACGGTTGGCTCGGCGGCGAACGGTTGCGTGACCGACGAATAATGACGTTTTGTACGCCAAATGCTGCAATGATTACCGCTATTAGGAGCTTTTGGTAAAGTTGCAGGCGCGATCTGCCGATACGGTAGGATATCAAGAGCAAATAAAATTGGAGAAACGCTCTATGAACCTACGGTTCGCTCATAACAGGACTCGGAGGGGTATTCGACTTGGTGCAGTCGCATTGTCGATTTGCTTTGCAAGTTGCAATCAGTCCGCGACCAATGCGGCCCTCGATAGTGCCGAGCTGACCAAAGCCGTTGATGATTTGGGCAAGGTTTTTCAGGATGCGGCGAAGTCTAAGACCTTCGCGCCTGCAGTCATAAGTCTAGGTGCGGTCAAGCCAAGCGGGTTTGCTGCTAAGCTTAGTAGTGGCATGACAGACACATCGTTTAGCTTCGATGGTGTGGAGTATAGCAATCTTAAGTCGAAGTTGAGTCATAACACTAAGGCTTTGGCTCAATTCGGGTCCATTGATAAGAGCTTTGGATCCATGAACGATATGTTTGCTGCGCATGGGATCACGGCAAAGGTGCAGTCAGTTGATCTCGTGGCCTATGTCAAGGTTGCAAGCGTGGCTCTGAGTGCGTTGTCGCATCAGAATCCAAATGCTGGGGATTTTGACGCAGTGACCTTGGCGCGGGCCTTACATGTGGCGGTGGCTCTGTCGGCAATTCCGTTGGGTGAGAAAAAGGCCAGTCTAAGTTTGGACAAGACCACGGCGGATGTTGATTTTTGTGGGCAATTCAATAAGTCTGCGACGACCAACAAGAGTTGGATTTGCGCAAAGGATGATATCGGCGGATCGATCGGTTATATGGCGGGAGACAAGGTCAAGGTTTGGAACGATGCCTTTGCCGGCAAATCGTTTGCTGCTTGCCCGGATAGCGCCATATCCTCAGATGGGGCATCCTGGGGCTGGATTCCGGATAAGAAAAAGCCAGGGGGTGGGACCTCGTGCCACCGCAACATCCCTATTCGTCCTGAGGCCGTCAAGATAGTCTGTGCTCAAGGTGTTGCGGCTGGTTACAACTCGGGAGACTGTAGGGGTTCCAGTGCCAAAGGATCCACTCCGTCTGCTGCTGCGCCCGATTCGAACGCAGCGGCGGATGATGATTCCGATGGTGAAGATTAAGCCAGGGTCATATAAAATCTGCGCGGATCCCACCTAAGGCATTGTTGAATAAATGCCCCTCCCTTTCTCCCCCACTCCCTTTTTCTGTGGTCAAAGCGAAGTCCTGCTTTAGAGCGTGGAGTCGCGGAGGCAGGGAGGAGCGGAATTTTTTAACAAAGCCCCCACCCACGCCTAACTCCATGGTACCATTGAGGTACCCTTGAATTAGGTCGCTTTGATGATGCGCGCTGTAAGCCCGCGAGATACAAACCGGGGCCTGCTCCTCGGCCTAGTTGCTGCTGCGGTAGTCGCGGTGTTGCCCTATGTGCAAACGGCAACGTTTGGCTTTCTGTCTTGGGATGACGACATCCACAT
>JAPLFX010000086.1 GCA_026390445.1 Pseudomonadota bacterium
GGGTCAGTCACTTCCGGTAACTCCCTGTAATAATTAGACCATGCTGCATGGTCTAATTATTACAGGGAGTTACCGGAAGTGACTGACCCCAAACTCATTTTTTCGCCAAACGCTGAAACACCGCTTCAAGAGCCTGGATCATCCCAGGTGAGCTAAGCATCTTCCAGCCGCCGATGTATTCTTCGTGACAGTAGGCCTCCCACTGCTTGGAGAATTCAGCGCGCAGGTACTGCTTGGTCGCGCGGCGGCCCGAGTCAGGAGATTTAAGCCGCTGCACCATTGCCGCCTCGGCGGTGGTGAGCAGGTCGCCGGTGCTGGCGACTGCATCGACCAGGCCTAGGGCCTTAGCGGACTCGGCATCGACCATGGTGCCGAACTCGAGGATTTGTTCGGCTTGGCGCTGGCCGATGGTTCGTGCCATCAGTTTGGCCCAGTATTCTGGGACGGGAATACCTAACGCGACTTCGTTTAGGCCGATTTGTGTTTGGTCGGTGACGATGCGGTGGTCGCAGCTCAAAGCCAGGACGCAGCCTCCGGCGGGGCAGGCGCCGCGGATGGCGGCGATGGTTACTAGAGGGGAACGGTACAGGCGCGCCAGGAAGGAATTGTGCGTGATCCAAAAGTCTTTGTAGCGCTCTGGCGAGGATTTTGGGGCATAGAGTTCGTTTAGGTCATTGCCAGCCGTAAACACATCTTTTTTAATTCCGGATTGGTAGATGAGGCCGCGCACCTTCGGGTTCTTTTCAAGATCGGTGAGGGTCTGGGCGAGTTGCTGCCACAGGTCGAGATTCATTGAATTGACCGGCTCACGGCCGATGGTGATGACGGCGTAGCCGGCGTCTTTGAGGGCAACTTGGACATAGGACTCAGTCATGGTGGTCTCCTAGTGGCAACAGATGGCTCAGGTCCTTGGGCGTCGCCTGGGCGAGCGATGCGGGCAAGGCGCGGTTAAAGGCGTAGTTCGCTGGTAAGGCGTAGGCTATCCCACGCGCTTCGAGGATGTCCATAAGAGCGAGATAAATCTCCTCGCGGATGGCCTTAAACGTGCGCAAATCCGTGGTGAGGATAAAGCCATAGATCTCGATGTCGATCGATTGGCCGCCCAGGGTGAGCATGCGGACGTCGAGGGTGGTTTGGTCGATCCGGGCATCGGCGCGCAAAAAGGTGCGCAGCTCCTCTAGCAGCTCGCGGACCCGACGTGCGGGCGTCAGGCAGTCGATACCGAGGATGCCGGTAAAGGTGATCTTGTCGCGCTTGGAGATGTTCTCGATCTGGAGCTGCGAAAACTCGCCGTTCGGGATCGTCACCAGCGTTCGACTCAAGGTCCGCAGCCTGGTGGAGCGTAGGCCGATATCCTCGACCGTGCCGGTTTGTGTGCCAAAGCGACAATAGTCGCCGACGCGTACCGGTTGGTCGACGGCGATCATCATGCCACCGAAGAAGTTTTCGACCGTCTTTTGTGCTGCTAGAGCCACCGCCAAGCCACCGACGCCGAGGCCGGCGAGAACGGCGGTGACGTTGACGCCAAAGAGCTGCAGCATGATCAGCGCGGCGACGATGATTAGAAAGGCATTGCCAATCCGCTGCGCGAGCGGCAACAGCGCCACGGCGCCGATCTTGTCGCGCGAGGTCCAGCGCAAGCGGGCCAGCTCGGTGGCGGCGTCGCCAAGGTTGACCAGAAACCAGGTGACGCCGACGACAAGGGTCGCGTACTCGATCACCAGCAACCGCTGCCTTGCACCCAAGGAAAAATCCATGGGGATGGTGCCCAGGGTAAAGACGGCAAGGCCAAGCAGGGTGCGCATCGGTACTGCTGCCCGACGCACGGCGGCGCCGAGTAGCTGCATGTGGTCCCAGTGGTTCATGATTCGGGCGAGAAGCGATTGCAACAGGCGTCCGGCAAAGCGCGACATGATATAGGCCAGCAGGGATAAAGCCAAAAGTGCCCCCCACTGCCACAGCTTGATATCTAGGACACTCGTTCTAACGGCCACGGCCGGAATCCGCCGCTCCCAGTTTTCTATGCCAAATTGGTCGTAGAGCTGCGGGATTTTTTCGACCGAACTGGAGTTGAGGCGCCAGCGGGATTGCCCGGCTTTGTCCTCATAGCGTTCAAGGTAGAGCCCTACTGGGCCATCGTTGGTCGTCGCAGTGACCAGGTGATCGGTGTTGCGCGGCAGGCTGTCGTTGAGGTCACCGGTGGGCAGGCTAGACAGGCCGGCTAGGTTTGTCGGCAGCAACCGATCGAGGACGGCTTTTGCCTCACAAGCTAGGCGCAGTGATTCGTCTTGGCGTGCCTCAGCAGGGACGCCACGAAGGTCCAGGTAAAACGCTGCCTGTTTGGCATCTTGGGTGCGGCAAGACGCCATCAGTGCGAGCACACTGTCGCGCGGTGACTCGGCGCTTGGTACCGGGGGCGCTGCCACAGCGGTTGAGCCAACCAGGGCTGCCGAGGGCAGCAGCGGCTTTGCCCTCCCAGGGGTGGACTGTGCGTACGCTAGGCCCGCAGACATCGTCCAGCAGGCGATCAGGTGCCACCACTTTATCATCCGTCTCGTGCTCCAGTTGCCTTCCGCCGGCCACCTGATGGCTCTTGTCTATTAGCTATCCGCCGATCATCCAAGACTTAACCGACGTCCCGCAGGATCAAAACCTCGCCCTTTTTTAAGCTGACCTTCTCGATCTTGCCGAGACGGCCACTGGTTTGAATGCGCAGGGTGTGCGGTCCCGGCGCTAGGCGCAGGCGTGAGACATAGAAGCCCGCGGGCAGCAGCGTCCAGCTGCGCGTGTCCGCAGTCTCGGTCACGGCGGAAAAGACGTTGGCCGCGATCCCGCCAAGGAGTCCAAAGTTCTTGTATGCCTGTTCGGTGAGTTGGCCTTTGGCGATGAGCCTAGCCGCACCTTTGGCAAGCAGGCGTGCCTTGCGGTCTTCAAGCGAGAAGCGGGCGATGGCGTCGAGATCTTCGACGTTTTCAGCCGCCGCGGTCTTGTGGCTTTGCTCGTCGGTGATGCCGGTGGCGCCGACATAATCGTGATGGGTCTTGTTGATGACGGGGAAGGAAAAGCGGATCAGCTGTTTACCGAAGGGGAAAAAGAACTCCGCTGTGCTCTTGGTGGCGATATGACCGATCTCGTGGATGACCACCACCTCGCCCATGTCGGGCGTTGTCAGGTCCTGTTTAGCTAGCTGAGTTTCCTTTGGGAAATCATGCTCTAGCTGGCCTAGGCGGTCGTTGCGGTTGCGCCGGACCAAAAGGCGGTAATAGGCGCGTACCAGTCCATCTGGGACGCCGCCTAGGACGAAGGCACTAAAGTCGGTGCGGTAGTTGTCGAGCGCCTTTTTGTAATCGATGATGGCGCTGTCCGGCTCGTTGAGAGCCTCATAGATGATCCCCGAGAGGTAGCGAGCAAAGGCGTCGTCGGCGTAGCGGTTCTTGTGGTCGTCGTAGGCTTGGTTTAGTTCGGCCAGCTTATTGTTGATCTTGCGCGCCTCGACGCCGGCGGAGTTGAGGTCGTGCGAGGCGATAAAGGACAGTGCTAGCTCGGTGTGGATGGCGACCTTTTCGTAGTCCTCGCCGCCGTAGTCCGCCACGGACTCGCTGACGACAAAGGTGGCCGCTGTGCGGGTGATACTGGTCGTATACAGCTCGTCGGCGATCTTGTCGGCCTCGATGAGTAAGGCTCTCGATTTCTGCTGTTCGCCCATGCGGTCGAGGATCATCGACCGTTCGAGGCGATAGAGTAGGCGATTCTTTGACTCGTCCTTGATCGAGGACTCATCGAGTTTTTTTAGCGCTGCGTCATAATTGTCGGCGCGGTAAGCCGTGCGGATCTCCTTGGTTTCCTCGGTGTAGGAGGCACAACCAGAGAGCAGCAGCCAAAGGAAGCCCAGGTACCGGAGGTACCTGGGTGTGAACATCGCGGTGGTGGTCACGCAGACCCTCGCTGGCTAGAGGTCAAAAACCAGCGCCTGAACGCTTGAAGCGCTTCTTGATCTCGTACTTCGTCGACCATTCGAATTCTTGCGTTTCGATGTTGGTGAGGGTCAAGTTGGTCTGGTAGTCGACGGTTTTGAGGCCATCCATTTGGTGGACGCTGCTCGACACCGAACCGGTTAGAATATAGTCAGCGCCGATCGCGCGACCGGACTTCTTGGCGGTGCTCTTGTTGACGGCACCGCTCTGCTGGTAGCCGATCTCTTCAAGGATTTTTTGCCGCTGCTCTTTATTGACGAAGCGCACTTTGCCGGAGTTGATGAGTTCGTCTTGGATATAGTCGGTCAGCTGCTTGACGTCGATATGCTCGTCGGTCCGATTGGCCACGTCCGACACGATGACCACCGGCTTTTGGCCGTTGTGTGAGCCTTTAAAGGCGTTTAGCCAAGGCTTCTCCAGCATGCCTTGAATCATGTGCTCGGCGGTTTTACGGGCGTCGGTCTCGTTCCAACGATCATCGACGATCTCAGCAGCCTTTGGATCTGAGTACTCGCCTTCAAACGACTTGGTGCAAGCTCCTGTCCCAGCCAGAAGTACGGCCACACCGGCAAGGCGTAGGCTGATTCGGGCGATGCCGTCGATTTTAGTCCCCATAAACATAGCTCCGTCATTCCCAAGGTTTCGGGTAGTTAGTGCGATCCTCGTCATGAACGCGATGGTAGCACAATCGTCTCCCATTGCCAGCCTGTGCTATCATGGACACACCCCATCCAGGCGGAGGACGTTCACTGTGTTTGCCTTTGCTTTTGCCATGTTGCCAACGGCGGTGTTGGCCATCGGCTTGTCCCTAAGCACACATGAGGCCTTCGCAGCTGCCGCGGCGACCGTGGGCAGCCGCAGCATCTTCCTCAATGGCGTCGATATCTCCAGTGCCAAAAGCCAGGACCTTAAGCACGTCGACATCCATATCAGCGAAAATGGTGATTTGTTCATCATTGCCCCGCACTACCAAGTCAATGAAGAAGACACATATGTGCCGCTCAGTAAGTACGTGCAGGGACTGAATCAGCCCGCCCATAAAGCGCCGCAGGCGATTGAGGCCGGTCGGACGCGCGAGTTGCCAAGCGACGCACCGGGCAGTAGTCAACTGCTGCCAAAAGCTGGCGAGCTGCCACCGCCACTAGCTGCATCGGCAGGGCTGCAAGCCAAGGCTGGAAGCACGCCGCCGCCGCCACCGGTGGCGGCGAACAAGGAGATGAGCAGGGGTGATGACGGGGCCAAAGCGGTGGCGACGCCGGTCAGCGCGGGCATGGATCAGGCGGTGCCCATAGACCCAGCGGTACCGCCGGCCGCCGCAGTCACTGCGGAGCCTGGCGCCGCGGCGAAAGACGACAGCGGCGCACCGCGATGATCGGGCTTTGCCAGGCGGCGAATCGGTTGTAAGACATGATCCCATGAGTGATCTTGCAACACGCTACCGTGATCTACTTGCAGCTATCGCTGCTGCAGCGCAAGCGGCCAAGCCGCCGCGCACTGTGCGTCTTCTTGCCGTCAGCAAGAGTCAGCCGGCAGCGGCGCTGCGCGATCTGTACGCCTTGGGCCAGCGGCAGTTTGGCGAGAACTATGCGCAAGAGATGCTGCTTAAGGCCGCCGCGCTCAGCGATTTGACCGATGTGGAACTCATCTTTATCGGTCGCATTCAGTCGAACAAGATCGCTGCGATCGTGCGGGTTGCCGCCGCGGTCCAGTCCTTGGCCAGCGAGCGCCACGCGCGCCTACTCGCTGCCGCAGTCGCCTCGGTAGGGAAGGCCCCCTATCCGGTGCACCTGTTGATCAACGCTGGTGATGAGGCGAGCAAGGACGGCTTGAGCGGCGAAGCAGCGCAAGGTCTCGCTCGTACCATCGCGGCGGAGCTGCCTGAGCTGCGGCTACGCGGTGTGATGGCGATTCCACCGCCGCTGAGCCAGTTAGCGCTCGGAGACGATGGTAGCGGTGTGCCGCGCCTCTTTCGTCAGCTGCGCCTCCTCGCCGATAGTATCGGTGAAGGTGATTTGTCGCTAGGCATGTCGGCTGATTTGCAACCGGCGATTTTAGCCGGCAGCAATTGCGTGCGGATCGGCACGGCGTTGTTCGGCGAACGCCGCTAAGCGACTGTGCAATTGCCCTTGCTCGGTCCTGAGATCGGCATTACCATGAACAATTGATTGACCATTCTAGCGAAGGATACCGCATGTTCGCGCCGCTGGCTGAAGGCATCGCCCGAGTCCTCGAGATCATCTTAAACATGGTCCAGCTATTGGTGATCGCCTCGGTGCTGGTCAGTTGGGTCGGGGCTGATCCCAACAATCAAATCGTCTCGGTCGTGCGTAATATCACCGAGCCCATGTATGCCCCCTTTCGCCGTTTGACGCGCAATTTGCCCGGCCCGATCGATTGGGCACCGATGATCGTGTTGCTGCTCGTGGTGTTTTGCCAGTATGGGGTGATTCCCTACATTCATATGCTCGGCAGCGGATCAGGCCGACCGGACGGCGGGTGATGCTTTGGTGCGACGGCTGTTGACAGGACTGTGGCTGGTACTGCTCGTGGTCTCCTTACACGACGTGTCAAGACGCACCCAGGCGGCATCGCGAGGGTCGCACCCACTCCTCGAAGCAGTGCCTTTAAGTCAGCTGGATCCACGGATCATCGATGTGCTGACCTTGGGTCATCGCGGTGTCTACGACGACTTCCTAGCGGTTTGGTTGGTGCAGATGTTTACCGACCCACAACTGCTGCAGGCTGATCCAAACCAACTACACGGGATTTTGCAGACGGCCTTGCGGCAACAGCCCAAGCTTGAGTCGGTGTATATGCTGGCTTGCTTCGTGATGACCTTTGATCTGCGCCGTCCCGAGCACTGCGAGTCCTACGTCAACGAGGGCATGAAGGCCTTGCCACAAAGCTGGCGCTTGCCGGCGACGGCCGGCTATGTCGCGGCGTTTAGAATCCGCGATCCGGACAAGGCCTCACTCTATTATACGCTCGCCTCTGGGCAGCCTGGCGCACCCGATTATTTTAAATCGTTTGGCGCCAAGTTAGCGACGAAAGCTGAGCTGACCGGAGCGGAACGCGAGCAGGCGATGAAGGAGCTGATCATACGGGTGCCCGGATCTGTGGATGGTCCGGGACTTGGCGAAGGGCGCATGAAGCAGCAGGAGGGGCCGTGACCGAGACGCCAGCAACCTTGCCAGAAGGTCCGTTACTGCAGATCGAACAGGTGCGAAAGGTGTTTCGCCCCGACGTCTTTAAGCCGGCGCAAGTGGCGCTGGCGGGACTTAGCCTGGCGCTGCGGCGTGGCCAATGCACCGCCCTGCTCGGGCCCAACGGCGCCGGCAAGACGACGACGATTCGCCTCATCTTGGGCTTGATCGCCCCAGATAGCGGCCGCGTGCTGTTTACCGGCCGACCGATGAGCACCGCTAGTAAACAATATATCGGTTATATGCCGGAGACGGCCAAGTTGCCGGCCTCGCTGCAGGTTGCGGAGGTGTTGCGGCATCAACTGCTGTTGTTTGCGCCGCCCCACGCGACTACCGCAAAGCAGCGGCGGCAATGCGTCGAGGCCACCTTGGCCGAAGTCGGACTGAGCCAGCACGCGCATAAGCGCATCGGCCGTTTGTCCAAGGGCATGGCGCGCCGCCTGGCGTGGGCGCAGGCGACGATTCACAGGCCCCAGCTGCTGATCCTCGATGAGCCGGCGTCTGGGCTCGATCCCTTGGCTCGTCGCTCGATGCTAGGATGGATCCAGGCCGAGAAGTCGCGCGGCACGACGATCCTGCTTTGCACCCATGAGATGCTGCAGGTCTCAGCGCTTTGCGACGACTATGTGGTCCTGCGCCGCGGTCATTTAGTCGCCAGCGGCCAGGTCGCTGCGAGCACGGGCGTCTCCCTAAGTGTTTCCGGTTTAGGTGAAACCGGGCTAAGTCGCTTTGCCCTGACCGAGGAGTTGCCGCCGTGGCGGGCGCTGCGCCAGGATGGGTTTCTCGCCGAGCTAAGCTTTGTCGACTATGACGGTGCGGCTATGTGGGCAGCGGCTCTGCTGCGCAAAGGTTATGTGGTCACCCGCTTTGGTGACGACTACCGGGCCATCGAGGAGCAGCTGCTCAGTTATTACTTAGAGGAGGCCTGAACATGTTGCGTGCACTTGGCGTTGTCACGCTGCAAACCTTCACCTTGCTGCGCCGCGACCGGATCTTCTGGCCGGCCTTGGCCGCTGCGATGTTTATCGCCGCCGCTGCCGCAATCGCCAGCTCCTGGGGAACCGAGGAGCTGATAAAAATGCTCTATGACTACGGACTACTTGGCTTTCAGTTGACTGGTAGCACCGTGGCGATTTTCTGGGGCGTTAAGATGATTGGCGATGCGCGCCAGGATGGCTCGATGGAGGTGCAACTAGCGGCGCCGGTCAGTCGCGGGCTGTGGTTGGTGGGAAAATACTGCGGACTGAGTGCCTGCCTTTTGATGGTGTCGGTGGTGTTTGTCGTGCTGTGGGAGGCGACGCTTTGTGTCTTGCACTATC
>JAPLFX010000171.1 GCA_026390445.1 Pseudomonadota bacterium
CTCGACCCGCGCCTGAACACGCTGAACTACTTTTACCCCGGCGAACGCAGCCTAGAGGAGCTGAGTAGTCCAGCTGGACGGGCGGCGCTGGGGGAATTGATCAACCTCGCCAACCCAGAGAAGACCAGTTTTAATCTTGGCGGCAAGCTTGGCGGATCCTGCGCTAGCTGCCATGCACGCGATTTTGTCGAACGCAGCGTGCGCGAAGCAAATGGCCTGGACATGTCGGCATTGACGCAACTGGCCAGGGTATCCCATGCCTCGGTGCCGATATGGGAACCTTTTCGTGCTGCGATCGAGCAGCGCAACGTCAATAACCTGCGTCAATTTGGTTACGGTCCAGGGCTTACCTTCGGTGTTAGTCGGCGCTCCCTGCATGAGGCGACCAGCCTAGCGCGGCTGTTCAACGATTATGCTGCGGGTCGGTGGCAACCAAAAGCCGTGGACAGTGCTGCGATGGCGCCGGCCGACGTACAAGCATGGTCAAGTCCGGCGTCCTTTTCGGCCGACCGTATCGACTCACTGCTGGCGACGCGCTGTGGCTATTGTCACGGCTTTAAGCGCGGGCCAGACCTACAGCTCGAAGCCACCGCCAATCGATTCGCCTGCCGCATCGATGCCCTTGTCCATAGCGCGCCGCTGGATCCGCAGCACATGCCGCCGGGGTTGATGTTGCCGCCACCAGAACTTAGGCAAATCGAGTTCTGGGCGCAGCAGCAGTCCTGCGCCTCGTTACCTGCAGGTGAGCGCGACCTAGACAGCGATTGACCTGCCACAGGAGGATTGCGACGATGCCGATAAAGCGACCAGCAGCTGTTTACCTTGCCGCGCTACTGACCCTTGCTTCAGGTCATGCCCTAGCTGACGCGTCGCCACTCGCCGTGAGTTGGATCCACGGTCGAGCCGATTGCTCGCGTGGGCAGGAAAGTGCCTATCAGGTGTTTAAATTAAACGAAGATACTTATATCTTGCGGCAAGATAAGTGCCTTGAGTACGAGGCTCCGTTCCTCTATTTACTGCTCGGCAGTCAGCGAGCCTTGCTGCTCGATACCGGTTCTATCGAGATCCCCACTGATACCGCAGAAGCCGAAGCGCAGCTCAGCCCCTTGCGCCAGGCCGTAGACCGGATCATAGGCGACTATGCTGTCGCTCACCACATCATGGATCTGCCTCTGCTCGTCGCGCATAGTCACGGACACGGCGATCATGTGGCCGGCGATCCTTTGTTCCACAAGCGCGCAAGGACCCACGTGGTCGACCCAGGCGTGCGCAGCGTGTTGGCTTTCTGGGGTTTTAGCAGCATGACGGGCCCCGAGGTCGTCTTTGATCTCGGTGATCGCCTGCTCGACGTCCTGCCTTTACCCGGGCATTACGTCGATCATATCGCTGTTTATGATCGCAACCATGCACTGCTGATCTCTGGCGACAGCCTATACCCAGGTCGTCTGTACATTGACGACTGGGGCGCCTACCGGACCAGTATCGACCGCCTGCAGGCGTTTATCGCCGTTAGGCCCTTAGACTACATCTTAGGTGGACATATCGAGATGTCGCGGCAAGCAGGTGTTGATTATCCGGTCGGCTCGACCTATCAGCCGAA
>JAPLFX010000168.1 GCA_026390445.1 Pseudomonadota bacterium
CAGTCCGGTCTTGCCATAGAGGCTGGTCTGATCGATGGCGAAGATCTTGAAGCCGTTCATCAGATTGTCGGCGGTGTTGGGCACTAAACGAGCCTTCTGAATAATTGTACCAAAGCCCGGGCCAAGTTCATCATGGACATACTTTTCTTCCAGCGTACACCCGGTCTCCACGACTGCACCCTTTGGCGCCGTGCTTGACGGCGCCCCCGATGCGCTATCGGGAAAGCCAGCAGCGCCGTCTTTTTTCTTCGCTTCGGAAGCCAGTTCCAAGCACTCCTTGACGCCGCGATTATTGATGATCAGACGATTTCTTTCGATCTTAGCAACGCTCGCTTGGTCGTTGCCGACGATCAAATCACCTTCATGATAAACATCGGATTCGGAGTAGCCAGTCTCCTGCACGGTCGCCACGGAATCGGCCCCACCGAGAAAGATGGTGCCGACCAACTCGATATTGATCGTCGGCTTGGTGCAGGCCGAGTTGATATCAAAGGCGGCGGTCTTAGCGGCGGCATTGGCCGATTCGCTGGCCTTTTCGTCGGGAAAATCACCGCCGGAGTTGAATAAGTTGCGCTCGCGAATGGCCTTTTCGATATCGCGGTAATTGTCGCTACTAGACAGGTTGATCGACGCAGCGGTGACCTTTTGACTATTGCGCTGATGATAGGCAGCCAGCGCTGAACTCATGAGACCTGACATCGCATAGGCCGAGACAAAGGAGGCGAAGATATAGGCACCGGCCACGACGAACGAAACCTGACCAGCCGTGCGCGCAAACAGCGCCGCGCTTTCCGGCGTCAGATTGAAGCGGCTGAGAACTTGAGCGATGTTAACGTTAGGGGCCATGAAATCCCGGCTATTTGACGCGCAGGTTAAAGGTCAATGGAGTGTTGGCGCGGATGACCCGCATGTCGATCTCGGTTTCCTTACGCAGGGAATTAAGGAGGCGAATGGCTTGTGCCGCATCACCTAGCGGCACACCGTTGACTTCGGTGACGATGTCATCATTCTGCAGACCCGCTTTCTCGTAGATGGAGTCCTTGCGGATACGGTCCAGCTTGAAGCCCTTGAGCTCACCGTCGACCATATTCGGCGTGGCTTTCGCATCTTGGAGAACCTTCGTAAAGTCGGTCGTCAACATCTTCTCGCGGTAGGCCTGGGTCATACTCATGTCGCGCTCTTTACGCTCGAAGCCATCTTCTTTAAACGACGGTGGGGGCGGTTCCGTCGCCAGCGGCGCGATGGTGTCGGCGGGATTGGGCGGAGCCAAAGACTTGCGCTTTCTTTTGCTGCGACTCAACTTCTCCTGGACGACCTCGATAAACTCGGTCCTGCCGGCATTATCTATAATGATCTTTTGTTTGTGGATCTCCTTGAGAGTCACGTCCTTTTGCAGGCTATCGCCGACGATAAAGCTATTGATGGTCTTTTTCGTGCTATTTTCGATGAGGGCAATACCGGACAATGGATCACCACCATAGATCGTGCCCATCAGCGCGATCGGCAGTTCGGACTTGACGATTACGGTGGATTTGGCTTCTTTGCCATTTGCCGCTTCCACTTGCTGGCCTTCGCCGGCAGCCCCGTCTGAGTTAAACAGATTGCGGGTAACGATGGCGTCTACCGCCGCCTTGTTCAGGGTAGCGGTCGGCTCCGGCACACTAAAGTTGCCTGAAAGCGGTTTGTTTACCTGCTTACTGCTACCCGGCGCTGGCTGCACCAGGTAGCCCATCACCGTCGACACCGCCGTTGCGGCAAGAAAGCTAGCGCCAAGCACGATCAGGCCGGGACGCCAGGGTGCTGCCGCAATCTTTTCTAAGGCTTTGGAGACGTCGGGCATAGCTGCCTGTGGGGAGAAAAGCGGCCGGCGGGTGCCGGCCGTTACGAATGTCTACAGTACGTGCCAGCGATCATACGGTTGCTGCTCTATGGAAGGACTAAGGACGGAGGCCTGCTGCAGGGCAAAACGCACCCTCTGGGCGGTGGATTCAGGAGTGGAAAAGCTATCGGCCACGACCAGATCGGCCTGGCGGTAAAACTCCAACCGGTTGCCTATCAAAGCGCTGATCCGCTCCGTCAGCAGCCGCAAGCGGGCTTCCGGGTCGGCAATCGCTAGGACCTCAGCCAAAAGCGGCCGCTTAGCCATCTCCGATTCGGAGCCGATCAAGCGCCGGGCTATCTCATCGGCCGGCGTGCTCAACCAGACGATGGTGCCAAGGCGGGCCAGTTGATCCCAATTGCCCTCGGCCAAGACGGCGCCACCGCCAGTGGCAATCACATGGCTGCGCAGCCCGCGCAAGGCCGTGATCGCCGCCGTCTCCAAGCGGCGAAAGTGCTCCTCACCGTGATTTGCAAAGATCGCTTCGGTGGTCGCGCGGGCATTGCCTTCGACGATCTGATCGAGGTCAAGAAAGCCGTAGCCGAGCAGCTTGGCGAGAAGGAACCCGACTTTGGTCTTACCGGCTCCACTAGCGCCGATGAGGATGATATTCGAGCCCGCCGCCGGACGATGCGCGCCGCGAGATGCCGCAAGGCCGAGGTCGGAGAATGGTTCCACGTCGATGGTCAAAGCATCATCCTACAATGTTAAGGTGGTCATTAGGGGGATATAGGAACGCTGGGGGAGCGTTTGATGGCGGCAAAACCGAATCAGATACATGCATGTGTCATGATTTTAACTCAGATCGAGCCGAAAAAGGAATTTTATCCCGCTGTCTCTTGATCATCGGCCGAAGCATAACCCTTTGGTCTTCTTGGCGCATCATAAAAATACCCGGATTTGCCAGGAGAGTCGGCACGTATGGACAACGTAAATAAGCCGACGGCGCAGCATCGAGCAGGAGTGCCTTCGCGAGCAGAATCATGCTACATAGTCAGTCCCCCCAGCGACGTTGCTTCGAGCTTTGACGGGAGAGAGCATGACCCAGCGAGCGGCGACCCAGTTCGAGATCGGCGCCTTTCACATGGTACCGCCACTGCTGATGGCGTCTCAAGAGGAGACCCTCGAGTGGCTTGCGACGGCCCATGCGACCGCTGCGGGCTTACAGGCAGAGGCTGCAGACTTTGCCGCAGTCAAGGCGAGCATCGGGCAACGGTTGCGTCGGTTCGGCTGCAAACCCCAGCAGATCGCCACGCGCGGCTATGACACCTTCGATGTGCGCAGCCATGATTTTGCCAGCTCCGGCCTGTATGCCCTCGGCGTCAACCGCGACAACGGTGCCTATGTCGGCCCGCACTCGACTCCGCTTGGAGATCGCGGCGCCTTTTATAGCCAAAGAGTCAGGCAGGTCTTTGAAGATTTTTATCCACCGGACCAAACGGGACGACGACCAACGCTGACCCCAGATCACCTCATTCATGTGACCTGCACTGGCTACGTCTCGCCTAGCGCACCGCAACTTCTGGTCAACGACCGTGGCTGGCACCAACAGACCGGCGTGACCCATGCCTATCACATGGGATGCTACGCCGCCTTTCCCGCCATCCGCATCGCCGAGGGCCTGGCCCGCAGCGGTGTCGCCAAGGGTCAGAAACGCTTTTGCGCCGACATCGTGCATACGGAGCTCTGCACCTTGCACCTGAATCCCGCCGACTCCTCACCGCAGCAACTCGTCGTCCACAGCCTCTTCGCCGATGGCCACGTCAAATACTCACTCGCACCAGCCGGCACTTTGAAGCGCGGCTTCCGTCTCCTCGACGTCATGGAGCAGATCATCCCCGACTCGGCCAGCGATATGTCGTGGGACCTTGATCACTGGGGCTTTCGCATGGGACTGTCGCGCGAGGTACCGCAAAAGATCGGCGCTCAGATCCGTCCCTTTGTGCAGCGACTCGCAGAACAATGCGGCTGTGAACTCGGCAGTCTGCTCCGCGAGGCCCAGTTTGCCATCCATCCTGGTGGCCCGAAGATCATCGACTCGGTACAAGAGCTGCTCGAGCTACGCGACGACCAAACGGCGCAGGCGAAAAAGGTGTTACGCACGCGTGGCAATATGTCGTCGGCGACCCTGCCGCATGTGTGGATGGCGATGGAGTCCGACGGCCTAGCACCGGGGACCAAAGTCGTCAGTCTGGCTTTTGGCCCAGGCCTCACCATTTTTGGGGCTATTTTTGAGTCCTTCTGAGCAACTCCATGGACCTGAAACTTGGTTTCAATGCGGCCAGGTTGCAGTGGTCAGCAAGGGCCGGTCGCTATGACGCGATGGATCCTCAATCGTGGCCTCGCGCCGCCGAGTTTTGACGCCACCACGATGCTTGATGACAGCAAGGACGACGCCGTGGACTGCTACGGTATCGCGATTCTGCCATCAGGTCAAAGCCTCAACATGACCAGACGACCGTGGCTGCTCCTCAGCGTCGATCCTATTGACCAAAGCCTAAGCGTAAGCTGGCACCAGATGGCCGATGCACCGACGGTAACCATGGTGCAGCTCGACCCAGGACTATACCTAGTGCGGGCTTTGTCCATCGGTCTATCTCTCGTCGCTGCCATTCGCCCATGGCATAAACCCCTATTGCTGAGCGAGCTGCAGGCAGTCAGCGGCGACTTCCTACTGCTTAGCGCGATCGGTTGGTATGGCGGCGCCTGGTGTGATGGACCCTTAGCGCGCATCCATCATGGCGGTGGTGTGTCCAATTACCTGCCCGCAGGCGGCCCTGCGGCCTTGGTCGTCCAGACTGGCTTGGACATGTCGCCGCCAAAGACCGAGGCCTGGGCCGCCGTACAAGAGCTTGAAGGAAGCGAGGGTGAACGCATCAAGCGCTGCCTACTCGGACAGATGCAAGACACTATTGGTCGCCTACCCCTGCCCGGGGCTCTAGGCTTGCGCTGCCGGCTCAGAGATTTGACGCCAGCCACTGCCGCTGAACTAGTGCTCGCTCGACAGGCTGCTGCAAATCGACCATTTGAGGTATCCATTGACCCGGAACTCGGCGCACCATCACCAGCGTGGCGGCGCCTGTGCCAAAACCTCGGGATCAGGATCACCACCGGTGCGACCCAGCCCCCAGCACTGATCTTACCAGGCGTGGCGCCAATGGCGCACGACGCGCAGCTGGAGCCGTTGATCGCGGCGCTCAATGCCATCACGCCGCTCATTCCACCGTCGCTACACCAGCTGGAAAAGAGCTAGATCCACCAAGGCAAGGTGCAGACCCGCCGAGGAGGATCCAGCCGCCTTTGTTCACTGCGCCGCCGGAACCCGCTGCAAACGAAACGATAAGGCCTGATCATTGAACCCAAGCGGCATATCCAGATAGGACCGCATCCCCGGCTGCACGGCCCACTGCTTGCCGTTACCATCGGCGTCCGAGAACAACATCAATTCCCAGCCGTTTTTCAGGGTGTGGGTGATAGAACTCAGGACATTCGCGAAGTCGAAACGGTCATCACCAAGATTGTAAACAACGTTGGCCTGATACCGAGCGTCACGACTAAACAGTTTAGAAAAATCGAGAACAAGTGCGCGTCCGGTAGCTCTGCCATCCTCCCAAAGGGTCACACGGCCGGCATCGACGGCGTCTAAGACCACTGGAAATTCATGCCGACTGGGTGCACGGCATTCCGTAAAGGGCCACAGGCTCTGCCGCGCACAAATATCGAGCGCCTCGGCGATCACCGCCTTGGCAAGGCCGCAAGAATCTTCCAGCTGCGGAATACTCGCGCAGATCGTGTGAACTTGCTCCTCTAGCTTGATCCATTGTTGAATCTTGTCGAGATTTGGCCGGTAATCGACAAACACATCCTTGGGATTCTTGCTCTTAAGAATGGGCGGTACCGGGTAGACTTCCACCTGTTCGTCCACTGCGGCGAGTGGCAGCCCTGATTGGACCTCGCTAGCGAGGGTTCCCTTCGCCGCGCCGATACGACTGACGACCGAAGCATCGTTAAAGTTGACGCCGCTCATATCGAGCTGATGGTCGGCACAGATATGCGCTGATACCCCTTCTGAGTAGCAGGTGGTCGACACCCGGTAATGACTCAGAATATCCTTCTGATCAGGGGTAATGGTAACCGACGGACTGAGGCCCAATAGTTCGCCAAATCCGAGCTTGAAGGTCTCTTGAACCATCGTCAAATCATGCGCCGTTTGACCCACCTGCTCAGCCCGAATGATCAGAATCATCGAAGCGCCCGTCCGAATCGAACGGGTAAACTTGTCACCGCATTGGCTACGAAACGACGCCGGATCCGTCTGCAGATCCAAGGCACGCTCAGCTACTAGCGGCGGGATCGAATTGTAAACAAGGACCTGGTCTTTAATGTAGAGAAAGGAAGCAACCGCAACCACCGAGGTCGACGTCAGCTCGGTTTCATGAAGAATATTCGACTTGATGGAAGGTGCCAGCGAGATGCCGTTATAGACGGTCGAGGCTTCCACATTGACATCGACACTCAGCTTGCGCGCCAGATCCGCCTTGGAGAACACCATTTCCATATTGTCATAGGCTTGATTGATTGGATATTTGCGGAACACCAACGTCGCCTGATCCAGACACGAATTGCGCCGCGATCCAGTCAGCACATCGTAGCCATCGCTAACCCAAAACAGCGATCCGTAGTCCTTGATCCCATAGTCAGGCGGCGGGATGATGGTCGGAGTTGGAGTTGGAGGTGTGCCTGGAGCTGCAGTCGGGGGAGGCGCCACAAAGTTGGGTGTACCCGTACCCAGGCCGGCCACAGTCTGCGGTGCGCTGACATTCATCCCAGCAAGCACTTTGTTCTGGGCAAGGTCCGGTACCATGCTTACCGGACTATCTGCGAGAGCCTCGACCGTGAGGGAAGCCACATGCAGCGGTTCCTTGGACTCCGTTGTTAGTAGAGGTGGAATAGCCGGACTTGGCACCAAATCTTGGCTTGGCAAGGCGTCCTGAACGCTACCGCGCCCGGAATTAATGGGCCAGCGCCCACACGAGGAGAGGGTGGCGAGCGCCAGGATCAAGGCGCAGGTCGATATTTTACTGTGGCCAAAGTCCATTGAAATCCCCTTACTTTTAATCAAGTAGGGGGATTCATACTAAACATTTTGTATGTAAACCATATATTTTTCTAAAAAAGTGATGTTTGCTGCGGTCGCCAGGACCAACCCAATGAAACTATGAGAATAATTCATTGGCGACCCCACGGCCCAACTCCCCTCGACTTTCCCACCCCTTTGTCTCTAAAGTGAGGTCGTAGCCACCAACACAGAACCCGGAGCCCCTGAACCATGCTGCGCCCCCTGCTCACCCTGACCGCGCTCGCCATTCTGCTACAAACAAGCTGTGTCGCCGTGCGTACCGGTCAGGACGGCGAGCCGAGTGGGGCAAGTCGCAATAAATCAGCCAAACAAAGTCTGCTCGCGGGATTTCAGCTGTTCAACGGCGCCGTCGAGCGGGCTCCGGAGACCGTGCTTGCTGACCTGGACGAAGCGCGCTCCACGGCCAGCGGCGACGAGCTCAAAGCCATCGATACCCTGCTACCGATCCTCGGCGATCAGGTCCATCGCCAACCGGTCAGCCCTGCGGCCGAACGCCTTCTCGGCAAACTGTTGCAGCAGTTCGGCAAGGAGCACCCGGACGACTTTGAGGTCCAGCTCACGGTGGCAAAGGGATTAGACCGCGTCGAGACCGATCTGCAGACAGGATCCGGCAGCGGCCGCAGCGGCGACGGCGATACCTTGACGCCCGCAGCGACGGTGACGCGTGCCTTGACCCTGTCGGGTACGTTCCCCAATCAATCACTAGCCCATGAGTATTTGGCCAAGGTCCTCGCCAGCGCCGGCGGCGATCAGCTCAGTGGGATGCGCAGCTATGTGCGCTGCCTGCAACTCGATCCAAACAGCGTCCCCTGCCGCACCGGACTCAAGCTGATGGCCGCTGAGTATACGCAGCCCATCTGCGTCGAATATGCCAAAAGTAAATTTAGCGTCCAAAGGGCCTACAGCCAAGCCAAACGACTCGGCGCACGGGCAGCGAGCGTCACACTCATGGGCCAAAAATTATATATAGACCCCCGTTTAGCGCTGACTGGCGGTGACATCCAAGAAATCAGCAAAGCTGCGACCAAAGGCGACGAAAGTTGGCTGGTGACGCTGACGCCCGAAGGTGCCCACCGCTACTTCACGTTGACCACTGAGTTGGCGGCCAAGCAAGACTACGCGCTGATTCGCATCAATGGCAAAGCGGTGAGCGCCCCGCGGGTCCTGAGCCCGGTCGACGGCGGCCAACTGAGCATCACACTTGGTGGCTTTGATCCTGCTAAGTTGTGTCAACAGAACCGACGTCGGAGCCTGCCTCCAGACTTGGCCGATGTGATTCGCTAGTCACCGCCCCAAGACCAACTCAATTAGGCTCTTTCGATCACGGCACGCAACCCTTCCCGCCACGGTAAGACGTCAATTTTGCCCAGTCGGTAAGGCCTCGGGGTGCGGCAAAGGCAATACAGCGCCGCTGTGGGATGCTCGTCAGCGAAGCTGATGAGGCCGGCAAGGTCGCGTTCGTTAGGGGTCTCAGCGCTCTTCAGCTCAATGGCCCGCGCTTGGTCGCTGGGACCACGGCTTAAGACACAATCCACCTCTTTGCCGC
>JAPLFX010000106.1 GCA_026390445.1 Pseudomonadota bacterium
TGTTACAAGAAGAGGGTAGGTGATAGCTTTCAAACAGAATTCACTCAATGGAGACATATCATGAAAAAATTGATTTTCGGACTGATGTTGGCACTTCCCCTGTCTGGTTGCGGTAGCCACAAAGCAGGTCAAGTATCTGAGGTTAAAGCTGAGGCAAGTGCTAGTCTCGTCCCTCAAGCCTTAGTTCCTCCTGCATCGATGTTTCGCTTTTTGGACAACGTCATTGCCAAGGTTGTCGCTCTTAATCCAGGCTCCGACACTGTGTCGGCGAGCGATCTTCAAGCGATCAATGCCGCTGATTTACAGGCGTCAGCCCAAGAAGCACAACTTGATCTGAGTAAACTCCAAAGCATGACCAACTTTTTGTCACCTCAAGCTAAAGAAAGGGTTTCTGCCTATTTCAGCAGTCACTATCCCGACCTGGGCGCAAGTTCCAACACCAAGACACTAAAAAAATCCGACATTACTGCTGCGTATGCGACCTTCAAAAAGTTCTTTGGTCTGCCCGCCAGTGATCTACTAAACAGCAAAGCGGTGCTCGAAGCCAAAGATTTCAACCCTGCGACATTGGAAGAAGGTGGGATGAATCTTGTGGGTGTCGACGACATTTTTCTGGCAGCTCTTGCTCTAGGTTTTGTGGTCTTTTACATTCTACCAGCGGTCTCTCTCCTGATCGTCCTGACGGTCGTTTTCGGGCCTTTCCTCACCCCGCTCTTTCAATTGCTTGAGTTGTTGGTTTTGTTCGCGATTTCCTTTGGCGGCTTGATTTGAAGTTTAGCTAATAAGATAGTAGAAGAAAGAGAGCGAGTTCCAGGTCCTTCGGGATAGTTCGGGGCTCGCTCTTTTCGCGCCATGGTCCTCATGGCCTTTGGCAAAGCAATCTGAGTCGTGCCACACAAAGGACATGTATGGCCCACGAAACCATTCAAAACGTCGCCGATACTGCACTTTGGGTCGCCCACTACCGCGCTCAGGAAACAGAGCGGAGCGATGCACTGTTTCGCGACCCCTTCGCTAAGTTATTGGTGGGAGAGAGAGGTCGTGCGATTGCAGGTAGCATGGGCAGGACTGGACGCAATGCTGGCTGGACCGTCGTCATCCGCACTGTGGTGATTGACCAGCTGATCGAGTCCTTAGTTGGCGAAGGGGTCACCACCGTCGTCAACCTAGGTGCCGGCATGGATACCCGTCCCTACCGCATGAAGCTCCCCTCTGACTTGCGTTGGATTGAGGTCGACTACGCCCAGGTCATTGATCACAAGGAAAAGACGCTTGGCCATGTGAAGCCACTCGTCGCACTGGAACGCCAACGGGTCGACCTCGCTAACCAGGGGGCGCGGCAGCAGTTGCTGCGCGCCATCGCTGCCCAAGGAGGCAAGGTCGTCTTCCTCACCGAGGGCGTGATCCCTTACCTTAGTGAGCAGGAGGTCGAAGCCTTAGCCGCCGATCTGCGCAGCTTGGTGCCACGTGCCTTATGGGTGACTGACTACATGTCCAACGTGGTCTACCGGCATCTCAGACGCCCGGGCTATGCGCGCCGGATGCAGAACGCCCCGTTTCAATTCTTCCCCAGTGATTGGTTAGGCTTCTTCTCGGACCGTGGCTGGACCGTGCGGAGCATCCGCTACATCGGTGAAGAGTCTGTCAGGGTTGGACGGCCTCAGCCCATGCCATGGTGGGCGAAAGTTCTGATGTCGTTACTGCCGCAAGAGCGAGTGAGCGCCATGCAGAGAACCACCGGGTATATGATCCTGGAGCCGTCGGTGGTTGCATAAACTGCGGTTTGGGGGGCTGCACCCTTCCGGTGCTGAGTGCGCCCCTATTCGTTTCGGTCGTCGACACGCTGATGGGCGCAACGTCACCGCAGATGATGTGCTGCAACGATAGGGTGTTGGTCGGCGTCTTTTCTTCCGCCGGCGATCATCTGCACTTTATCAACCCTCAGTCGATTCCATTTGGCGGCGCAACGCCTGCGATGTTTTTTGGTGCCTCTAAAGGCGTGAACGTGAGACCGCTTGGTCTCAGCATCGCTTCGCGCTTGCCGCTTCGGATACCAAATTTGAGCCAGACGCAGGTTGTGAATGTCAAAGACTTTGGGGCAAAGGCGGTAGACGGTGTTGACGACTCCGAGGCCATAGCCAACGCTTTTAAAGCGGCCCTTGCATCAAACAAGCCGCTTTACTTTCCTGCCGGACGCTACTCAACCGGCGATAAGCCGGTTCTGTTTTCCCTTGGTTCGCAGGCACGATCGATGACCATCTTTGGTGACGGCATGGTCCTATTTTACGGGCTCGAAATGCTCGCAATCGAAGGCGCGCTCTCTAGTCTTAAAGATGATTCGCTTAGTGTCACTGGACGACGAGTTTGATTCGTAGAACTGAACTTTGCTCAAGGTAGCGTAGTCGATTCCGAGAATCTTTGATGAACTTGTAGAGCCGCCTGTTTTCTCTGTTCCCACTTCAAAATCTTCAAAAGTAGAGAGATTCTCTCCGCTGCGGGTGCTGGACGAATCGTCTACTTGAAAGCTCATGTGACCGTCCCAGTATTGCCCACCGGTAGACGAGTCACCTTTTTTTCCGAAGAATGAGGAGTCTTTTGCCGTCAGTTTTAGGTCAACAGGCACGCTGCTATTGGTCGAAGTGGACTTAGTGGCCTTGGCAGAGATATGACCCGACGGATCTTGACTTGCAGTGATATAAACAAAACCTTTCGCGAACAGGTCTAAGATAGGCTTTTGGATATAAAGGGTCTCTTTTTGAAACGTCCCTTTGTTCTGTACTGTGACGAGAAGACCCTCTCGTTTATCTATGGTTAGCAGGCAAGTATCTGATTCAAATTTAAGAATGGGACCTTTATCAGGAGACGGGGTGCTGGCAGCTTGAACGTCGGATGCTTCGCCCTTGTTTGTGGTTTTGCATGCGCTAAGCGGGTTCCATACCGTGAGGCCGAGGATCAGCAGCTTTTTCATGACTTTTCTCCCTGATAAAATAGAGCGCAACAGAACTCAGGTCTATTTCCTGCGGGGCTTGGACATTTCTATAGGCGATACTATGGAGTATCGCATCGTGAAATTGTATTGGTCAAGGGTTGGCCGGACTGAATGGAACCCTCTGTTACAACTGCTCTTTAGAGGACCAATCATCGGCACATGATATCACGGTATCGCCGCCGCATAGGCTGATGCGGCACTGTCATGGCCTATTTGGCAACAACCGAGTCAAACGACCGCCCGGCCCCCGGAGTCTGCAGATGACTATCCATGGTGCGGCGTCCGCAGCGTCGGCGATGCGCACAGCCCGTGGTGCGCCTGCCACTGGCGGGATCAAGCGCTAGTGCCGACAGATATTCACGGGCTCAAGGAATACGGTTGATCTTGATCATATTCGTCGGCTTCATTTGATTGATCGGAATGCCCGCCGTGATCACGACACGGTCGCCAGAATTGACGATGCCCATGCTTTTTAACAGCGCCGGCAGATCCTGGAGCAGCACGTCGGTATTGTAAAATAGCGGATTTTGCATCGCATAGACGCCCCACACCAAGACCAGCCGTTGCACGACGTCGCGCCTTGGGCTGATGGCGATGATCGGAGTGTGCGGGCGCCACTTCGCCACCGACATGGCGATGGCTCCGGTTAAGGTCAAGCAGACGATGGCCTTGGCGTTGAGTTCATCGGCGGCCTCGCAGGCAGCGCGGGCGATGGCCTCGTGTACTTCCCATTTGTTGTCATGCCGCTCTAAGAAGTCGGTGCGGTAGCGCACCGGCCGCTTGAAGGTCCAGCCTTCGACTTCGTTGATCAGCCGCGCCATGGTGCGGACACACTCGACGGGATACTTACCGCTAGCGACTTCGCCCGACAGCATGACGCAGTCGGCACCATCTAGGACACCGTTGGCGACGTCGGCCAGCTCGGCCAGGGTTGGCTCGGGGTTTTCGATCATCGATTCCAGCATCTGGGTGGCGATGATCACTGGTTTAGCGAGCTTGGCGGCGGCGGCGATGATGCGCTTTTGGAAGCCCGGGACGCGTTCCACGCTGCCCTCGACGCCAAGGTCGCCGCGGGCGACCATCAGACCATCGGCGACGGCGCAGATGGCGTCGATCTCGTCGATGGCCGGGAGCTTCTCGATCTTGGCGATGACGGGAATATCCGCGCCCAAGGCCTGGATCATCTTTTTGACCTGCAACACGTCCTCAGGCCGTTGCACAAACGACAAGGCGACAAAGTCGACGCCGTGGCTGATGCCAAAGAGCAGGTCGCGGCTGTCCTTCTCGGACAGGGCCGGCAAAGACAGCTTGGCTTCGGGAAAGTTGACGCCTTTGCGGCTTTTCAGGATGCCGCCTTCGAGCACGCGGACGATGACGTTGCTGCCTTCGATGCGCTCGATGAGCAGCGATAGGAGGCCATCGTCCATGAGCACGCGTTGGCCGACAGCGACATCGTGCACCAATTCACGGTGGTCAATAGGGATGATCTCGGGAACCGTTTGCTCAATGCCATAGGCTAGGGTGTAGGTTTTGCCGGTGATGATCTCTTGCTTGTCGCCGAGGATCTTGCCGGTGCGGATCTTGGGACCTTGGAGGTCTTGGAGCAGGGAGACTTGACGGCCGCTTTCCCGGGCCAGACGGCGCACCAGATCGATGTTGGCGCGGTGTTGCTCGTGGGTGCCGTGGGAAAAGTTCAAGCGAGCGATATCGAGGCCAGCTTCGATCAGCTCGCGCAGCGTCTTTTCGTTCGAGGAGGCTGGTCCTAGGGTGCCGACAATCTTACAGTGGCGCACGGCCCTGCCGTCGGTGGTCTTGAAATCCTTCAACCCAGCCAGCCCAGAGGCGGTCAAATTGTTGGTGCCCGTCAGTCCCGTGCTCAACTCTGCCATACGCACTCCTCAGCCAAGGTCGATGGACCCCAGACTATATCGCCTTAACGCAACTTGAAACCATGATAAATCGCCAACGTTCCAACGAGGACGAAGGCTGCGGCGATCGTCGTGCGGACCGAGGCTAGGACGCGGGGACGAAAGCGGTCGTGACCTTTGCGCACCAGGTGGAACAGGACCCGAAACCACAGCGCATCGCCGAAGGCGACGCCGATCAAGAAGACCCCGAGGCGCCAGCCAAGGATGTCGAGATTGGTTTGCCGCTCGACCTGGTTAATGGTGAACACCCAAAACATCAAAAATGCCGGGTTGGCGCCGCACATGAACGCCCCGAGCAGGAGGTCCTGTACTGGACGGCGGTTGCCATTAGCAATCGGGCTGTGATGCTGTTTCTGGGCCTTCTTCAACAGGCTCAGCGAGCCTAAGACGACGAGGAAGGCACCGCCCAGGACGGTCAACCAGCGCGCCACGGCACCTTCGTCCATAAAGGCGTGGTAGCCCCATGCTGCGAGCGAGGCATGGACGCAGTCCATGCCGATCACACCAAAGAGAAACCACCCCAGTTTGACCTGACGATCGGCGAGTATACGATCCGTGATCCAGAGGTTGATGGCCCCCAGCGGGGCCGAAGAACAAAACCCACCGATCAGTGCGGCTGCTAAGATGACTAACGGCTCAAGCATGCCGTGCTGCATAGGCGCTTCCTTTTATCTTGAAAGCCGATTGTACCGGTCTCAATGAGGATAACAAGATAAGGTGACGCTAGTCCGCACTTACGGTCAAAATAAGCTGCCCGATCGCCGCAACTATTACAAAAGTATAGTATAAAATCAATAGGTTATAGAAAATCGTCGAGCTTCGCGGAAATAAAGTTTTGGACTCCAGCTCCGATAGCGAAGACGAAGGCCCTTAGGTGCCGTGGTGAGGGCTTTGCGGTAGGGAAGGGGACTGGTGTGAGGACCTTGGTGAGGACGTCCTTTGGCGCATAACGAAAACAGGCTCGTAGGTAAGCGTATTGCCGATCGCTACTGCATTACCGGTGAAATCGGTAAGGGTGGCATGGGCGTCGTCTACCGAGCGATCCCGTTTGACGATCCGTCGCACTCGGTGGCCATTAAGGTCATTCAGCGCTCGGGACGACTTGGCTTCGATGATTTGATGCGCTTCCAGAAGGAAGCCTCGCTGATGAGTCAGCTGCATCATCCAAACATCGTCGTGTTTCATGAACTTGGGTTGTTCGGTCGCGACCAAACCGAAGAGGACGGCCTAGAGGCGGGCTACTATATCGTTATGGAGATCGCCGATGGCACCAACCTCAAGGAGAGCTTGGCGCGCGATGGGCGTAAGGACCTCGCCTACTTTTTTCAAGTCGGTCTACAGGTGTCGACCGCTTTGGACTATACGCACGGTAAAAACATCATTCACCGTGACATCAAGCCGCACAACATCATCGTTGGCCAGGCCTGGCGCGATCAGCGCGGTGTGATGGTCAAGGTGCTCGACTTTGGCGTCGCCCGGTTGGCCGAGGCGATCAGCCATACCAGTAAGGATCCACAGATCGCCCAGGTCTTCGAGGAGGCCGCCGGCACTCCGCTGTACATGGCGCCCGAGCAGACTGCGCTGATGCAGGCGCCAGTCGATCACCGCGTCGATCTCTATTCGCTCGGATGCGTCCTCTACGAACTACTCGCGGGTAAACCACCGTTCACAGCGAATACGCGGGATAAACTGGAAAAGCAGCACGTCTTTGCCGAACCTGAACCGTTGACCAATCTGCGTCCGGATATTCCTGTCATCGTCGAAAAGATCGTCCATAAACTCCTGGCCAAGCATCCGAACGATCGCTACCAGACGGCCTTCGCCCTGCATGCGGACTTGATGCGCGCCAAAGTCCTCTTTGAAAAGGGTGCTCGTGCGGTCAGCGTCTCCTTTCCTTTAGGCCTTAAGGACCGCTTCCAGGCGGTATCCGCGCAGCTGACCCTGGTCGGTCGCGACAAGGAGCTGGAGACCTTGATCTCCGAGTATGACAGCGTCGCCAAGGACAGCGGTCGCAGCCGCCTGACTTTGATCCGCGGCGCTGCCGGGATCGGTAAATCACGCCTGATGGCTGAGTTTCAGTCCAACCTCGCCAGGCGCAAGGTGCGGTTTGTCAGCGGGCAGTTCTCACAGCACGAAAACTCACTTCCCTTTAATGCCTTGGCCAACGCCTTTAACGAATACCTGCATCGGATCTTGAAAAGCCATCCCCACGAGGCCGAAGAGCTGCGCCGTCGCATCAAGACCATGCTTGGCCCGCTAGCACACCGCATCGCCGACGTGGTGCCTGGGCTTAAGCCGTATTTGGCTGGTATTCCCGAGGAGGACCAAGAGGCCGGATTGAACCCCGTGGCTGGCGATGTCAGCACCAACAATGATGCCTTCGCCACCTTTGCCAAGGCCTTTTCCGACTTTACTAAGTGCTTGGGCACCGACAACCAGCCGATCGTTTTCCTCTTTCACGATCTGCACTGGGCCGACGAAAAGAGTTTGGACTTAATCGACACCTTCTTTACGAACGCCAACTCGTTGCGCTTCTACCTGGTCGTCAGTCAACGCTCCGGGATGCATCACGTCAACGTACGCTTTAACCAGTTTATCGCCAAGTTTAGCAAATTAAGGCGCCGCTATAGCGATATCGAACTCGGCCGCATCGATAGGCCGGGCATAAAACGCATCGTCGCCAATATGTTGTCGTCCCCAGACAGCGTGAGCGATGAGCTCGTGGTTTATCTCGATGAACAATCGAAGGGCAACCCGATGCACTTAGTCGAGTTGACCAGGACCCTGGTCGCTCGAGATTTAATCTATCCCCGCTCCATGACTGGTGTTTGGGAGTACGACCTGAAGGCCCTGCGCCTGACCCAAGTGCAACTAAATACGATTGATTTAGTCCTTAGCCGCATTCTCGAATACGGCGAGTTCGATCGACAACTACTCGGTGTCGCCTCGACCGTTGGTCTCACCTTTCAATTTGAGGTCTTGCTCCTCGGCGGGAGGTCGCAGAGCGTACCGGTGATGAAGGCCGTCCAGCGCGCCGTGGACGAAGGACTATTCGTCCGCGTGACCGACGATAACGACCTGCGACACCTCGGTAAGACCTTTATGTTCGCGCATAAAAAGGCGCGTGATGCGATTTACGACAGCATCGAGCCGGAACGCCGCAGGCAGCTGCACCGGGCGATCGGTGAAAAGCTCGAAGCCTCGGTGCCTAAGCCTTCGGAGAAGACCCTGTTCGCCCTGGCCCATCACTTCAATGCTGCCGTCGGCGCCTTAGGCACCACCGACCGGAGTCTGGCGGCTCGCTGCCTAAAATACAATAAGCTCGCCGGTCATGCCGCCTATAAGAGCGGTTCATGGCAGACCGCCGAACGCTACTATGAAAACGCTTGGCGGATTATGGGCGCTTGGGAGGGCAAGATTGCCACCCCAGTCGAATCGGCCTTCGTGCAGGAGACGCTGGCCGATCTGGCCGCCGTGCAACGGCGCCACGGCCGAGCCTTGCGCGCTTATCGCCAGCTGCTGCTGCTGCCGCTGCCGCCCGAGATGCGCGCCAATATCGCTTACAAAGCCATCTATTTTCAAATGGTCGGAGGTGTGGTCAGTGAAACCGCGACGCTGATCACCAACACCCTTCGGATGTTAAAACGCGCGCGCGCTAGTCTCAATTTGGTTAGTAGGATCGCTTTTGCCTGGTCCATTCTGAACGATCTGTTACCGGTTCAGTTTCGCAATAGGCGACTCTACCGTGGTCTGCTGCTAGCATACAACCGTCGCAATGAAGACGGCGACCAGCTCGATCGTCGTTACCCAGCGGTACGGCTTTACCTCGCGGCGACCTTGCTGCATCTGCAAGACCGCAAGTACCTGGCTTTGATGTATCACGACCTGGCGCTTCGCGAGGTCTTGGCTGGTCGCGCATCGCCGGCCAGCGCGGTCAAGGCGGTTGCCGATCGTTCCGCGGTGTTAGGCTACCTCGGCTTTACGCGGGCGGCTTACCGCTACTTCGATATGGCGATGGACGTTGCACGCGCTTCAAAGCAGGACAGCGTCTATGGATATGTGGCTTTGCTGCGGGTACTGACTCTGGATTATGTCAAGGGTCGCCACGAGGAGATCAGCGACAACCTCAAAGAGGCCATGCAGTATCTAAGGCCCAACGACGAACGCTTGGGCTACGGTATGGGACTGCTGTTTAAGACCTACCGCGAGTTGAGCCGCTGCAACTTCACGGGCCTGTATAACTATGCACAACAGATGCCGGATACTTTGCCGACGCGCAACTGGCTACCGCCGCGCTCGGTCGCCTTGATGCTCTATGGCTACCTGCTGCAGGGCTCGCGTGACAGCATGGTGCGACATGGTGAACACTTTTTGAAGCGGCGGCAAGTCGTCGCGAGCCGCAAGGGCGACGTCTTCGTGGCGGCGATCCACACCTTGATTTCTTTCGCTCGCGGCGAAATCGATAAGACCAGGGAGTCCTATGTTCGGACCGTCCACGACTTCGTGACGCCGGGCAACCGCGAATTTCTCTTCCCATTTGAGGAGGATTTTCTCGGGATGTTCGCTCTGACCTTCCCCGTGCTGTTTGGTCAGGAGTACGGTCGTCCTTTGATGCGTGCCAAGGAATTAAACGTACTGCTGCTTAAGCTGCGCCGTCGCGTGGGCCTTCTTAAGGGACAAAATCGTGCCGTGCCCCTGCTCCTTAAAGCTAGGATCGACGAGTTGCTAGGCAACTCGCGGAATATCCGCGAGACCTACGATCTGGCGCTCAAAAGCTCACAAGTAGGAGGCAACAACCTGGTGCAGGTATTTGCCTACCTTTGGTTTGGCACGCACCTGCTCGAGAAGTGGCAAAAGCGCGACTACATTCGGCGCGCCTTTTTGCTGGCGACAAAGCTCGAGCTGGTGACAATCGTCGATTATACTCGTAAGCTGATGGAGCATCGCAACATCGTCGTCGCGGATATGCTGCCTTCTCGTACCTCCAAGACTGAGCCTACCAAGTCAGAAGCTGAGATTGTCAGTTCGAAGTCCCGACTGATCACCGAACATCTGCATCACATCACGCGAGCCATCGAGGCGGAAACGCCGATCGAAACCGACCTGAAAAAGAGCTTCGGCATCCTCGCCAAGCACTACTTTGGCGCACGTCTTTACTGCATTGTCAGCGATAGCAAGGGCCAACCGCAGATCTTTTATCCGGACAAAATCGATGAGGTGGGTGGGGCGGCCAGCGCTGTCGTAATCGCCTACATCGAACCCTATTTTAACATTCGCTCCACCCTGTTTTTACCGCTCACCGATGCGCCGTGGAGTCGCCCCGAGGATGCGGCCAGTGCAAGTCAGGTGACCGGCAAAACCAAAGCCCCCGAGTCGGCCGATGAGATCGAGGCGGCCGATACCCCGCAGCCGCAAGTTGATATCCGTGGCGCTGCAACGATCGCCGAGCCTCGGATTGATGAGATGATGGCTCTTAGCACCGCGGTCGTTAGTCGGGGGCTGGGGATACCAGCTGCGGCGCAGGGTATGACCGGCATTTCACAGTCCGCCGCCGTCACCGCAAGTGTTCGTCGCCCGAAGATACCGCGTCGCAACCAGTCGGCTATGCCGATGAGTGCGCTGATCCCGATGCGCTCCCACGTCAGCAGCCTTGGCGCGATCTTTGTTGAGGATATCGGCAACCTCCTCGGTCGCGACACGACGTTCTGCCGGCAAGAGCTCGACCAGTTTGGCTCGCAGGTCGCCCTGATGCTGGAGCGCAAATCCGGGATTGAAGGCACCCGCCTTAAAACCGACGATGGTTCGCTCGCGTCGAGCGCCAACGCCATGTATCAGTCCGCCTCGTACACCCTAGAGCCAGTTGCTTGGCTGAAAACCTCCTATTATGGTCGACTGCGGGCGCAACGGGAGACCTCGTGGTTTCTCGGACTCAAGTTTGGTCCAGACAACTACGTCCTCGCCTACTGCGTTCTAGCCGGTCACGAACCCGTGCGTGAACGCATCGGCTCGATGCTGTGGCATCATCTCTATGTCATCCGTGCACTGGCCGTCGCCTCTGGTCGCCGCGACGTCGAGGTGGCCGACCTGCGCGAGGAGTTCCAAAGCCTGTTTGCCTCGCTGGGCATTGCTTCGCAGCTGGAGAGTATCGCCCTGTCGTTTACCGTCTTTAACCGCGAAAGCCGCGTCGCCGCCAGCGGTCATTTCGGTCCGTCCCGCCCCTTTGTCATCGGCACAGAAAACATCGTGGCACCGTTCAATGACGTGGTGCTTACCTACGCAAATGGCCGCGACCTACGCTACTGGGAGGTCACGGCGTCGCTGGATGGACCGCATACCTATTTGTTGAGCTACGACACCAGCAAACTCGACCTGACGCCGGGCGACAGTGTGCAGCGCAAGGTCGCCGCGACCCTGATGGATGTGTCGGGAGGCGAGGAACTGCACCGGGTCTTGGCTAGTTTAGTCGGCGCGGTGAACTTGCCGCGGTATTACCTTGCCGCCAAAATGCTGCCTGAGGCGGAGGGGAACTCCCTGCCGGCTCTGGGGCGGGTGGATTGACGTGGTCATCCTGCTGCAGGGCTTTGACCAAGGCCCTGCTAGATTTATGGTAAGTATCTGAAATCAATTGACTCACTTTTGCATTCAGGCGACAGTCTGAAGCCAAATCGCCAGCGTGTGGCTAGCCGCCCCAGCCACTTCCGCGTATACTCAGGGCTTAAGCTAAGGTTGAGGAGTCTAATATGGTGCTGATGGGCATTCCCTCCATTTCCGAATTGATCATTATTTTCGGCGTGGTCTTTCTCCTGTTTGGGGCCAAAAAGCTGCCCGAACTAGGCGGAGCCATAGGCGAAAGTATCAAGAACTTTAAAAAGGGCATCAAGGACAACGAGCACGATGTCGAGGCCAAAAAGGTCGAGCTCGCTAGGCTTGAGGCGCAGCAGGCGCAGCAGGCGCAGCAGGCCCAGCCGAAGCCACCGATCGATGTGGTGGCGAAACCGCCAGAGAGTTAACCTAGGCGCGGTGGTCGCCTGCCGCCTTTCACCACCGAAGTAGCCGATGCTCGATCCAAGTGGACTATTCGCACGTAAGTTGCTGTTGGTCACCGGTAAGGGGGGGATCGGCAAGACCTTGATCGCGGCTGCGCTGGGGCAGCAGGCCGCAGCTTTGGGTAAGCGCACCCTGCTGGTCGAGAGCGCGGCTTGCGACCAGCTCGCGCCGCTTTTTGGCAGTCCGGATACCGACCACGTGGAGCGCAACGTTGCGCCCAACCTCGACTGTATCAACCTACTGCCGCAGGACAATTTTCGCGCCTATGTCACCAAATACCTGGGGCAGCGCCGCCTCTACGACACGGTGTTTAATCACAAGGTCGTGAACAGCTTCATCAACACGATCCCCGGTCTGACTGAAGTCATGCTGCTTGGACGCTTGTTTTACCATGCCGAATTGGACAAGAACGGTGTCTACGACCTGGTCGTCTTTGACGCCTTTGCGTCGGGGCACTTCTTGAGCTTGATGACCACCCCGCAGGCGGCGATCAATGCCGGATTCGGCGGCCCTTTGGCCTCGGAGACGACGCGGGTGCGCGATTTTTTAGCGGATCAAAGCAAAACCGGCATTGTTTACGTCGCGACTCCAGCCGCCTTGGTCGTCAGCGAAACCCTCGACGTGCTGCCGCAGTTACAGGCCAAGTCGCCGGCCAAGGTTGCCCAGGTGGTGCTCAACCGCGTGCCAGGGCAGCCGCATCCTGACTTGATCAACACCGCGTCCGGGGCTTATCTGCAGCGCCGCTTCGTCGCGGCGACCGAGGCCGAAAAGTCCCTGTCGGCTGGACTCGTGGAGCTTGGACTGACCTATGCCGCCCTGCCCGACCTAGGCTTTATCGACGAGCCGCTTGCACCGGACTTTGCCACGGCTTTCTTTGCCCTTTGAGGATGCGATGATGGATGCCCCGCGGTCGCTTGCGACCATAGTCAAGTCCAGTCGAGTCGTGGTGCTGCTCGGTGCGGGTGGCGTCGGCAAGACCACGTCGTCCATCGTCATGGCGCTGCTGGGCGCGCGCATGGGGCGCAAGGTGGCGTTGCTGAGCATCGACCCAGCTAAGCGCCTGGCCGCGGCCTTAGGGATTCCCCTGGGCAATCAGCTACGGCGGATTGCGTTGCCTGCAGACTGGGGCGGTGAGGCTGGTGGCAGTGTCGATGCGGCCATGCTTGACCAGAAGGCAGTGTTTGATTCCATGGTCCAGCGGCATGCTCCGTCTGACGCCGTGGCGGCGAAGATCCTGGCGCATCAAGTCTATCGGGCTGTGTCGAGCAATCTGGGCGGTCCTCTTGAGTATATGGCGTTGGCCAAGCTGCAGGAGCTGGTCGATGATCACCGCTACGACATGATCGTCCTCGATACGCCGCCCGACACGCAAGCCCTGGATTTTCTCGCTCGGCCGAATATGCTGGCGGGGTTTACCGATAATATGGTGATGACTTGGCTGGTGAAGCCATTTATCTTGGCCAGTCGTTTTGGTCTGGGCAAGCTTTTGTCCGCTAGTGAAAAGTTGATGGGCGGCATTGCCAAGGTGACTGGCGTGCATGCCTTGCAGTCGTTTGGCGAGTTTCTGGTGCTGATGCAGGAGGTCATCGCTGGTCTTAATAAGTCCGGCGAGCGGATCGTCTCCATGCTGCATCAAGAAGACACCCGCTTTATGCTCGTCACCGTGCCGAATGCCGCGGCTGTACGCTCGGCCATGAGCCTGCTGACGCAACTTGAGGCCCATGGCTATGGGGCCGAATTGCTGCTGTTCAATAAATGCCTCCCGGTCGACGTGGCCGTCGAGCTGGAAGCCTCCGACGAGGCGTCGAGCCCCGAGCTGACGCGGCTGCGGCGCCGCGCTGCGGGCGAGGTCGGCTTGATCGCCAAGCTGACGGCGGCGGCGACCGGCGGACCGGTCACCCCGCACTTGCTGCGCTTGGCCGATGAGGAACAAGAGATTGGTAGTCTTGAAGCCCTGCGCATATTAGTCGATAAAATCGCCGTGCAGTAGTCGTGGTCAGCCAGCGCAATTTGGCATAACCTGACAACTTCGGCGAAGCAGGCTAAACTATGGAGAGGTGTTCCTGCCATCCGCTGCAATGTCCGTGTTTGCCCCCCTGCCCCGATGATCCGTAGTTTCAGAGTCCTGAGGCCAAATTTTTATGAGCGAAGCGGTGTCGGCAAAAAAGCTGCCTGTAGCCGTCTCAGCCGTCGAATGGTTGGGTCGCGGCATCATCGGTATGTATGCCGAGTGGCTGTATTTTGTCGGGTTCGTGCGCCAGGTCGTGGTGTGGACGGTGCGTCGGCCGCACCGTGTCGGACTGTTGTTCACGCATATGGAATTTATCGGCAATCAATCCCTCAATATCATCATCGGCGCTGGTGTCGCCGTCGGTGCGGTGTTTGGCCTGCAGATCGGCGCGATCTTTGTCGTCTTTCGCGCCGAAAGCATGATGGGTGCTGCCACCGGCAAAGCCCTGTGTCAGGAGTTAGCGCCGCTGATCACGGCGATATTGATCACCGGCCGCGCCGGGGCGGCGATGACGGCCGAGATCGCCACGATGAAGGTCAATGAACAAGTGGACGCGATGGAGGCCATGGCCACCGACCCCATCAGCTACCTCGTCGTGCCACGGGTACTGGCGTCGATCTTGATCATGCCACTTCTTTGTTCAGTCTTTATCTTTACTGGGGTGCTCGGCTCCTTTCTTGCTGGTACGCTCCTATTCCATGTGGATGAAGGCTTGTTCGTGCAAAAGATCACGACCTTGGTCACGAGCAAGGATATCTGGCGCGGTCTTAGCAAGGCTTTTGTCTTTGCCGCAATCATGGCGGTCATCTGCTGTCGCTACGGTCTGCGCGCGTCCGGCGGGGCTAAAGGGGTCGGCATCGCCACGACCAACGCAGTGGTGGTGACGCTTTTGGCCATGCTCGCGGTGGACGTGGTGCTGACCTATTTTCAGATCATGTGGTGAGCATGGACGTTGTCGAATTTAAAGGCGTCAGCAAAAGCTTCGGTAAGCGCCGCGTGCTCGACCGTCTGGATCTGCACATTCCGCAGGGAAAGATCACCTTCATCCTCGGCAAATCCGGCGAGGGTAAGTCGGTGACGATCAAGCACATCATGGGACTGCTAAAGCCTGATGCCGGCCAGATCATCGTCGATGGCGAGGATATCGTCGGTAAAACCAAGGAGGAATTTCGCCAGTACCGCAAGAAGTTCGGCATGCTCTTTCAACACGCCGCCCTGTTCGACAGTATGACGGTTGGCGAAAACGTGCTGTTTCCCCTGATGGAGCACCATCGGACCACCATGCAGACGATGTTGACTCGGGTCGAAGAGGTGTTGGCCCAGGTCGGTCTGCCAAACATCCAACATAAGTATCCGACCGAGCTGTCGACCGGGGAAAAAAAGCGCGTCGGGCTCGCCCGTGCCTTGGTCACCAAGCCGCATATTATCTTGTATGACGAGCCGACGACGGGGATGGATCCCCTGGTCTCGGAGATGATCGATGGCTTAATCGTGCAGATGAGCAAGGAAGAACAAGAGCTCACCTCGATCGTCATCTCACATGATCTGAAAGCGGCCTTGCAGACGGCGGATTATATCGTTTTTCTCTACCAGGGCAAGGTCGCTCTGGCCGGTACGCCGGCGGCTTTTCGTGCCGCCAAGGACCCGGTGGTACGGCAGTTTTTCTCGGGCAAGGTCGAAGGGCCGATGGAGTTTTTATGAGTCGCACTCAACTAATCGCCGCGCTTGCCGATAGCTTGCTGAGAGAGCTATTTTCTGTAGAAAGCAGGTTTGACCATGCTTAAGTCCTTTGGGACCGAGTTTAAAGTTGGTCTTTTTGCCATCGTCGCTGTGGTCGCGCTTGGCTATATGTTTTTTGTTTTGAGTCCCGAAGCCTTCGTACGCAAAAAATACAAACACTACTATACGGTCTTAGAGAATGCGGCCGGCATCGTCACCAAGACCCAGGTGAAGACCTCCGGGGTGACCATCGGTAGGGTCACCGAGGTCGCGCTGAACGACGGCCACACCCGGATCGGTCTCAACATTGAACAGTCGATCCCCATACCGGTCGGCTCCAAGCTCGAGATTCGCAGCGTCGGACTCCTTGGCGACAAGCACTTGGAGATCGTCCGCCCGCGCGACAACGGTGATGAAATCCCCCAGGAGGGCTTAATCCCCCAAGCTACGGAGGGCACCGACCTCGAGGGCCTCATCGGCATGGTCGGCAGCATTGCTAAGGACATTAAAAAAGTCACGACGACTCTGTCCAGCGTCCTTGGCTCCGCCGAGGGCGAGCGGAGCATGCGGGATATCATTAATAATATTCATGAGTTGACTGCTGATCTCAAGGAGACCTCGGCGACCTTGCGCAGTGTCGTCGGCGATCGCCGCGGTGACCTTAACGACGTCGTCAGCAATGTCCGTGACGGCGTCCGCGACCTGCGCACGGCGGCTGCGAATATCAAGGACGTCGCCAGCAAGGAAAACAAAGAGAAGATCGACCGTATTCTGGCGCAGTTCGACAACTCGATGGGCGACGTACGCGGCTTGACCAAGAACATCAATCTCATCTCCGAAAAGATCGAGAAGGGTGAGGGGACCGTCGGCAAGCTGATCAACGATGACACAGCGATCACCGAACTCGAGGGTGCGATCAAAGACATTCGCAAGGTGCTGGCTCCCGCCACCAAGCTCGAGGTTGCAGTCGATGTCCACGGCGAATACCGCCGCGACCGCTCCTCGCAGTACTACATGAACCTGCTATTTAAAACCCGGCCGGATCGTTACTACCTGCTCGGTTTGACCGATACGACCTACGATACCGATGAAGAGACCGTCACCACCGATACGAGTAAGAACACCCCAAACAGCACGCGCACCGTCTACCGCGACAAGAAGCAAAAGGCCCTACGCTTCAATGCTCAAGTGGCCAAGCGCTGGTACTGGTTCGCGGTGCGTGCTGGCTTGTTTGAAACCACTGGCGGCATCGCCGCGGATATGTATTTCTGGAGTGATCGCTTCAAGCTGACGACCGAGGCCTTCGAGTTCGACACGCGCAATAAGGCCGTCCGTCGCAATGGCCACTTTAAGGCCTATGGTAGCGTCCTCTTCTATAACCACATCTACGCGATGATCGGCCTTGACGACGTGAGTCGCACCAATCCCAACACCAACAAGGCGCGCAATCTTCGCGAGAGCGTCTTCTTTGGTGGTGGCTTGGCGTTCAACGACGACGATTTGAAGGCTCTGTTTGGCACGGCGGCGCTGTTTGCGCGCTAGGTGATGGGGCACGGTCGGCTTATAGCCGCCCGCTAAAGCTCTTGGCGATCTGCGTGAACTCTAGGGTGAACGCATCGCCGCGCCGTAGCGGCCCGACCCCTGCGGGCGTGCCAGTAAAGACCAAATCGCCGGGCACCAGGTCATTCGCCTTAGCGATGTGCGTTAGCAAGGCTGGCACGGAGTTGAGCATCAGCGCCGTATCACCCTGCTGGCGCAGTTGACCATGGACGCTAAAGCTAAAGGTGATGGAGTTATGATCGGGTAGTTCGGTCGGTTCGATAAAGGCGCTCAGCAGGCTCGAACCGGCGAAGCTTTTTGCCGCAGTCCACGGCAAGCCCTGGGCCTTTAGCTGAGTCTGGACCTCACGGCGCGTGAGATCGATACCCAAACCAACCGCCTGCAGCACCTCCCAGCCGACGCTACTGCCGCGCGGCACGACTTGGCCAAGCAGCAGCACCAGCTCCGCTTCATGATGGAAGGTCTCGTCCGCGTATGCGAGATCGCCACCGCCGAGCGCACGCATTGAGCTAACCGATTTGAGAAACACGATCGGCTCGGTCGGCACCGCGTTGCCGAGCTCGCGGGCGTGCTC